>JBMNSK010000012.1:0-35400 GCA_050945155.1 Eggerthellaceae bacterium | reverse complement strand
ATGACGCTGTTCGTAAACTGAAGGCCGCTCCGTTTTCAGATTTAGACTATGCCAAGGTTGACCACCACCGTCACATCAGACAGGGTTTCTCTGAAGTTATCTATGGCGCTGGAAAGACCGCTGCCCAAATAGCAGGCATTGCGCAAGACCTCGCCGACGGGGGAGAGGATTGTGTTTTAATAACGCGTCTTGACGTAGAGAAAGCCTCTCAGGTCGAAACGCAGCTCAATCTTGCATTTACCTACTACCCAGATGTCCGCGTTGGTATTGTGGGGCATATGCCGCAACCACAAGGAGAAGGCTATATTGTTGTTGCCTGTGCGGGGACGAGCGACTTGCCTGTTGCAGAAGAAGCAGCACTTACCGCCGAGGCACTCGGAAATAAGGTAGAGCGTATCTATGATGTAGGTGTCTCAGGCATTCATCGTGTTTTGTCTTATATGGATGATTTGTCGGATGCAAGTTGTGTGGTTGCGGTTGCCGGCATGGAAGGCGCTCTACCAAGCGTTATCGGAGGACTCGTTTCCTGCCCCGTTATTGCGGTACCAACAAGCGTTGGATACGGCGCTTCATTCGGAGGAATAACGGCGCTACTTGCTATGCTTAATTCCTGTGCGTCAGGTGTATCGGTCGTTAATATCGACAATGGTTTTGGCGCAGGTTATCAAGCAAGTCTCATCAACCGTCAAAAAAACAAATAGCTGTGCCTCATCGAGGCATTTTGGAGGAGGCCTATATGAATTTGCACTTCGACTTTAGACGTGACGCACGCCGTCAGTCAATTTATGACCAGGTGGTAGCCCAGCTCAGCGTCTCAGCACAAGATAAGGTTACGGATGAGGCGGGCAACCTTGAAGTTCCAGACAAGCACCACAACAACCTTGAAGAAGTACTTACCACCGTGCGCTACCTTCCGGTAAGTGACCGGGTAAAACAGGACATGCGTGACATCTATGAGATACTTGCGCGTGCTGAAGCCCAGGTTCACGGATGCAGCGTCGAAGAAACACACTTTCATGAAGTAGGTAGGGCGGCAGGTATTCGCAACGTTGCAATTATCTGTCTTTGTATCGAGGCTCTGAATCCAGAAAAAATTACCGCGACACCGGTTCAAACGGGCAGTGGTACGGTAGAGTGCGCCCACGGTATACTCGACATTCCTGCTCCAGCGACGGCGGCAATTTTGAATACGGGCATTCCTGTATGCGAGAAGAAGCTTGAAGGGGAGCTTTGCACGCCGACCTCGGCGGCAATAATCAAGCACTTTGTTTCGAGTTTTGCCGACTAGTTTTGCCGGTATACGCTCGTTTCACTTTGTACCATCTCAGACTTAGAGCATAGAGCGTTTGGGTTTTACCGACGAGCATTGCCGGTGTGATGCCGATTAGTTGAGCTTTATGCGCCCCCGGTAACTTAGAGAATCTTTGTTATTATAATTGGCTGCAGTTACGCAGAAATAGGCAGACGAAAGTAGGTCAAAACCAATGACTGACCATCTCAGTGAACAAGACGTGCGCAATATAGCCGAATATGCACGTATTGGCTTGTCTGACGAAGAGCTTCCTCAGATGACGCGTGATTTAAACGCCATTATCGACGGACTCGACCCGATTCTTCACTATGATCTCGAAGGAGTCGAACCGACTTTTCATCCTATCGGAGATTTATCCAATGTCATGCGTGAGGATGAGGTAGAGGAAAGCTTCACACAGGAAGAAGCATTGGAAAATGCACCCCAAAAGGAGAGGGGATACTTCCTTATTCCTTCCATCTTGGGTGAAGGAGGCGATCGATAATGATGACTGCCTCAAACTTTGCCTGCATGCACATTGGCGAGATTCGTCGAGGTCTGCTCAGCAAGGATTTTTCTGCGGCCGATATCGCACGCGATGCCTTTGAGCGCATTGAGAAATATGATGGGCAGCTTAACTGCTTTATTGAACTGACGCAGGATATGGCTTTTCGCCAGGCGTCCGAAATTGACAAGGCCATTGCAGATGGAAAGGGAGAAGAACTCGGTCCACTTCTGGGTGTGCCTATTGGCTTTAAAGACAATATGAATCTTGAAGGCACACATACAACCTGTGCTTCCAAGATGCTTGAAAACTATCTTTCTCCCTATACGGCAACTTGTGTGAAGCGTTCGCTTGAGGCGGGAGGCATTCCGCTGGGCAAACTGAACATGGATGAGTTTGCGTTTGGTTCCTCAACGGAAACTTCGGTATTTGGTCCGACGAAAAATCCGTGGGACTTAGACCGGGTGCCGGGCGGTTCTTCTGGCGGAAGTGCTGCTGCTGTCGCAAGTGGGCTTTGCACGGTAACACTTGGTTCTGACACGGGTGGGTCTATTCGCCAGCCTGGAAGTTTTTGTGGTGTCATTGGTTTTAAGCCGAGCTATGGTAGCGTTTCGCGTTCCGGTATTGTGGCTTTCGGTAGTTCGCTTGACCAGGTGGGACCATTCTCACGTTCGGTTGAGGATGCCGCTTTAACCTTAGACGCTATTGCTGGTCATGACCGCTTTGACTGCACGAGCCAGGATTTGCATATTGACTACACGAAGGATCTTGAAAAAGGTGCCCAGGGATTAAAGGTGGGTATCGTCCGTGAGTTCATGGACGCGCAAGGTCTGACGGCGGAAGTCAAAGAGAAGATAGAAGAAGCAGCTTCTAAACTTGAATCGATGGGCGCAACACTGGTCGAGGTGGCCCTGCCGAACGCGCAAGCCGCCATGAGCGCCTACTATGTCCTAGGTCCTTGCGAGGCGTTTTCGAACCTCGCACGGTTTGACTCCGTTCGTTACGGATATTGCGCTCCGGGGCATGCAGATCTGGGCGGACAGTATGAAGAAAGCCGTGCCAAGGGTTTTGGGGACGAGGCGCGCAGGCGCATTATGCTCGGTTCTTACCTACTTTCATCAGGGGTTTATGACACCTATTACTATCCTGCTCAACAGGTAAGAACGCTTATTACCCAAGACTATCGCCGGGCGTTTGAAAAAGTGGATGTTATCTTGGCGCCGGTAAGCCCCCGGACGGCTTTTAAACTCGGCGAGGTATCTGACCCAACTGAGATGTATCTTGCCGATATGTTTACCATCTCTATTAACATTGCGGGAAACGGCGGCCTGAGCATGCCGATTGGCTTAGGAGCTCAGTCTCATATGCCAGTTGGTGCACAGCTCATCGGTCCTCAGTTCAAGGATGAAAACATCTTGCGTGCAGCTGCTGCATTAGAAGAGGCATATGGCAAGGCTTCTATTGCCCCATTATTTATTCCAGAAGGTTTCGCAGACGAGAAGGGGGGTCTGGCATGAAAAAGCTCGAAGAAGTTCTGAAAGACTGGGAAGCAGTTATTGGACTTGAGATTCACGCGGAGCTTACCACCCTCAATACCAAGATGTTCTGCGGATGTAAGCTTGAATATGGCGCAGAGCCTAATACGCATACCTGCCCTGTTTGCCTTGGTCTGCCAGGTGCCCTTCCGGTACCGAATAAGGCCGCTATTGAGTCAATCGTTTTAGCTGGTCTTGCGACAAACTGTGATATCGAGAAGCATTCTATGCTCTATCGCAAGAACTATATGTATCCCGATATGACCAAAAACTTCCAGACAACGCAGGGACCCATTGCTTTTTGTATGCGGGGGCATCTCGACCTTAATGTGGACACAAAGGGTGTTGCTGAGCGCGTTGATATTGATGACCTTGCCGTTGGTGAGAGTCGCGGCAATGTTGTGCGTACTGAAGAGGGGTATACGGCTCACGTGGGTATTACCCGTATTCATATGGAAGAAGATGCGGGCAAAATGATTCACATCGGAGGCGATGAGGGGCGTATTGCTGGGGCTACTCATTCACTTGTGGATTACAACCGTGCAGGAACACCGCTCATTGAGCTAGTTACCGAGCCCGACTTGCGCACCCCCGAAGAGGCGCGTCTCTTTATGCAGAAACTGCGCCAGATTTATTTGGCTATTCATATTTCAGACTGTTCAATGGAGGAAGGATCCCTGCGCTGTGACGGCAATGTAAGCCTGCGTCGGAGGGGTTCTCAAAAGCTGGGCGTCAAAACCGAGCTAAAGAATATGAACAGCTTTAAAAACTTGCATGACGGCTTAGCTTATGAGATTTGCCGTCAGGCACAAGTTTTGGAAGAAGGCGGACAAATCTATCAAGAAACGCGTCACTGGGACCCGACGGCAAAACGTACCATCGTTATGCGTGTTAAGGAAACAGCTGATGACTACCGACTCTTCCCGGAACCGGACCTTGCTCCCTTTGACTTATCCGATGACTTCATTGAGAGCGTACGTGCAAAGCTGCCGGAGCTTCCCGATGAAAAGGCGAGTCGTTTCGAGAAGGAGTATGGGCTTTCGAACTATGATGGCCGTCATGTGGTAGGAAACGAAGCCTGTGCAAACCTGTTTGAAGCCGCCATGCAGATTGCGGGCAAAGAGGCAAGAAAGCTTGCGAAACCTTTGGCAAACTTGCTTTTAAACGATGTCACTGCCTACCTAAATGCTCATCCCGATGTGGACTTAGAAGACACGGCATTGACTGCCCAACGTGCTGTTGACCTGGTGGGCCTCATTGCAAGCGATGCCATCTCTTCAAAACAAGCGAAGGAAGTTTTTGCCGCTGTCCTCGACGAAGATAAAGACCCTTCCATCATCGTTGAAGAACGTGGAATGAAGCAGGTCTCTGATACCGGTGCTATTGAAGCAGTTATCGAAAAGGTATTGGCTGAAAATCCTGATAAAGTTGACCAGTATCGTGGCGGTAAGAAGGGCCTACTCGGTTTCTTTGTTGGTCAGTGCATGAAAGAAATGCGTGGCCAGGGCAATCCGAAGCTCATTAACCAGCTCCTTGCTCAGAAGCTGGATGCAGAATAAGAGCAGAGATCTTGAAGGCTTATTTGGCGCAGAGAATGAGGTTAACAAAGACTTTGAAACTTTTGAATGGGGAAGACCAATAATGACGCAGTGGAAGTCTTCGCATCGTCTGGTTTTTTCTGGATACGGATATAAGGACGAACCGTTCTTGCGCGTCAATGACCTTGATGCGCAAGAAATTATCTACTACCAACCCTTAGGCAAAACCTTTTCGCTTAAAAAGCTTGAACCTCGGTATTGTATTGGCCGCTATGACCTCGATACTCACCTTCGAAGTCTTTGTCCGCTTGAAATTGAGCTCCCAAGCGACTCGAAAGAAAATATCTGTCCCGCCTGCATGGAGGCTACAGGTTTCAATCCATCTTTCTACTATGCGGACGTAGTTTCTCCCCAGCAGCGTGCCTACAATCTGCGGCCTCATTTCACCTACCTTGCCTATTTCTCGCCTCAGTATGTAAAGGCCGGCATCTCTGCGGCTGATCGTGGGTATGCACGCCTGTTAGAGCAGGGTGCTCGGGCAGCACAGATTGTTGGTCGTTTTGAGAATGCCTATGACGCGCGAAAACTCGAGGCAGCTCTTTGTGCCCAAGAGGGGATTCTTGAGACCATGCGTCTATCAAAAAAGACAAACCTCTTAGCCGAGGAAAGCTACGATGTACATGAGGCTCAGGCAACACTGAAAACACTCGTAGACTATCTCTCAAAGAACGATTCTCTTCGCGACTGTGGGTTCCTCATATCAGAGCCCGTCCTTGATTTTTCTTCGACATACTTTTCGGGCCCTGCTCCTTCCTCAGATGACTTGCAGATTGCTGAAGGAGCCGATGATGCCTGCGGAGGACTCTGTGTTGGCATGGTGGGAGCCTGCCTCATCTTCAACCAACATGATATGAACTTCATAGTTCCAATAAAAGACTGGGAGTCGCACCAGATTAACCTCTTTGAGGGGGAGGTTATTTGTGATTATCATTTCGAACCATTTACGGCCTCGCTGTTCTAAGCTTGTGCCTTCTATGAAGAAAAAAATATTTCAAAGGAAAGCCTTGCTTTAGCGCTCTAGCGTGCTAAAGTAATGACCGGAACGACCGAGAAACGAGAAGAGGGAAGGAAGATGGACTATATAACTCCTCAAGGTTTTCGTGACGTGCTGCCGAGCGAGGCACGAGCTCGTGAAATCATTGAGCAAGAGGTGCAGGCCGCGTTTGCGTCGGCTGGTTATGAGCCCATTGAAACGCCGTCGCTTGAAATGATGTCCGTCTTGGAGGCTGGTGGCAGAATTCCGGGGTCACCATTCAAGTTCTTTGATGCACAGGGCGATCTTTTGGCAATGCGTCCCGATGTTACTTTGCAGGTTGCACGCATGTGTGCGACCCGACTGAAGTCTAAACCGGGTCCTTTTCGTTTCCGTTATAAGCAGCGTGTGTACCGCGAGGCGGCTGGTTTGGTACAAGCTGCGGCACGAGAGCAAACCCAGATTGGTATCGAATGTATTGGTGAGGAAGGCCCCCGCGCAGATGCAGAGGTGATTACACTTTTAGCAGAAGCGCTCAAGATCACGGGAGTTTCAAGGTTTACCCTCTCGCTTGCTACAGTCGGTGTTTTACGTGCTCTCTTGGAGGCAAGTGGGGCGGGTCCTGCATGGGTTCAGGCGATACTCGATGCCTTCCATGATTCGAATTTCGTCGAAATTGATACTTTGACTGATGCTGGCTATAAACCAGAAGGTAGTGATGCAAAGTCATTTGCTCCGGCAGCACCGGTCTTTGCTTCTGCCATCCGTTCTCTTCCGCGCATTCGGGGTAGTCGCGAGGCAATTGATAAGGTACGTGACCTTGTTGCTCCTTTGGGTTGCGAAGATGGCCTGGATGATTTTGAAAAGACCTATGACTTGCTTGTTGATGCAGGACTTGAATCTTGCCTCATGGTTGATTTTTCAGTCATGAGTTCGTTTGACTATTACACAGGTATCGTTTTTCAGGCTAATTCTTTCGGATTTGGACGGTCACTGGGAAGTGGTGGACGTTATGACAAGACGCTCGGCGCTTATGGCGAAGACCGACCCGCAGCTGGATTTGCGTTCTTCCTTGAAGAAACGATGGCCGCTGCTTCGTTTGAGTCAGACCAAGACCGTCCGCTGCGCATTGCGATACCGAAAGGTTCGCTTAATGCCGATACCATTGCAACACTCGAAGCTGCGGGCCTCGACGTGACAGGTCTTGATAATCCGGGTCGCATGCTCATTATTAGCAACCCCGGCGTCGACTACATCATTGTGCGCCCAACCGATGCACCGGTCTTTGTTGAAACAGGCGCAGCGGACTGTGGCATCTGCGGTGAGGATTCCCTCTTAGAGGCCAATCCTGATGTGATAGAGCTGGTCGACTTGAACTTCGGTTCCTGCCGTTTTGTGGTTGCCGAACCCGATGGGTCCCGTAAACAAATCGAGGACCACTACGAAAAACTCGGCTCCATTCGCGTGGCAACAAAGTATCCGCGTATCACAGCCGCCTACTACGCAAAGGCTGGTACGCAGGTAGAGATTGTAAAGTTGCATGGCAATATTGAGCTTGCACCGCTTACTGGAATTGCTGAACGAATTGTAGATATCACCGCAACGGGAACAACCTTGCGTGAGAATAATCTCGTGGTAGTCGATGAAGTTTTATCATCGACGGCCCGGTTCTTTGCGAACACTTGCGCATTTCGTACTGACGCACGTATTCAAGATCTTGCAGAGAAACTTGCGGCGTGCGTGTCAAAGAAGGAGGGATAGCAATTATGAGACGTGTTGTACTAAATCCTGGTGAAGTTTTCTCGCAGTCTCATCTGAAGCGCACGGGTGCTTTCAATGAAAAAGCCCTGAGTGCCGCGACGGAGATTGTGGCTCACGTACGTGAAGCTGGCGACGCTGCTTTGCGCGAGTACACTGAACGTTTCGATGGCGTGTCCCTTAAGGATTTTCGTGTTCCGCAGGAAAAAATCGACGCTGCAGTAGCGCAGGTTGATAAGGAAACAGAAGAAGCACTTCTTTTGGCTGAACGCCAAATCCGTGATTTTCATGAGCGTCAAAAGCAACAGAGCTGGTTTTTCGTACGGGAAGACGGCGCGCTTGTCGGGTCAAAAGTGACACCGATTGAGTCGGTCGGCATCTATGTTCCTGGCGGTCGAGCTCTCTATCCGTCCACCGTTTTGATGAATGCGATTCCTGCTTCAGTTGCTGGTGTGGAGCGCATTGCTTGCGTGACACCTCCTACCAAGGATGGAAGTCTTGATCCCGTTATTTTGAAGGCAGCACAAATCGCAGGAGTAACTGAAATTTATTCCATTGGAGGCGCACAAGCCATTGCTGCTCTGGCATACGGTACCGAATCCATCGACCCGGTTGCTAAGATTACTGGTCCTGGAAACGCTTTTGTTGCGGCTGCAAAAAAGATTGTCTCTGGTGATGTGGGAATCGATATGATAGCGGGGCCTTCTGAGGTTTGTGTCGTTGCTGACGAATCTGCCGACCCGCAGATGGTTGCTATCGACCTTATGGCGCAGGCTGAGCATGACCCGCTCGCAACGTGCTATTTAGTGACCTATTCAGAAGAATATGCCGATGAGGTAGAGCGCAATATTGATGAGGAAATGAAGGCAAGCTCGCGTTCTGACATCACTCTCGCATCACTGCGCGACCAAGGTCTTATCGTTATTTGCAACGACCTTGCTCAGGCCATGGGTGCGGTGAACCTTATTGCGCCCGAGCACCTTGAGCTGCACTTTGAAGGTGCAATGGATGCACTCGGCATGGTACATAATGCTGGAGCCATATTCATCGGGGCTTGGACACCGGAGGCGGTTGGCGACTATGTGGCCGGTCCGAATCATACCTTGCCTACCGGCGGAACTGCTCGCTATGCCTCACCACTGTCTGTCGATGAATTCGTTAAGAAGTCGAGCGTCATCAAATATAGTCCTCAGGCGTTGGCTCAAGATGCCGATGCCATCATGCGCCTTGCGCGCCATGAAGGGCTTTGGGCGCATGCGCGCAGTGTCGAAGTACGCAAAGAACGCGCCGAAGGCTAGGGGGGATGCGATTATGGTAAATCCATCAGCACCTCAACTGGCTGACTTGACTCCCTATGATCCGAAGTATCTGCCTGCCGAGGTTATGCTTTCGGCGAATGAAAATACGCGGTCTTTGCCTACAGAAGTTAAAGCTCAGGTTCTTGATGCCGTAAGTCAGGTTCCTATGAATCGCTATCCCGACCCGCTTGCAAACGATCTGCGCGATATGATTGCCGAAGACCAAGGGCTTAGTCGAAACCAGATTTTACTCGGTAACGGGGGAGACGAGCTCTTATTCGATATTGCTCTCGCGTGGGGAGGACCGAATAGGAAATTCCTCACCTTTCCGCCGGCGTTTTCGGTCTATGTCAACCATGCGCAGCTCTGCAATACAACCGTGGTTTCGGTACCACGCAAGCCAGATTACCGCTTAGACGAAGAGGCTATCTTAAAGCGCCTCGGCGCCGGGGATATAAACTACACCATTATTACGTCGCCGAATAATCCCAGCGGTGATTTGGCGCGACCGGAATTTATAGAGCAGGTTCTAAAGACCTCGGATGCTTTGGTGCTTGCAGACGAGGCTTACTTTGAGTTTGCTCAAGAAAGTGTGCGCCCGCTTTTGGATCGATATGACAACCTTCTTATTTTGAGAACCTTTTCGAAGGCATATTGTTTGGCGGGATGTCGTATCGGATACCTCATGGGTTCTGAAAATCTTATTCGCGAACTTATCAAGGTGCGCCAGCCCTATTCGGTCGATGCGGTATCTCAGGCAATCGCGCGCGTGGTCTTTGAAAATCGTGAAGCTTTTAACCCGGGTATTGAAGAAATTATTCAAGAGCGCGGCCGCCTTTTCGATGCGCTAAACAGCATTCGTGGGGTGCGGGTCTATCCGTCGCGTGCGAACTACTTGCTTTTCTACGTCAAGAACGCAGGAGCGGTATGGCAAGAGCTCTTCAACCGGGGCATATTAATTCGCGATTTCTCTCAGGCACCTTATCTGAAAGACTGCCTGCGTGTTTCAGTTGGACAACCGGATGAGAATGATCGGTTCATTGCAGAACTAACTGCTATTGTAGATGCAATGGCTTAAAAGATGCTTGGTAAGGATTAAAGATGAGTGATACAAGCAATCGAAAAGTAGACATTTCAAGAAAGACAAAAGAGACCTCTATTGAAGTTTCTTTAGACCTTGATGGTAGTGGAAAGACCGATATTTCTACCGGTATCGGCTTTTTCGACCACATGCTCGAAGCCTTTGGTCGACATGGTCTTTTTGACTTACGGGTAAAAGCTGAAGGCGATCTTGAAGTAGACGCACATCACACGGTTGAAGATGTCGGTATTGTTCTAGGTCAAGCATTTGACGAAGCGCTTGGAGATAAACGTGGCATTCGCCGTTTTGCCTCGCTTGCCTTGCCGATGGATGAAGCGCTGGTTCTTGCTGCCGTTGATATTTCGGGACGGGGGCTTTTGTGCTGGGATGTTGAGCTGGTTCAGACCATGCTTGGGGCGTTTGACTCGCAGCTCGCTAAGGAATTTTTCATAGCCTTTGCAAGGAATGCGCGTCTGACCCTACACCTTAAGTCATTTGCAGGTGAAAATACGCACCACATCATTGAAGCCTGCTTCAAGTCATGTGCGCGTGTTATGCGTGAAGCCTGCGAACTCGACCCACGTGCACAGGATGCGCTTCCTTCAACGAAGGGTCTGCTGTGATTGCCGTCGTCGATTATCACAAGGGAAATCTTCAAAGTGTCGCCCGAGGGCTTGCCTATGTTGGTGCAGAAGTTTGTATTACCGATGACGCCTCAGTTCTTAAGAAGGCAAGCGCTATTGTCTTGCCCGGCGTAGGCGCCTTTAAGGATGCAGCGACATCCCTTGAAAACCTCGGCCTTTCTTCAGTTATCTTAGACTGCGTTCATGCAGCCGTACCTTTTCTGGGGATTTGTATTGGCATGCATCTTATGTTTGAAGAGGGAGACGAGGGCTATAATCCTGCATCCGATGCAGCTCGACCGCAAGGATTAGGACTTTTTCCGGGTAGAGTTTCGGCCCTGCCACGCCAGGATGAAGCGGGTAAGGTATATAAAATACCTCACGTGGGATGGAATTCCATTGAGCCGTATGCTGCAGAAACGTTTCAAAGCCCTCTCTTAGATGGCATTGATGCTGGTGAGTTCTTCTACTTTACGCACAGCTTTGCTGCGCCGCTTTCAGCTGCAACCATCGCACAAACGACGCACGCCAATACATTTTCTTCTGCAGTCCAGTGGAAAGACTGGGCGTTTGGGCTTCAGTTTCATCCGGAAAAAAGCTCGGATGCTGGTATGCATGTTTTGAAGAATTTTGTCTCGCTAGTCTAAGGAGTTTTCATGTTTCTCGAGCCTGCTATCGACATATTAGATGCTTCGGTCGTTCGTCTCGCGAAAGGCGACTACAACCAGGCAACGGTGTATGGAAATGACCCCTTGGTGACCGCCGCATATTTTGAGTCACAAGGTGCTTCATGGGTTCATTTTGTTGATTTGAATGGCGCTCGTACGGGCGAATCAAACAACATCGATGTCGCCCGCGGTATTGTGGCAAATACCAATCTGAAACTTGAATACGGCGGAGGCGTGCGCTCTTGCGAGACCATCGAAGTTTTGGCGGAGGCTGGAGTCTCACGCATTGTCTTAGGAACTGCGCTTGTAAAGGACCCAGAGTTTACGGAAGAAGCCATTGCTCGATTCGGTGACTTGCTTGCGGCAGGCATTGATGCGCGTGACGGCAGGGTAGCGGTAGCCGGTTGGCTTGAGGGCTCTGACACGAAAGCAGTCGATTTAGCTTCTCGTATGTCGCGCCTTGGCTTTAAGCACCTGGTGTATACCGATATCGCGCGTGACGGAATGCAGTGCGGTATTGACACTGAAGCCTATGAACGTATTGCTGATGCGTTTGAAAACCCTGTGACCGCCTCAGGTGGTATTGCAAGTATTGTAGATATTGAAGCTTTAGGGCGAGTGTCTTACTGCATTGATGGAATCATCGCGGGCCGCGCTATTTATGAAGGAAGCCTTGATATCAAAGAGGCAGTTCAGGCCTGTAAAGCCCTGTCATAGGGGAGAAAACTATGCTTACAAAACGTGTCATACCCTGCATGGATGTTAAAGACGGCCGCGTTGTGAAGGGTGTCAACTTCGTGAACCTTCGTGACGCAGGTGATCCCATTGAGCTTGCTCAGCGCTATGACGAACAAAAAGCCGATGAGGTGGTCTTTTTGGACATCAGTGCGACACGCGAAAATCGAGCAACTACGGTATCGCTTGCTTCACGTGCCGCCCAAGAACTCCACCTGCCTTATACCGTTGGTGGTGGATTCAGAACGGTCGATGATATCCGTACCATGGTTGCAGCGGGAGCAGACAAAGTTTCCGTTAATTCTGCTGCAGTTGCTCATCCGGCCTTATTGACAGAAGCCGCGGCAGCATTTGGGAGCCAAGCAATTATCTGCGCTATCGATGCAAAACACGTGGCAGGGGCGTTTAATAAGTGGGAAGTCTATGTTGCGGGTGGTACAAAGCCAACAGGTCTTGATGTTCAAGCGTGGGCGCAAGAAGCCGAAGCACGTGGAGCAGGAGAAATCCTTTTGACCAGCATGGATCGCGATGGTTCGCGCGACGGATTTGACTGTGCGTTAACACGTGCCGTTGCTCGTGCGGTAAGCATTCCAGTCATTGCGTCAGGAGGCGTCGGGAAACTTGAGCACTTTGCGGAGGGCATCCTGGAGGGTGAGGCCGATGCTGTTCTTGCTGCAAGCGTCTTTCACTTTGGTGAATTTACTATTCGTGAAGTGAAGGAGTACCTCAAAAAAGAAGGCATTCCAGTTCGACTCTAGGTAGGCAATCGTGGAAATCAAGGATTTAAAATTTAACGAAGCCGGCTTAATTCCCTGCATCGTCCAAGACGCCGACTCACGTGAGGTTTTGATGATGGCATGGATGAACGAAGAGTCAATCCGCCTGACGCTTGAGCAACGCAGTACTTGGTTTTTCTCACGTTCTCGCCAAAAGCTTTGGCACAAGGGAGAAAGTTCAGGCAACACGCAGGAGCTTATTAGCCTAAGCTATGACTGCGATGAAGATACTCTTCTTGCAAAGGTTCGCCCTGCGGGTCCTGCCTGCCATACCGGTCACCAGTCTTGCTTCTATCGCTCTTTTGACCTTTAGTTTTCCTGTATAAGATGAGGAAGTTTTGGATTGAACTTAAGCCAAGAAATGGTTCTTGCATGAGGACTTTTCTTGTTTTACCATAGGCGCATATCAATCCCAAAGAACAGCTCCTTCGCTCCGTTTTATGAAGATGTCTGTGTTCTGATAGGGGAAGCTAAGTAGGAATCAGCTTTGTCATACTCGTAATATTCCCATGTTGTAAATGGCTTCGTGCGTTGGCGCCTGCCCGCGCCGAACTCGTAAACCTGCAAGGAGGCAAGAGTGAAATTTTTTCTGGATACTGCCGATATTGCTGAGATTGAAGAGGCAGCAAGCTGGGGCGCTTTAGCGGGCGTAACCACCAATCCATCGTTGTATGCGCGCATCGGTGGTAAGTTGGACGACTTTCCGAATCACATCAAGCGCATCTGCGAGATTGTTGATGGACCAGTTTCGGCAGAAACCGTTGCGATGACCCGTGAGGACATTATCCGCGATGCCCGTGAGCTTGCTGCAATAGCTCCCAACGTGGTCGTCAAGATTCCGACTATGGTGGAGGGTCTTGCCGCAACGCGCACGCTTGCAGACGAGGGTATCGCCGTCAACATGACTCTTTGCTTCTCTGTTCCTCAAGCAATTCTTGCAGCTCGCGCAGGTGCACGCTATATCAGCCCCTTCATCGGCCGCTTCGACGATATTTCAGAAGACGGCCTTGATCAGCTGGGCAATGTAGTTACCGCCATTAACAACTATGATTTCAGCGACTCGACCGTAAACGGTGAGGGAATAGAAATCATCGCTGCCTCCATTCGTAGTGCAAATCACGTAACCCAGGCTGCTCTCATGGGTGCTGATATTGCCACGGTACCTTTCAAAGTTTTAAAGAAAATGATTCAGCATCCTCTCACTGACCGCGGACTGGATGCCTTTATGAAGGACTGGGAGAAAGTTAAGTAAGATGTCTGATACCGCTACTGAAACTATCGAAGAAAATCCGGTTGAAGAAATAGCTCGTCCACGTAGGCGTTCGACGAGTTTGACGACGGGAGCAAAGGCTGTTGGTTCTCGCCGCCGCGCAGTTGCTGCAAAAGATGCGAAAGCTGAAAAGACTAAGAAAAAGTCCGAAAAAGCCCGCCGGGATTCCAAGCCTTCTGCACAAGAAGAGGCCCATGCGGCCAAGCAGTCAAACCACCGTCGCCAGCGTAAACATCATGATCAGCAAAAAGCTGAGCCTACTCCAAGCATCACGCGTGAAGATCTCTCAAAGCTTAAGGTGGTTGACCTTCGCGCTAAAGCACAAGAACTCGAAATCGATCCAAGTGGCCTTAAAAAGGCCGAGCTTGTTGATGTTGTTTTTGAAGCAAGCGTAAAGGCTGAAGGTTTCGCAGAAGTTGAAGGTATTCTCGACGTTCTCTCAGACGGATATGGCTTTTTGCGCACTGAAGGCTATTTACCTGGGGATACCGACTGCTATGTCAGCACTTCTACCATTCGCAGAAATGGTCTTCGCAAGGGCGACAAGATTGTTGGCCAAACCCGCCCGCCGCGCGATAACGAAAAATACGCAGCTATTCAGACCGTGTTAACGGTAAACGATATACCGGTTGAAGAAATTGCAGGTCGTAAGCATTTCTCCGACCTTACGCCGGTCTATCCTGATGAGCGTCTCTTAATGGAGCACGGTGCCAACACACTGACGGCGCGTGTTATCGACTTGGTGGCACCTATCGGTAAAGGTCAGCGTGGCCTCATTGTTTCTCCGCCTAAAGCAGGCAAAACGACCATTTTGAAAGATATTGCTGCTTCTATAAGCGCCAATAATCCAGAGGTCTACCTGATGTGTCTTCTTGTGGACGAACGTCCTGAAGAAGTTACTGATATGGAACGTTCCATCAAAGGCGAGGTTATTTCTTCTACCTTTGACATGCCAAGCGAAAATCATATCGCGGTTGCCGAACTGGTGATTGAGCGCGCAAAGCGTTTAGTTGAGTGTGGGCGCGATGTTGTTATCTTGCTCGACTCCATTACGCGTCTTGCACGCGCCTACAACCTTGCCCAACCCGCCAGCGGACGCATCCTTTCTGGTGGCGTTGATTCGACCGCTCTGTATCCACCAAAGCGTTTTCTCGGTGCTGCTCGTAATATTGAGTTTGGTGGCAGCTTAACCATCCTTGCTTCTGCCCTTATCGAAACGGGTTCGAAGATGGATGAGGTTATCTTCGAAGAGTTTAAGGGTACAGGCAATATGGAGCTGCGCTTAGATCGAGAACTCGCCGACAGGCGCATTTTCCCGGCAATTGACCCGGTTGCGAGCGGTACTCGTAAAGAAGAACTGCTCATGGATCCGCAAGAGGCTCCTCTCATCTGGGCAGTTCGCCGCATTCTTGCGAACATGAACAACGTGGAACGTGCCATGGATATGCTTATCAAGTCCTTAAAGCGCACTGACACGAACCAAGAGTTCCTGATTCGTACCGCACGCAAGGCACAGCACAGCACCAAGGATGACTCCTTCGAAATCTAGCCATTCTTTGTTCATAGTTCGCACGGGATATCTCTCATGCGATAATATGAACCCGTGGCAAAAGATACGGAGGTTTGCATGCCAAATGAGCCTAATCAAAATAATGAGGTAGGCTTCGCGCCGACGCCGCCGCAAGGGGCCTATGCCGCTTCTCCGTACGGGTCGCCGGAGTATCCTGTTCAACCGGCAAGTCCGGTCATGGAACCAAAAAAAGGAAAGGGATGGATTGTAGGCCTTGTAGCCGTCATCCTTGCTTTTGTTCTTATTCTCTTCGGGATATTCTCGTGCTCATCTGCTTCTTCCTCAAGTGGGCTTGGGCTTATTGAGGGCGACACCATTGGTGTTATTACCATCGATGGGACTATTGGTTATGATGGCTCTACCTCTAGCCCAGAAGGACTCAAGGAGCAGCTTGATGTCGCTGCTCAAGACGACAGAATCAAAGCGGTCGTCTTGCGTGTAAATTCCGGGGGCGGCACTGCCGCGGCAGGCGAGGAGATGTCAATTTATCTACGCGACTTTTCTAAGCCTGTTGTTGTTTCAAGTGCAGCCATCAATGCCAGTGCTGCCTATGAAATTTCATCGCAGGCAGACTATATCTATGTTCAAAAATCTTCCGATGTAGGCGCTATTGGCACGGCCCTGCAGGTCACCGACCTCTCAGAGCTCTTGGATAAGCTGGGCATTTCGGTCGACAACATTACGTCGTCTAACAGTAAGGATTCAACCTATGGCACACGTGCTCTCACGAAAAGTGAGCGTGACCACTATCAGAAGATGGTTGACCAAATCAATGACAACTTTATAGACACGGTCGCTGAAGGACGTCACCTCAATCGCGAGACGGTAGAAGATTTAGCCACCGGTCTTACTTATACAGGTACTGATGCTGTTGACTATGGTTTAGCTGATGCTATCGGTACCAAAGAAGATGCCCTGAATAAAGCCGCAGAACTTGCAGGCATCTCTTCTTACCAGGTAGTTGATTTAGAGCCGCAGGGAAGTGAGCTCGAATCTCTTCTTGGAGACTACCTGGGAAATTCGAATTCGGTTAAGCTTGACGACTTCTTAAAGGAATTGGAGAAAGATGGCAGCCTCTCCCAATAATATGGACACCTACTCTCACGAACACTCATTTAACACCTCGGGAGGTGTGCGGTGGCCGCGCCGCGCCTTAGTAACTGCGGGTATGCCTTATGGCAACAAACCGCTTCACTTCGGTCATATTGGCGGAGTTTTTGTTCCTGCTGACTGCTTTGCGCGTTTCCTGCGTGACCGCATCGGGGTAGAAAATGTCCGTTTCATCTGCGGTACTGACTGCTATGGCTCACCTATCGAAGAGGGGTATCGCAAGCTCAAAGAATCGGGCGAGTTTGAGGGCAGCATTGAAGACTATGTGATGCAAAATCACGAGGCCCAGAAAAAGACGCTAGATGCCTACGAAATCAGCCTATCCATATATGAGGGAAGCGGCATCGGACATTCTGGTCAAGTTCACCAACTCATTACCCAGAAGTTTATTGAAAAGCTCTATGAGAACGGCTGGCTTGAAAAACGGTCAACCCTGCAGTTTTATGACACGCAGGCCCAGATGTTTTTAAACGGGCGGCAGGTTGTCGGTCGTTGTCCCGTGCAAGGGTGCAAGTCCGAGCACGGGTATGCCGATGAGTGTGATTTAGGGCATAGTTACAATCCGGAAGATTTGATTGCTCCTCGCTCCTCGGTTACGGGGTCAGTTCCAGAAATGCGACCAGTTGAAAACTGGTATTTTAAGCTTCCTGCATTTGCTCACTTCCTGCGTCGCCAGGTGGAGGAAATGGAAGCAGATCCTGATTTGCGCCCCATTGTTCCGCAGACCATTAAGGAATTTCTTGCTGACCCACTCATCTATATTAAAAATGATGAGCGCGAAGCGTATGACCATGTTGCCCCCATGCTTCCTGAACACAGATTCATCGAAGCCGAAAAAGGCAAGCAAAGTTTTTCAATTCAGTTTGATTCTTTTGAGGACCGAGACATTGCTCGCGGCATTCTTTCGGGAGCAGGCATTCGCTTTAGAACAGGCAAAGCGCTCGTTCCGTTCCGTATCACCGGAAATGTAGACTGGGGTGTTAAGGCGCCTGATCTCGAGGACACAACAGGGCTTACGGTGTGGTGTTGGCCAGAAAGTCTCTGGGCTCCGATGTCATTTACCATGGCCGTTAACGACAAGGACGGTATGCCGCGCGGCAGTTGGCGTGACTGGTGGTGTTCAGAAGATGCGACGGTCTACCAGTTCATTGGACAAGACAATTTGTATTTCTATGGTGTTGCACAACCGGCGTTAATTGAAGCTATAAAACCGGGCGATATTTTAGTTCCGGGTATTGCAGAGCAGCCCATCCGTCAAACACGCCTGATTGCAAACCACCACCTGCTTTTTGGAAACAAAAAGGCGTCTTCGTCGAGTGAGGTAAAGCCCCCGTCTGCTGATGACCTCCTAGACCACTATACCGTTGACCAGCTGCGTGCTCATTTCTTGGCACTCGGTCTTGACCAGAAGTCAGTTGGCTTTAAGCCGAAGCCCTATTTGGCAAGCGAGGAAGAAAAGAATGACCCCCGTGTGGCTGACCCGGTCCTGAAAGAGGGAGCGCTGCTTACCAATGTCTTTAACCGCCTTGCGAGGAGTTGCTTCTACGAAGCGCAGAACCACTTTGATGGCATGATGCCAACTGGCGCTCCTTCGCGACAGGTTGTGGACATGGGTCATGAGGTTATGGGTAAATACGACGCCCTCATGTATAAGGTAGAGCTTCATTCAGTCATGTCGCTTATGGATCGGTTTATCCGCGACGCAAACAAATATTGGACGGAAGGCATTCGTGAGGCCGAACTGAGTCAAGACGAAGACAAGCGCAGGCAGGTCTTGCTCGACTCCTTTTTCCTGTTGCGTATCGCAACGCTGCTTATGCATCCTATTGCCCCAAGCGGATGTGAAACCATCTGTGACTATATGGCTTTTGACCGTGGTTATTTCTTCAGCTGGAACTATGATTTTGAGAGCATGGATGAGCTTTGCAGTGCGGGCGAGCTTGATCGAGGAGGGCATTTTGTGCGCATGCTGCCCCCTCATTTCGACTTCTTTAAGAAGCATCCGTCGCAGATTAAAAAGTAAATTTGCGTGACTTTTTGGCTCTATTTTGTCTGTTTTGGGGCGAAAAACAGGTCATTTACCGGGACTTTTGAACAAAAAACGGTGTATATGTGACCATTACCCCGCAAGGCTTGCAATCATTTTGGGGGCTTATGGTATCCTTAAACTCGCAGAATGAGAGAATTTTGCTATAAACATGGAGGTTTCGTTATGCAACATATAATGAGTTCGCGCCTGGGCAAGGCTGTGCTGTCTTGCGTCTTTAGCGTGGCCCTAGTTATCTCGTTTACCCTGCCTCCTTTGGTTCCTATAGCGGAGGCTACACCGAGCGCTGAAGAGACCCTGGATAAAATCAATGATATGCAGGCGAAGCTCGACGAGGCTTCTGATAATTACAACGCTGCTCTTGACGAGCAGAAGGAAGCCGAGAAGAAGCGCGATGAGGCTCAACAAAAGATTGATGAAGCCAACGATAAGATTAATCAGCTTCAGGACGAACTTGGAAGCCGTGCACGCGATTTGTATCGCACGGGTTCAGCCTCTGTAATTGACCTTCTGCTTGACTCCCAGTCTTTCAGTGAGTTCACCAAGAACTGGGATTTGCTTACTATGCTAAGCGAAGACGACGCTGAGATGGTCAAGCAGACCAAGGATCTGCGCGCTCAGGTTGAAAGCGACAAGAAGACCTATGACGAGCAGGCCAAGAAGGCAAGCGATAAAGCTGCCGAAGCCAAACGCATCAAGGACGAAGCTCAGCAGACCGTTGATGAACTTCAGGCTACCTATGACAATATGACGGCCGAAGAAGAGGCTGCTGTAAACGAAGCTGAACAAACGCAAGCTAAAAAGAATGCCAAGACTGGTATCAAAGACGGTGGCGGTGTTTCCAATGGCAGCGCAGTAAGCCGTGCTCGTTCACAAATTGGTAAACCGTACGCTTGGGGTGCTGTTGGTCCGAGTTCATATGACTGCTCCGGTCTTGTTAGTTATGCCCTGACTGGTAGGCATGAACGTTTGGGTACCACGATTACCTTCATGAGTTGGCAGCATGTTTCCAACCCGCAGCCGGGTGATATCTGCGTCAATAGCCATCACTGCGGTATTTACATCGGTGGCGGCCAGATGATTCATGCACCTCATACGGGCGCTACCGTCTGTGTCGGACCGGTATCTTCTGATATGGAATTCGTTCGTTACTAGGGGTAGTAAACATACGATGAGTGTGAAGGCGCCTGCGATGCCGTGGGCGCCTTTTTTAGAGGAGCATCATGCACGTCGACATATATACCGATGGAGC
Organism: Eggerthellaceae bacterium; assembly: GCA_050945155.1. Classification (GTDB taxonomy): domain Bacteria; phylum Actinomycetota; class Coriobacteriia; order Coriobacteriales; family Eggerthellaceae; genus JBMNSK01. The sequence goes on along the minus strand of JBMNSK010000012.1, from coordinate 15,310 downwards.
AGCACGAGGCAATCCGGGTCCCGGTGGATACGGGGCAATCCTTCGCTATGTCGACTCGTCTGGTTATGTTCATGAAAAAGAACTCTCTCAGGGTTACCGTCTTACGACCAACAATCGCATGGAACTTCTCGGGCCCATTGTTGCGCTTGAAGCGCTCAAGAGTCCTTGTGATGTCACCATTTGTTCTGACTCTAAATATCTGGTGGACGCATTTAACCAGGGCTGGATTAATTCTTGGCGCAAGAGCAATTGGAAGACCGCGAATAAAAAGCCGGTGAAAAATCCTGATTTATGGAAGCGGCTGCTTTCAGCAATGGAGCCCCATACGGTGAGATTCACCTGGGTGCACGGTCATGCGGGTCATGCGGAAAACGAGCGCTGTGATCAGCTTGCAACGGCAGCTGCTGATGGTTCAGACCTTGCAGAGGACAGCGGCTACGATGAGACCCAGACACTCTTCTAATCAGCGCGTGTTGTTGTAGACGGGTTGATATACATACTCTGGAAGCGGTTCTGCATGAAATCGTCTCCAAAGTGGTCGTTCATATACACTTCCGCTGCTGTTTCAGGCTGCTTTCCCTCCGACCGCGAATACCAGCAATCCATAGCAAGCAAGGTAAGGACGCCATCGACAATGAGCAGCGCTGCGCAGATGGTCGTGATGGTATAGCGCCAGTTCCAAGGTATGGCATTCACGATTTTAAGCATGATGGGAAGAAAGATTTTTATCCAGAGCACACCTAAGACACCCCAGATAGCCATGTACATGCCATTCGTGCGGCCGTCAATTGAGAGGAAAGTGCCGGAATAGTCCCAAGCCACTACACCAAAGGAAAACTGAAGGAACCAGCTCACGCAGTATTCGAAGGCGCCACCAATAACCGCGCTTATTAAAAAGATAATGATGAAATTTGCATCGCGGTGACGATTAAGGGCACAGGTCATTATGACGGCTCCGAACCCATAAATAGGAGAGAACGGGCCAAACAGAAGTCCCGCGCGGTTCTCATAAGAGCCGAAAAGATAGTAGTGATACAGCGTTTCAAGCAAGATACCCAGAATGCTGCTGATGACAAAAATCCAGAAGAGATTAAAGAAATTCAGACTGATATAGCCTTTCCCTGTCTGGTCAAGACCAAGGGTCCCGTCTTCTGCTTGTTCGCGGGTTTCCATATCGCGCAGCTTTCGCTGAAGCTCGCGCTCATCGTGCAGGGCGGGGTCAAGGTAGCTTTGAAGCACAATCAAAATAACGAGGAGAATTCCCAAGGCAATGAGGGAGGCATTATATCCGCGCAGCATAATGTTGCAGACCGTGATACCGATGGTAACGATAATCATGGCGCTGCAGAGGGCTGCGGCGTGATAGCGCTTATCACGCAGAATTCTGAGACCGAGGATAAAAGAAAGAATTATCTCAAGGATATCAAGGCCAATATGCACCCCAAAAATGACCATGGCTGCTGTGGAATATTGGTTAGCGAAACCACCTGCTTGTATGGTATGAGCGACGTCGTAGATGATGCCTGCCAGTGTGGGAATCGGCAAGATAGCCGAAGCCAAGCAGAGGATACCAAAGAACTTTACGGTCCAAGGTAGTGCTCCCGTATCGGCTTTGAGGTGTTTAAGCCAGAGGTCCTTAAGGCTATGTTGCGCAGGTGCGGTAATGCTTTCTTCCTATTCGTCTTTCATGTGTTGGGCGATAACACGCTTTAAGTCGTCGATGCCCGTTCCTTTTTCGGCGGAAGTTGCAACGAAGTCTACATCGGATGCGACTTTCAATTGGTCGCGTAGCGCCTTTATCTGCTTTATCTGCTGTTGCCTGCTGAGTTTATCAGCTTTGGTAAGGGCGATAACAAAGGGGAGGTCTAGGTCTTGTAAAAACGCAATCATTTGCTCATCGAGTTTTGATGCCGCATGACGAATGTCAATCAGACTTACTACCAGGGCAATATTGCGATTACTCGTGAAATATCCCTCAATGAGTTCTGCCCACCGTTCCTTTTCCTGGTAGGAGACATGCGCAAACCCATAACCGGGAAGGTCGACGAAGCGAAGGTCTTTTGACCGGAAAAAGTTGATGGTAGTTGTTTTTCCAGGCTTTGAAGAAACGCGTGCAAGATTTTTTCTGTTAAAGAGACGGTTTAAGAGGGAAGACTTTCCCACGTTTGATCGGCCGGCAAACGAGATTTCTGGTAAATCGGAAGGAGGAATTTGGCTGATGGCCCCAAAAGACTTTTCGTAGGTAATTTCTTTGAAGTCCATTCTTTAGTCCTTCTTTCGTCTCTTCAAGCTGCATCGCTTGCCGCCGTTTATTCTACCGTAAGCTTCGTAATCGCTTTGTAGCCCGCATGCCTTCGCGAAAAGCCCACATCGCCTTGCAGAAAAGCATGATGCGGAGTATAGTAACGGAGTTTCTAATTACACATGTCTGTGTAACTTGAAGCCGCTAGTGGCCACTTGAAAAAGGCTGCGGCTTTGGGGATGACCACAGGCAGAGGACTAACGAATGGAGTACAGAATGACGAAAGTCAGCATTCAGACGCTGCTTGATGCAGGCGCACACTTCGGTCATCAGACCCGCCGCTGGAACCCGAAAATGAAGCCTTATATCTTCGGAAGCCGTGGCGATATCTACATCATCGATTTAAAGAAGACGCTCTTTGGTTTAGATGACGCTTATACCTTTGTATCCGACTTGGCACGCAATGGTGGCACCATTCTTTTCGTGGGTACCAAGAAGCAGGCTCAGGAAGCAATTTCTGAAGCAGCAAACCGCGCAGGCATGCCCTATGTAAACGCTCGTTGGCTCGGCGGTATGCTCACCAACTTCGTTACCATCCGTTCTCGTGTAACGCGCATGGAAGAGCTTGAAGCTATGCAGGCTGATGGTCGCATGGACCTTCTGCCCAAGAAGGAACAGGTGCTTTTGGGCAAGCAGCTCGCTAAGTTGCAAACGAACCTTAACGGTATCCGTAATCTCAAGCGTGTTCCTGATGCAATCTTCGTTATCGACACGAACCGCGAGCACATTGCTATTCACGAGGCACATCGTTTGAACATTCCTGTAATTGGCACGCTCGATACGAACTGTGACCCTGATGACGTTGATTACGGTATTCCTGCAAACGACGACGCTATTCGTTCTGTCCGTTTGCTCGCAGACTTCATCGCTGATGCTGTTATTGCTGGTGCTGGTGCTCCTGTTTCCGCTGAGGAGATGGAGGGAGGCGCTCCTGCTGAGGCAGCTTCCGCAGAGGAAGTTCCAGCTGAACCAGCAGCTGAGGCAAGCCTTGATTCTGAAGAAGAGGCTGCACCAGAGGCAAGCGAAGAAGCTCCTGCCGCTGAATAAAGATAAACTCACTTTTGTTTGAATAGAAGGGAAATCTTATGGCTCAGATTACTGCCGCATTAGTAAAGCAGCTCCGTGAGATGACGGGTGCTGGCATGATGGAGTGCAAGAAGGCTTTAACCGAGGCTGAGGGCGATATCGAGAAGGCAATCGACGTACTGCGTACGCGTGGTCTTGCTGCAGTCGCTAAGAAGGCCGGTCGTGAGACCAATGAAGGTACCGTCATGGTTGTGGTATCTGACGACAAATCAACCGGCGCCATGGTTGAGCTGAACTGCGAAACCGACTTTGTTGGTATGAATGACAAGTTCAAGGCATATGCAAAGCGCATTGCTGAGGTTGCTTTGGAAGCAAAACCAGCTGACCTGGATGCACTGAAGGCAGCCAAAGATGGCGACGAGACCGTAGAAGATATCGTTACCGACGCTATTCATGTGATGGGCGAAAATACCCAGCTTGCTCGTGTTGCTGTTCTTGATGGTGGCGTGGTTTGCGACTACATCCACATGGGCGGCAAAATTGGCGTTCTTGTTCAGTTCGACGTTGATGGCATCGATATCAACTCTGGTGAATTTGTTCAGTTCGGAAAAGATGTCGCTATGCAGGTTGCTGCAGCTTCTCCAGTTGCTCCAACTCGCGAGTCTGTCCCTGCTGATATTGTTGAACACGAGATGTCAATCTATAAGGCTCAGGCTGCTGAGTCCGGCAAGCCGGAAAATATTCAAGAAAAGATTGCAACGGGTCGTCTTGAGAAGTTCTTCAAGGAGAACGTTCTTACTGAGCAAGAATATGTTAAAGACCCTGATCAGACCATTAATCAGTACGTTGCTGCAACGGCAAAGCAACTCGGCGGAACCATTAAGATTGTCGACTTCCGTCGCTTCGCTTTGGGCGAGTAGGTTTGCATTACTCGTGAAGCCGTACTTGTTTTTTAACCAAGTACCTATAATATGGAGTGCTCACGTATGTGGGCGCTCCATATTTGTATAGAAGCCTTTCTTATCAATCAGGGTAGGTATATATGGCTGAAGAGATAATCATTGTTTCCGGAAACAATACGCTTACCGGGGAAGTGCATGTTGCAGGTGCAAAGAACTCAGCTTTAAAGCTTATTGCAGCCTCCTTGCTCGGACGCGGTAAGTCGGTTATTCACAATGTCCCCCAGATTTCTGACATTTCCATCATGTCGCAAGTGGTGGAATGTCTGGGTGCAAAAATTGAACGCGAAGACCATACCTTGGTCGTTGATACCGCATCGGTTGATAAGTTCGAAACCCCTTACGAACTTGTTTCCAAGATGAGAGCAAGCATTTCTGTCCTCGGACCCCTTATTGGGCGCTTTGGGCAGGCTCATGTAGCTATGCCTGGCGGCTGCCAAATTGGAGCCCGCAAGATTGATATCCATTTGGTAGGTCTTGCCGCGTTGGGCGTGCGCTTTGAAAATGAACACGGATACCTCATGGCGACCACACCGAATGGTTTGCATGGTGCAGATGTTGTTTTGGATTTTCCCAGCGTGGGTGCTACCGAAAACCTTCTGATGGCAGCTGTTGTGGCAGAGGGGACAACGCTGCTCGAGAATGCCGCCCGCGAGCCGGAGATTGTTGACCTTTGCAATATGCTCACTGCCATGGGCGCACGCATCAGCGGGGCCGGCACCTCGGTCATCGAGATAGAAGGTGTGCCTTTAGAATCCATGCATTCTTGTGAGCACACTACGGTGGGCGATCGTATTGAAGCCGGCACTTTTTTGGCTGGTGGCGCTTTGACCGGTGGTCCTCTAACGGTTCGCGGTGTTGATCCAGGTTATTTGCAAATGGCACTTATGAAACTGAAGGCCATGGGCTGTGATGTGAAGCAAGGTGCTGACTTTATTACCGTTGAGCGAAACAAGAAACTGGCAGCTGTTGATATACAGACACTTCCACATCCGGGTTTCCCGACGGATTTGCAGGCACAGTTTATGCTTCTCGCGGCTTGTGCTGACGGTACTTCTGTCATAACAGAAAATATTTTTGAAAATCGTTTCATGTTTGCGAGTGAACTCATGCGCATGGGCGCGGATATTTCCATAGAAGACCACCATGCTCTGGTTCGAGGAGTTCCGCATCTGCAGGGTGCCCAAGTCGAAGCGACAGACCTGCGTTCAGGTGCCGCTCTTGTTTTGGCCGGCATTGGTGCGGAGGGCGAAACACGCATTCATAAAATTGCTCATATCGATCGTGGTTATGAAGACTATGTAGGAAAGCTGTCCTCCCTCGGCGCTGCCGTACGTCGCGTCTTCATTGAACCGAAAGCATAGAGGTAGTCTCAAACTATGACACGTCGCAATACCCGTCCTCGTGTAAATAGTTCGCGGCGCGCAGAACGAAGGTCATACCAACCAAGAAGAAGCTTTCGTCCGCATGCCCGAAAAGAACAGTATGTGCGCAAGCCCGGCGTTGGTGCGGGCTTTGCCGGTTCGCGCAAAGAGCGTCGAAACACCGGTATAGTTACTACCATCATTCCCGACTCTCAAACGCTTGAGTCGAACTTTTCCTATGCTCGCCGCATGGGAAGAAAGAAGATGAGTCCCGGCTTTGATGGGAAGATTCGCATAAGGCGAATAGCGCTTATCGTAGTGGTAATCGTTCTTGCGCTTTTTGTTGCAATGTCGGTTGGATCTTGCGCTCTTTACGGGTCTATCAACGCAAAAATTGGACTCGGAAGCGATTCGAACGCTCAGTCAGCGCTCGTTGCTCCCCAAGATAATGAGCCTTATTACGTGCTTTTCACGGCAGACCTTGATACCGAAACGTTAAACCAGTTGGGTAATGGACCTGATGCTATTGTGCTCGCGCGCATTGATGAAAACGCAAAATCAGTTTCACTTATGTCCATACCTGCGAACTTACGTGTCACACTCGATGACGGAAACCAGCACCAACTTCGAGATGCAGGAACCGGAAGCGACGCCGAAATTATCAATGCGGTTTCAAAGTTTACGAATCTTGATATTGCGCATTATGTGAAAACGGATGCAAGTGGAATCCAAAACATCGCCGATGCTTTAGGTGGGGTAGAGCTAGAAATTACCCAGGAAGTAGACGACCCGAATGCGGGCAACCAGTATATTGGCAGTGGTCAGCAAACACTTAACGGTGAACAGGCGCTTACGTTTATGCGCGCGTCCAACTTTACGAACGGCATCGATGACCAGGCTCAAAATCAGATGACCTTCCTTGCCACGGTTGCTCTTCGAGTAACGAATTCAGGTGGAAAATTTGGCATCACACAGGCAGTTGATAGCCTAGGTTCTTCCTTTAAGACTGACGTTTCGGCTGAATCAGCTGTTTCTTCGGCCGACAAGCTCCGGGGCATCGTCATGCCGAATATCTATCGTGGTGTTTTACCGGGCTATGAAAACCAAAGTGACGCGCAGGGCTTTTATATAGCCTCATCGTCACTCCAGTCCTTCCTCGAGAAGTTCAAAAATGGTGAAGATATTAGCTCTGGAACGGTAGATACTTCGGGGGTTGACCCAGCATCGGTGAGCATCGAAGTGCAAAACGGAACCAATGTCGATGGCCAAGCATCCCAGGCAAGCGACCAACTGAAGGCTGCTGGCTTTGACGTCAAAGAGACGGGCAATGCTGATGAGCGTGTCTTTACTGAAACCCTCGTTGTCTATGATGGTGATGAGCACCAAGCCGAGGCCCAGGCCGTTGTTGAAGCTCTTGGTGTGGGGCGTGCGGTTGAAGGCGCAGGCTACTACCAGTACTCAACTGATGTTTTAGTGGTGCTCGGCACGGATTGGAAACCGCTTTCCTAAGAAACTACAGGCATTTTGCAGCTTTGTGAAACCCTACGTTTCGTTGGCCGCAGGGCATGAGATTTTCAGTCTTTCCTGCATGCAGCTTTTGGACCTATGGCCACGTTGTGGCAGACCTGTGGTCTTTGCTCTATCTTCAAACCGTTGGCGACGTGTTACGAGTCCTTCATATTCGCTGTGTTAGAATCGACACGAAAAATAACTGTGAAGGAGCATTTTAGATGAAAGAAAACGAGACGATCGTTGACGAGGAGAGGGTTCAAGTCAACGAAGATGATGTCCGTGCCGTATTAGACTTAATTCGTCCTGCTATTCTTGCTGATGGGGGAGACATTACCTTAGAGAGCGTTGATGAGGATGGCGTGGTAACCGTAACACTTACCGGTGCTTGCCATGGTTGCCCACTTTCTTCGATGACGCTGAATCAGGGAGTTGAGCGAATCTTGAAAGATCGCGTACCCGGTGTAACCAAGGTGAAGTCAACGGAGAACCCCAATGATGGTATGGATTGGGATTACGACGGCTTCGGATACTTCTAAGATTTATACGGTACTACAACGATGACTCGGTGCTGGGAAAAGCGAGGCTGCGACGAGGAGATGATGTCGCGATGCCCTCACTTTCTCGCGCATGATATATGTCCAGCTGACTGCCGGTTTGCAGCTTGTACGCGGCCGACCCATGAAGTTTGTACCGACTTCGAAATTCTTCTGAATCCTGATTTGGACTACGAGGCGGCACGAAAGGAAATCTGCCGCTTCTGTCGGTTTTTTCTTACACAGGGTGAGCGGAACTAAATCAGAGAGTCTGATACAATAGCGCCAAGGCGTACTAAGAAGGCGATATCCTATGACGCAATGCTTAAGTTGTCCTACGTGCTCGGCAAACGATTTGAGTGTGTGCAACTATGAATCAATGATGGTTCTGCGTCAGGATGTTGCGCTGTTTTCTGTTCGCTGTCCACACTGTGGAACTGTTGTTACCACACTTCAAACCATTCCTCTTCAGCTGCGCGAAGAAGTGCGCTATGCCGCTCATGAAGTAGGAGCAGGGATGGGTAAGGAAGTCTGACCTGCTGCTTTACTGTGCCGTTTTGTTGCCGCAGCGCTTTAAGGTGCTCTGATTTCTCGGTGGCTAAGCGCGTTTATACATGACAAGGGAGATATGCTCAACGCTCTATATCAAAATCTTGACCCTGTTGCGTTTAGTCTTGGCCCTTTGGTTGTGCGCTGGTATGGCATTGCTTATATTCTTGGTTTTGCCTGTGCTGCTTTCATTATTTGGCGCGTAGCTAAGCACTGGAAACTCGAATTTGACGAAGATACGCTTCTTGTCATTCTCATTGCTGTCATCGTTGGCGTTATTCTGGGCGCCCGCTTGGGCTATGTTTTGTTCTACGGTGATGGCTACTACCTTGCGCATCCGGCAGAGATACTTGCCATCAACAAAGGTGGTATGAGCTTCCACGGTGGGCTTATCGGCGCCCTTATTGCTGGTGTTGTTGTCGCCAAGATAACGAAAATTCCCTATCTTACCCTCGTGGATCTCGGTGTCATCGGGACACCAGCGGGGCTTTTCTTTGGTCGTATCGCGAACTTCATTAACGGGGAATTGTGGGGTGCTCCCTGCGATTTGCCATGGGGAGTTGTATTTGGCGGAGCTGCAGGTCCTATTGCGCGTCATCCTTCTCAGCTTTATGAGGCTGTTCTTGAGGGCCTTGTCATACTCGTTGTGCTTCTCCTTCTTGCGCGCAAAGTACCGCCGCGTCCGCGCGGGACGTTTCTCGGTACCTTTCTGGTCTTGTACGGAGTGTTCCGCTTCCTTATTGAATTTATTCGCCAGCCTGATGCGCAGCTTGGTTACCTCTGGGGTGGATGGCTTACGATGGGGCAGGTTTTGTCTTTTCCGCTTATTGTTGCGGGCATCCTCATCCTTATTTTTGCCATTCGAAAAAAACTTCCCCAAAAAGGTCTTCCAAAAAAGGTAGTAAATTAGTATCATTTGTAGCAAATGAGACGAAATATCAATAAGATAGAAAGATGAGAATTCAAATAAGAGCAAAGCTCTGAAAAGAACGAAAGGAGATAGGGGGAAGATGAGTATGAGGTTCATGAAAGACGCAGCACATGGTGATTTGGTTATTAAGCTCTACGATAACGGTGCAGAACTTAGCTCTGCAGGCGAGGCACTGACAGAGATTAAGGCAAATGATACGGACGCAGCAAAGGAAAAGCATGTTCCGGTTGTAAGCGTTGATGGCTCACATGTTCACGTGGCCGTAGGTAGCGTTGAGCATCCTATGACTGAAGACCACTACATCACCTGCATCATGCTCGAGACCGAAAAAACGTTTCAGATTGCATATCTTACGCCAACCGACAAACCGGAGGCAGATTTTGAGATTGCAGCCGATGATAAGCCACGCACGGCGTATGAGTACTGCAACAAGCACGGACTCTGGAAAGCAGATATTGCTTAGTAATGAGATTGACCAATCGGCAAACAAAGCAAGTGCCACATGCGACGCATGTGGCACTTTTCGTTGTTTAAAGAACTTTAATTCTTTGGGGTTTGTGTCTGTTCGAGGCGTTATCATCAAAGCATAGCCAAGAGAAAGGACGTGCTATGGGCTTTTTTGAAGACGCACAGGAAACTTTCGACCGTGGATATTCGGCAGCTAAAGGAGTTGTCTCTGGCGTGGCCGGAGAAAGGCTTGGTTTCGTGAGAGACTTTGTGCGCCTGTGCTCCGACGGCTGGAGCCAGGGTTGGCATGAGCGCAACGGAGGTAATGCGTCCTACCGCTTAACGGCAGAAGACCTCAAAGCAGCTTCCTCCTTTTTTTATGACACCCCTTCCTCTTGGGTTCAGCTTGGCATTTCAGCTCCGCAGATGGCACGCGAATATTTGCTGGTTACGGGAGCGGGAAAATATCTTCGTAATGTTGAACAAGATCCTGACAACAACATCGGCATCGTTCAGATTAATGATTCGGGTGATGCCTGGCGTCTTGTTTGGGGCCTGCGCAACAATGGGCGGCCAACCAGCGAACTGGCAAGCCATGTGCTCGTGCACCAAGTTCGCAAAGAGGCAACGCAGGGAGCAAACCGTGTTCTTTACCATGCACACCCGTCCCACGTGGTTGCTCTTACTACTTTAAAAGATGCTGACCCGCGCACGTTCACGCGGTGCCTCTGGAAAGTTCTGACCGAAAGCATCATTGCCTTTCCCGAAGGACTTGGCGCCCTTCCTTGGATGGTTCCTGGCTCAATTGAGCTTGCTCAGGCCACCGCAGACCAGATGAGGACCTATCCTGCATGTATCTGGGCTCTCCATGGCGTTTTTAGTTCGGGCGCAGATTGCGATGAAGCTTTTGGTCGGGTGCAAGCAATTGAAAAAGCGGCTGAGATTTATCTCATCTCACGCGCCGCACATACTGTTGTTGATGGAACGACCAACCTTATTAGCGATGAAGAGCTTCGTCAGATTGCTGACCGTTATGACCTGCAGGTACATGAGGACTTTCTTGATCAGCCCCGTCATGCGTGAAGAATTTACGAAGGCGGGCAATCACCAAGGCTTCTGCAGGAATAATTGATGAACTTTCACCTTTGCTGTGCTATTATGCAGAGGCTTGTCTTCGCTTTGGTCGGAAACCAAGGCAGTAAAAGGAGAACCATATGAAAGACGGAATTCATCCAGAGTACGTAGAGTGCACGGTTACATGCTCCTGCGGAAACACCTTCAAGACCCGTTCAACCAAGTCTGAGCTGCGCGTCGATATCTGCAGCGCATGCCATCCTTTCTATACGGGCCAGCAGAAATTTGTTGATACCGGCGGACGTGTACAGCGCTTCGCTGATAAGTATGGCTCTGCAAGTGCAAAACTTGCTGAGCGTGAGGCAGAACGCAAGGCACAGCGTGCTGCAGCAAACGCCGAGGCAGAGGCTCAGCGTAAGGCAGAGCGTGAGGCCAAGGCTGCTGCTAAGGCAAAGCGTGCTGAAGAGTTCGCTGCAAAGGCTGCTCAAGAGCAGGCAAGTGCTCCGACTCAGGATGCCACCGAAACGAGCCCTGGTATGTCTGAGGATGTTGGAGAAGACATTGAAGCCGAAATGGCTGCTTCTGAGGTTGAGACTGCTGAAGCTCCTGCAGAAGAGCCGGCCGAAGAGGCTGCTGCAGAGGAGTCTGCTGAGTAATTCTTCTCTATGCGGATTGATGGCACCCGAGGTTCTTTTGAATCTCGGGTGTTTTTGTATCATGGCATGAACCTATTTGCACGTCTTTTCTATGGAGCGAAAGCTCTTGGGATACAATGCAGGTGAAACAGGCTAAAAAAGAAAGTTTTTAAGCACGTGAATTCTAAGCTTGAACATTCTCAGTTAGAATCGAGCGATTTAAAGCGCGCCTTCGCTGAAGATGGTCCTCTGAAGACGCATATCGGAGGCCAGGCACTTATTGAGGGTGTCATGATGCGCGGTCACTATAACTGGGCTGTTGGTGTTCGTGAGCCTGAAGGTTCGATTTATACCGAAGAACATGACCTAGCTTCTGGGCGCAGTTCGCTTTCTTGGACACACTGGCCTTTGGTTCGCGGTTGCCGTGCGTTTGTCGAGTCGCTTGGCATCGGGTATAAGGCGCTTGAAATTGCCGCCCAGCATGCCTTTGGCGACGAAGAAGACGAGACAGAGGATACGGCGGCAAGCGTGTCGTCTTCTGAGTCCTTAACGCATATGCACCTAGAGACAAGTCTTGCAGCGACACAAGAAACTATGGCAAGTGGATATGCTGATACTCGGACAGATACCTCGTTTTCCTGGAAACGTGATTTCGGAAATCCCGACACGATGATTGATGCCCTAGGCGCCCAGCGCAGTCTCACCGTGGTAAGCGATGCGGCTGTTTCTTACCAAGAGGATACAGCTCAAGAAACTGAAGCGCCGGCAATCGTGTCGGAAGTTCATACCGAACAAGCCCTCACGGAACGTGATACTCAGCCAGAACCGCCCCTACAACGTAACGAAGAGCTCGTTTCTCAACCGACAGACTCTGCAAGCCAAGAAAGCAAAAAAGGTGGCGGTTTGACCAGTTTTGAAACAATGCTTTCCATTGTTTTAGGGACCATCCTTGGACTTGCACTTTTTATTGTGGCCCCTGCTTGTATCACGAATCTTATTGTGGGCGACTACGCTTCGGCGACGCTTACATGGAATATTGTCGATGGCTTTCTTCGTGTGGCCGTATTTATCTTCTATATCTGGCTCATTGGGCGGATGAAAGATATTAAGCGCATGTTTGAATACCACGGCGCTGAGCATAAAACCATTCACTGCTTTGAGCATGGCCTTGAACTTACACCTGAAAATGCAAGGACGTTTCCGCGTTTACACGTGCGTTGCGGTACCGCATTTCTCATCATGGTCATGATTATTGCCATCATCGTATACACCATTACACCGCTAAACGGCATCATCGCTGCCTGGGGTATTCCGGAAGGGTGGCCAACTTTAAGCCTCGTTATAATAGTCCGCATTTTGCTTTTGCCCGTGATTGCTGGTCTTTCTTATGAAATAACCGTTCGCTGGGCAGGCAGTCATCCTGAAAACCCTTTGGTCAAGGTTGTGCTTTGGCCGGGTATGCAGATGCAGTATCTGACTACGCGGGAGCCGGATGACGGAGAGCTTGAGTGCGCCATTGCAGCCATGAAGCTGGTTATTGCTCGAGAAGAACGCGAATTGTGCAAAGTTCGCGAGCCTTGAGAGAATCGTGTATCCTAACACTTGCTGTTGATAGATCCCCTCACACGTTAATCAACGAATCGGGGTAACCGTGTGAACGAGGCAACCAAACAGGTTGCAGAAGAGGAGGAGCTAGTATGAAGCTCGTCGTCACGGAGAAGAATGACGCTGCAGGACAGATTGCCCATCTTCTCAGTTCAAAGAAACCAAAACGTGACAAAGTGTATTCAACCCCCATCTATCGTTTCGAGGTTGATGGGGAAGAGTGGGTAACCATTGGTCTGCGTGGCCATATCCTTGAACCGGATTTTACAGAATCCATCGTATATAAGAAGCGTGGTGGTTGGAAGGGCGTTGATGCCCAGGGAAAAATCATTCCTGCTTCTATTCCTGATGACTTACCGAAACCCCCTTTTAAGAAGAAAAAACCTTTTACCACCGATGGTGTCTTGTTAAACGCTTGGAAGATGGATGCGCTTCCTTATCTGGTCTATGCACCCATTGAAAAACTTCCGAAGGAAAAAGACATTATTCGTTCGCTTAAGAATCTTGCAAAGAAGGCGGACTCCATCATTATTGCGACGGACTTTGACCGCGAGGGAGAGCTCATCGGGTCTGATGCGCTTTCGTGTATCAAGGAAGTAAACGACACCGCTCCCGTTTCTCGTGCGCGTTATTCAGCGTTTACGAAAGAAGAAATCACCCACGCCTTTACCCACCTGGTTGACCTTGATGAAGACCTCGCTTCGGCAGGTGAGTCGCGCCAGGATATTGACCTTATCTGGGGCGCGGTTTTGACGCGCTATCTTACGCTGGTAAAGTTCAGCGGATATGGGAACGTGCGCAGTTCCGGCCGCGTGCAGACTCCTACCTTGGCTCTCATTGTCGCGCGTGAGCGAGAGCGTATGGCTTTTGTACCCGAAGACTACTGGGTTATCGAAGGAGACTTCGGGGCCGAACCCGATACATTTTCTGCCTCCCATGCACAAGGTCGCTTCAAGAGCGAAGAGGAGGCTAATAGGGTCATGGACCGCATCGCTTCGGCGACCTCGGCAACGGTGGTTGATATTGAGAAAAAGAAGCGTACCCAGCGTGCCCCTATTCCGTTTAACACCACCGGACTTATGGCCGCCGCCGCAGCCGAAGGTTTGAGTCCGGCGCGCACGATGCGCATTGCCGAGAGCCTCTATATGAGCGGCTATATTAGCTATCCGCGTGTTGATAACACGGTATACCCTTCATCGCTTAATCTTAGCGAGACGGTGCGGACGATTTCGGGAAACCCTGCCTATGCACCGTACTGTCAAAAACTTTTGGCAAAGGGCAAATTAGTACCTACGCGGGGAGCAAAAGAAGAGACCGACCATCCACCCATCTACCCGACGGCTATGGTTACACCGGAGATGCTTGGGCCGGCTGACTATAAGCTTTATAACCTCATTGCCCGAAGGTTTCTTGCAACCTTATCGGATTCTGCAGTTATTGAGGGTACGAAGGTAACCCTTGATGTGGCGGGTGAATCGTTTGTTGCCAAGGGCGATGTGCTGGTCAAACCTGGTTTTCGCGAAATTTATCGGTATGGCCTCAAAAAAGATGAGCAACTTCCCGGCCTTGAGGAAGGCGAGACTATCGCCTTTAACGGAGCTACCTGCACGCATAAGCAGACAGAACCACCTGCTCGCTATTCGCAGGGCAAGCTCATTCAGGAAATGGAAAAGCGTGGTTTGGGAACGAAGTCTACGCGCCATTCCATCATCGACCGACTCTACAACGTAAAGTACATACAAAACAATCCTATTGAGCCTTCTCAGCTTGGCATTGCTGTTTGTGATGCTCTCGACAAATATGCGCCGCATATTACGCACTCAGAAATGACGGCTGAGCTTGAAGAAGAGATGACCAATATTGCTCAGGGAAAAACTACGAAAGAAGAAGTTGTCACGAATTCGCGTGACCTGCTATCTGAGCAGTTGAAGGGTCTGATGCCGCACCAAGCAGAGGTAAGCGATGCTCTCTCTGACGCCGTTGCAGCAGATTTATACGTGGGTGTTTGCCCCAAGTGCGGTAAAGATTTGCAGCTTCGTACAGTTAATAAGACCAAGAAGATGTTCATCGGTTGTTCGGGGTGGCCTGACTGCGATGTGACATTCCCCCTGCCTTCGGGGAAGGTGGAAACAAGTACGGAACTGTGTCCTGTTTGCGGTATGCCACAGGTTAAGGTAACTCCGTTTAGGTCGAAGCCACGGCTTGTGTGTATTGACCCGAACTGTGAAACTAATAAAGAACCTGACTTAGTTGTGGGCACCTGCCCGGTCTGTGCAAAGGAAGGCAAGCAGGCCAACCTTATCGCACAACGAAACCCGCGCACTTTAAAGCGGTTTATCAGCTGTGAAAACTATGATGAGTGCAAGACTTCCT
>JBMNSK010000011.1:0-37214 GCA_050945155.1 Eggerthellaceae bacterium | reverse complement strand
TCCTCATCATTCAAGCTCCCGTGCAGGTCTTGTCGGAGGCGGCACACCGGTAAGACCTGGTGAAATTTCGCTTGCCCATAATGGGATTTTGTTTCTCGATGAACTAGCAGAATTCAGTCCTTCTACCCTTCAGGGGATTCGACAACCCATGGAGACGGGGGAGATTGTTATCACGCGCGCTGATGGAAATATTACCTTGCCGGCACGATTCAATTTAATCGCCGCGTCAAATCCCTGTCCTTGCGGATTTATCGGTGATACTGAGCGGCCATGTACTTGCTCTTTGTCAAAGGTGCATCACTATCAAAACCGTATCGGTGGTCCGCTTATGGACCGTGTCGACTTGCATATAGATGTTGGAAGGGTTAAACCACGCGAAGTTCTTAGTGCAGGATCTGGCCTCTCATCTGACGAAATGCGTGAAGGGGTAATACGGGCACGAGTATTTCAAGACTGGAGAAACGAAAATGAATTGGGACGGCGAAAAAAGAGAAGGTCATCTCAGGAACTCATGGAAGAATGCAAATTCTCGGTTCAAGACCGAGAGTTTTTTGAGAAGTCTGCTACTGCCTATCATATGAGTGGACGAGCAATTGTAAGAACGCTTGCTGTTGCAAGAACGATTGCAGATATGAATGAATCTGAACATGTCACACGAGAAAATATCTGTGAGGCTTTGACCTTTCGGCTTCGTGAAGGCGTGGGAATGCTATGAAAAGCACCAAGAAGGTAAGAGTGCGCCATATGCTTCTAAACGGTGAACGATTTATTCTGCAACCATCCGACAATCTATTTCCTCAAGTCTTAAAAAAGATTCCGGATGCGCCAAAAAAGCTTTATGTGATTGGTAATCCGTACGCCCTTAAAGAAGGATTAGCTGTCATAGGTGCTCGCCGTGCCACTCCCTATGGAATTTCATGTGCAAAAAACTTTGCATCTCAGGCGGCAGAACAGGGAATTGTTGTGGTATCTGGTGGTGCATATGGCTGTGATAGTGCAGCTCACCGAGGAGCTCTTGAAGTGCAGGGCAGGACAGTTGTAGTCCTCGGTGGCGGATGTAACCAGATATATCCTGCTGAGAATGCTGACCTCTTTCAAGAAGTCATTGATAAGGACGGCGCCATCATATCAGAGCAGCCATGGAACTTCCCGCCAAAACCTTATATGTTTAGAAAGCGGAATCGCATCGTTGCAGCGCTTGGGAAGGCAGTGCTTATAGTTGAAGCCGGACTACCGTCAGGGACCTTTTCAACAGCAGACGAGGCGCTTGCCATGAATAAAGATGTGTGGGTTGTTCCCGGAGCAATAACGTCTCCTATGTCCTATGGGTCTAACAGGCTCATCTTGCAAGGTGCAACGCCAATCATTGATTCTGAGAGTTTTCAGGATGCCCTTGCATACCTTTTTGGAACCTTAAAGATGGTATGCGTTCGACAACTTGACCACGGACTTGAACCGAGTGGTGACAAGGCATTTGATGGCCTTTTGGAAGCTATCAGGGCAGAATCGCTTTCACTCGATGACCTCTACTTTCTTATAGATGGCGAAGAAATTGAAGGTGATAAAGGCGCCTGGCTTATGGAGCATCTTATTCTTGCTGAACAGAAAGGATTTATCGCTCGACAGGCTGACGGAAGGTGGGGGCCTGTCTATGCCTAATCTGTTATGCTTCGCGTATGAAAAAAGGAATGAAGATAAGTATTATCGGGGCGGGTCTTGCTGGAAGTGAGGCAGCGCTGCAGCTGGCAGCGCGCGGATTTGAGGTACGTCTTTTCGAGATGCGACCTCAGGTGAAAACTCCTGTTCATCAGACCGCAGACTGTGCAGAGCTCGTATGTTCAAACTCTTTAAAGAGCCAAAAGCCGGCAAGCGCGGCGGGTATGTTAAAACATGAGCTAACGGAGCTCGGCTCGTACGTATTTCGTATAGCTGAAGAAACTTCGGTATCTGCCGGCGGTGCTTTGGCGGTGGACAGAAACGCATTTTCTTCTGCCGTGACTAAGAAGATTGAAAACTGTTCGGGCATTGAGCTGATTCGCGATGAAGTAAAGTCGTTACGTCTGCTTGCGCAAGATTCAGACTGCATCGTACTTGCGAGCGGACCTCTAACAAGCGAGGCTTTAGCTCAAGATTTAGGTCATTATCTTCCTCAAGATTACCTTGCCTTCTATGACGCAGCAGCACCTATCGTTTCAGCTGATTCGCTCAACTACGACATACTCTTTCGCCAGAATAGATACGAAGACAAGTCAGGTGAGGGCGATTACTGGAACGCACCATTTAATAAAAATGAGTATGAGAACTTTATTGAGGAACTAAAAACAGCAGATAGAGTCATACTCAAGTCTTTTGAATCCAAGGACCTTTTCCAGGCATGCCAACCACTTGAAGAAATTGCTCGAAAGGGCACAGATGCTTGCCGCTTTGGTCCTATGAAACCAGTTGGTCTCGTTGACCCTCATACCAACCACCGTCCTTGGGCTGCTCTTCAATTGCGTGCAGAAGACGCTCATGGTCAAAGCTACAACCTTGTTGGTTGCCAAACTAACCTGACCTTTCCTGAACAAAAGCGCATATTTCGCTTGGTGCCCGGTCTTGAAGAGGCTGAATTTCTTCGGTATGGAGTCATGCACCGAAATACTTTCGTTGATGCGCCAAAGGTCCTTGACCATACCTTGTGTCTGAAGACAAAAGAGTCGAAAAACCTCAGCGTTCCTCTCTATATCGCAGGTCAACTGTCGGGTACTGAAGGCTATTGTGAAGCGATTCGGTCAGGATTGCATGCTGCACTATCAATCACTGCTCGCTTTAATAATGTCGATGTACCGTGCTTGCCCACAACGACAGTATTTGGTGCACTCATTGCGTATGCAACAAATCCTGAAACCAAAGACTACCAACCAATGCATGTGAACTTTGGTCTTATTGAACCCCTTGAGAAACGTATACGGTCGAAACAGGATCGGTATGAGGCATATCGAGTTCGCGCAGAACAAGATCTCAGCATTTACCGTCAAACACTTGTGAAATCAGGCCTCCTTGAGAGCAAATAAGCGGTGCTATTCATCTCCTAAGCTTCGGTTTACATGAATGTTTCTGGAACCACTTTTGGAAGAAATTTAGCCTCATTTCTTTGAAAGATTGCATTTTCTTGAAGCTTCTTTATATTGTTGATTGTCTTACACGAAATTCTTCTTTTTTGAGGTTAAGATAATAACTGCAGGGTGACTAAGATTTCAGTTGAGGAGTTTTATTGGTGGCACAGGAATTAGGTCAGCAGTCTCAGAAGTTGATCGATGATTTTTGTGAGGCTATGAAAGTTGAAAGAAATGCCTCTAGCCATACAATACGCGCCTACCATACCGACTTGGAAGACTACTTCCGATGGGCCGAAAGAAACGAGGTAGACCCCCTTAACACGACGCATCGGCAGGTTCGCGGCTACTTAAGTGAGCTTGATCGAGCTCGTTATGCGCGGACATCTATAAATCGTCACCTATCCTCATTAAGAAGTTTTTATCGCTGGCTTACCGTTTCAGGAATAAGCGATATTGATCCTGTCAGTGTTTTGCAGGGTCCAAAGCAAAACAAGCATCTTCCGCATGTTATTCGACCGAAAGATATGACACGATTGCTCAGCGTTCATGCGAGTCATGACTTTTATGGGAATGCTCGGGAACAAACGGCGTCAGACATGCGCGACCAGGCAATTCTCGAATTTCTCTACGCCTGTGGAGCGCGTGTCAGCGAAGTTGCTTCGCTCAAACTAAAGGATGTTGACTTTCCTTCCGGCCAGGTAAAAGTACTCGGAAAGGGGAATAAAGAGCGCATCATCCCACTTCATGACATGGCACTTCAATCCATGCGTACCTACCTGCGTTTGAGTCGACCAAAGTTGCTCAAGGGCAAAACAAGCGAGTTCTTCTTTGTTTCCACGCGTGGCAACGGCATGACTCCTGATGCAATTAGAAAGATGTTCAAGGAAACCGTACGAGAAGCGGGTCTGAACGAATCGCTTTCTCCGCATGATATGCGCCATACTTTCGCTACCGATTTATTGAGTGGTGGGGCGGACTTGCGCAGCGTTCAAGAGATGCTTGGCCATGCAAGTCTTTCAACAACTCAGATTTACACCCACTTATCACCTGAGCGCTTGAAAAAAGTTCACTACCAAGCGCACCCGCGTGGGTAATAATACGCATAACAATTTTTATAAAAAGGAAAAGAAATTTAACCTATGGGACAAAATGCCATTGTTATAAAGGGTGCTCGGGAACACAATCTTAAGAACATCAACTTGAGTATTCCTCGAGATAAACTGGTCGTTATTACCGGACTGTCCGGAAGCGGTAAATCCTCCCTTGCTTTTGACACCATGTATGCCGAAGGGCAGCGACGTTATGTTGAGAGTCTCTCAAGCTATGCGCGTATGTTCCTAGGCCAAATGAATAAGCCTGACCTTGATAGCATTGATGGGCTTTCACCAGCAGTTTCGATAGATCAAAAGACGACGAGCAGAAACCCTCGTTCAACGGTTGGTACAACGACTGAAATTTATGACTACCTCCGTTTACTCTTTGCACGGGTGGGTATCCCGCACTGTCCGGTCTGTGGGCGTGTTATTAAGAAGCAAACAACAGACCAGGTAACGGATGAAATTCTTGGACTTGCAAGTGATGAGAGAAATCGAGCCATTATTATGGCACCGGTTGTCACTGGCAGAAAAGGCGAGTTCACCAAGCTTTTTGAGGACTTGCAGAAAGAGGGATTCACACGTGTTCGCATCGATGGCGAAATTACTCGTCTTGGTGAAGGGCGTATTACGCTCAATAAGCAGATTAAACACTTTATTGATGTTGTCGTTGACCGGGTCATTTTAAAAGAGTCAGCAACCGCGCGTATTGCCGAAGCAGTTGAACTGGCTACAACGCTTGCTGACGGTCGTGTTCTTGTACAACTCCTCGATAAGGACGGAAAAGCTCTTGGAGAGTCAAAACCTACCTCGTCGGGAGCTACAGGAGGTCTTGCAGAGGGAGAGCAGATATTTTCCTTAGCTTTGGCTTGTCCAGAGCACGGCTATTCGATGGATGAACTCCAGCCTCGAGACTTTAGCTTTAATGCGCCATACGGTGCATGCCCTGATTGTCTTGGAATTGGCAGCAGGGAAGAGGTTGACCCAACACTCGTCATTCCTGACCCCTCGCTTTCCCTTGAAGAGGGAGCAGTGGCGCCATTTCGACACGGGAACTACTACCCACAGGTTCTCAAGGCGGTTGCTCGGCACCTTGGATCTGACGAAAACACACCTTGGGAAGATATGACTAAAAAGGTTCAGCATGGCCTTCTGTATGGTGTCAAAGGTCGTGTCCGTGTTGACTACCTTACGCTTGATGGCAGGCAAACCTATTGGTATATCAAGTGGGAAGGCATTCTTGAGGCAGTTATGAATCGCTACCACGAGGCGAAGACCGATACGCAGCGAGAACGCCTCCAAGCCTATTTCGCAACCATTCCGTGTCAAACCTGTCACGGCAAGCGCCTACGTCCTGAGATTCTTGCCGTCACAGTAGGCGGAAAGTCTATCATCGATATCTGCGATATGAGCGCTGCCGAGTCCTATACCTTCTTTCAGAGTCTCGAGTTCACAGGACAAGATGTACGTATTGCCGGTCCTATTGTCAAAGAAATCAAGGCTCGTCTTGAGTTTCTGGTCAATGTAGGGCTTGATTACCTCACGCTTTCAAGAGCAACAGCAACGCTTTCCGGTGGAGAGGCGCAGCGTATTCGTCTTGCTACACAAATCGGTGCAGGTCTGATGGGTGTGCTCTACATCCTTGACGAACCTTCTATTGGCCTTCACCAACGCGATAACGAGCGGCTTATCGACACCCTGAAACACCTCCGCGATTTGGGTAATACCGTTATTGTTGTCGAACATGATGAGGAAACAATAAGAAGTGCGGACTACGTGGTAGACATGGGTCCTGGTGCTGGAGAAGAAGGCGGCTATGTGGTAGCCGAGGGTACGCCAAAAGAGATTGTGAAGGCGAAAAATTCACTGACTGCCGACTATCTGAGCGGTCGCAGAAAGATTGAGATTCCAGAAAAGAGAAGAAATCCTCGCAAAGGCAAACTGGTATTAACAGGTGCCCAGGAAAATAACCTTAAAAACGTAAAGTTAGAAATAGAGCTCGGCACTCTAACAGTTATCACGGGAGTTTCTGGGTCGGGCAAAAGCTCGCTTATCACCGATACACTTGCACCAGCACTCGCAAATCGGGTCAATCACGCGCACCAGCGTACGGGAACCTACCGCAAGATGACAGGCCTTGACAAGGTGGATAAGGCTATCAATATTGACCAGAGCCCAATTGGCCGCACGCCGCGGTCGAATCCCGCTACCTATATTGGCCTTTGGGATGACATACGCGCCCTCTTTGCGTCAACCCAAGAGGCAAAGGCACGTGGCTATTCACCAGGTCGCTTCTCCTTCAACGTTAAAGGTGGCCGGTGTGAGGCCTGCAAGGGTGATGGTCAGATAAAAATCGAGATGCATTTTCTTCCTGATATCTATGTTCCTTGTGAAGTTTGTAATGGAAAACGCTATAACCGCGAAACGCTTGAAGTGACCTATCGGTCCAAGAACATTTCAGAAATACTAGATATGACCGTTGATGATGCGTTGTCGTTTTTCGAGCACATTCCTGGGATTAAGCGTAAATTGCAAACCTTACATGACGTTGGGCTTGGCTATATCCGCTTAGGGCAGCCTGCAACAACGCTTTCGGGTGGCGAGGCCCAACGTGTAAAACTCGCAAGTGAGCTGCAGAAACGTCAAACCGGCAAGACTTTCTACATCTTAGATGAGCCTACAACAGGCCTTCACTTTGAAGATGTACGCCAACTATTAAACGTCCTCGAGCGCCTGGTTGATGCCGGTAATACGGTTGTCGTCATTGAGCACAATCTCGATGTCATAAAAAGCGCTGACCGTATCGTAGACTTAGGTCCCGACGGTGGCGCTGGCGGTGGAAAAATTATTGCAACAGGTACACCTGAAGAAGTCGCCAAGAACCCTCAGAGCTATACCGGTAAGTTCCTGAAAGAGATACTGAATACAGATAAGTAAAGAGCCTTAAATTCTCAATTGATTCTTGTCGTTGTTTACAGTATTTCTTTTTGTGCAAATGCACATACAATGCTCTTATGAGCGCAGAACCCATCAACAGACGCACAAGACGTGAAACCTATCCGCATCTCATACGAGGTGTTATATTCGCCGCTTCAGGGAGTATTCTTTGGGGGCTTACCGGCACTCTCACGCAGTATTTAACTGCAGAAAAGGGTATTCCTATTGAATGGGTTGCCGCTATGAAACTCATTCTTGCTGCACTTATTTTCATGACTTTTTGTGTCATTACCGAACATGAAAGAATCCGACAACTGCTTCACGATAAACGATCTCTCGTGGAGCTTTTAGCCTTTGGAATTTTTGGTATAGCGCTTACTCAAGTTGCTTATACCTCTTCCATCGCATATACGAATGCAGGAACAGCAGCCGTATTTGAACGGTCTGGAATTGTCATCATCATGTTCGTCCTTTGTGTGCGCGATCGACGGCTGCCAAAACTGCGTGATTTTATATGCCTCATCCTTGCTTTAGTTGGAACGCTTTTAATTGCAACGAAGGGTGATTTGGGGACGCTCAATATCTCTGAAACAGGATTAATCTGGTGCATCATTCTGGCGTGCTCTTTGCCCTGCTACACGCTCATACCTGTCCGTGCGCTTGCTCGTTGGGGAAACTTCCTTGTTACCGGCATCGGCATGAGTATCGGGGGCATCATTTTAGGATTGGGAACACAGCCGTGGAACTATGCGCTTCCGCTTGAAGCAGACATCATCATTCCTTTTGCCATTGTTGTTCTTATCGGAACGATTGTTGCGTATGTTTTTTATCTGCAAGGAGTAAAGGATGCTGGACCAATAAGAACAGGGCTTATTGGTTGTATTGAGCCGGTAGCGGCAATGGTGCTTACGGCAACCATGCTCAATGTTTCCTTTACCCCTGCCGATATTGCAGGTCTCATCCTTATTCTCATCATGGTTGTTATTTCAACTGTTCAATCCAAGAAAAATGTTGTCCAGCGTAAACGTATTCATATCATGCGCCCAAAACAATCAAAAGAGATTTCAAAGGACGTGTGAAAGTGAAGGATTAGTCTGTTTCGTTGCGTAGCGGCTCGGTATAATCCAAGCATTATGACGAAACCTTCTCGCGAAAAAATAGCGCTCGTGCTCTTTATTCTGATGCTCGTTCTAACTGGGGGCGGGCTTCTTTGGTACTTCATCGCGGGACATTCTTGGAATCTCGCTGCTTCAAATTTTGATGAACAGTCAGGGCAGATGGATGGCTACCTTGCCATTGTCTATGAAGGAACCCATGACGCTTCACAAATTGAAAAGGCTGCCCAGGAAGATGCTTCTAAGTCATCGAATACTGCAGAAAACACGCAGGATGCATCAAATGCCTCAAATGAGGAGAACAGTGATACCAATACAGATCTTACCCTCGATGAGGTAGTACAAAACTATGAAGATAAAGGAGCGCTCGTTTATACCCTCGATACGGAAAATCCGCTTGCTTACAAAGACGATATCATCATCAAGAAGGGCAATTATAGATTTGGAATTTTTAGTATTACAGAACGTATTTCGGAAGAAGAGCTCAAAAAGCACATTGATTATTTCAACACCTATAACGTTGATTTAATAATCGCGGTGACACCGGCTGCATATTATCTTGGCAGCGCTTCAGGGGTGAACTTAATTGTTTGTACGGATGGGGGAGGAAACGCCGTCGAAGGCAAGATGAAAGGGGATTCCCCGCTCGTTGACACCCCGGTTGAAGGAAGAATTGGGTCTATGGTTGTATCTTCCAGCAAGACCATTACCGCAAAAGAAGTGAAGTCACTCGAATAAAAAATAATGGCGACTAACAGAAGCCGCCATTATCTTGAAAATCATACCGAGTATCTGCAGTGTTTAGACAATACCCTGAGCCATCATTGCATCGGCAATCTTTTTGAATGCTGCGATATTGGCACCGACAACGAAGTCTCCCTCGCACCCATATTCACGTGCTGCATCGTCAGCCGCGTGATAGATAGACTTCATAATATCCTGCAGTTTGTTGTCAACCTGCTCGAAGGTCCAGGAGAGGCGCTCGGAGTTTTGTGACATCTCAAGGCCAGAGGTCGCAACGCCGCCGGCATTAGAAGCTTTACCTGGGATGAAGCAGATATTGTTGTCTTGAATCATCTGAGTAGCTTCAAGAGTAAGAGGCATGTTTGCGCCTTCCGCAACAATCTTGCAGCCATTCTTAATCAGGTTCTCAGCATCTTCTGGGAAGACTTCATTTTGGGTAGCGCAAGGAAGTGCGATATCGCATGGAATAACCCAGACACCACGTCCTCCATGATATTCAGAGCCCTTCACACGGTCAGCATAGTCTTTAATGCGACCACGTTCGACCTGCTTTATCTGCTTAACAACCTCAATATCAATACCATTTTCGTCGTAGACCCAACCTGTTGAGTCAGACATCGTAAGAACTTTAGCGCCCAGCTGGATGGCCTTTTCTGCTGCATAGCTTGCAACATTACCGGAACCTGATATGCATACCGTCTTGCCATTCAGGTCATCGCCATTGCAGTTGAGGTGTTCTTGAACAATATAGACAAGACCATAGCCGGTTGCTTCATTGCGGGCGAGAGATCCACCGAAAGAAAGGCCCTTGCCGGTGATAACGCCAGCCCATTCGTTGCGAATACGCTTGTACTGGCCGAATAAGTAGCCAATTTCACGGGCGCCAACACCGATATCACCTGCAGGTACGTCAGTATCACCGCCGATATGCTTTGAAAGTTCGGTCATGAAACTCTGGCAGAAGCGCATAATCTCGTTGTCCGACTTCCCCTTAGGATTAAAGTCAGAACCACCTTTGCCACCACCCATGGAAAGGGTAGTGAGGCTGTTTTTGAAAATCTGCTCAAAACCGAGGAACTTAACGATGCTCAGGTTAACGGTTGGATGGAAGCGGAGTCCGCCCTTGTAGGGGCCAAGAGCGCTATTAAACTGAACACGGTAACCACGATTTACTTGAACATCACCATTATCGTCGATCCAGGGAACACGGAAGATAACTGTTCTTTCTGGCTCAACGATGCGCTCCAAAATCTTTGAACGCTCATACTCGGGGTGCTGATTAATGACTGGTTCAATAGACTTGAGCACCTCGGTAACTGCCTGAATAAACTCGGGCTGGTAGGGGTCCCTTTGCTTTACCTCTTCAATAACCCTTTCAACGTATGTCATGGTGTCCTCCTTTTCTGCCATGCGATACTGCGATTATAAAAAGTGCCTCGAGATTTCCGGGGCGTTTACACACCGATTTAAAAAAGCGGAAACATTTCTTACCGCTTACGTTTTTGTGACAGCCTTTCAAGGGTGGTTTTCCCAATCCAAAATGGAGGAAATGTGGGCATCACCAGTAGGCTTTTTTGTCTTTCACCTATATAATTGTCTGGCTTTATCGGCTGAATGGACCGTATTTAGGTGTATGACTCTTAGTCGCCAACAGAAAATATTTCCCGCCCTCGTGGTGCTTACGGGCATCGTTATATGCTTTGCACCGTGCGCTTTAGTATTGGGCTGTACGGGAATTTACATCACGCCTGTAAGCTCATATCTAGGAGTGGGGCGTGGTGAGCTTGCTTTATATATGAGCATCGTTTGCCTTTCGGCAATGGTTGTTATGCCTATTCAAGAACGAGTCCTTGAAGCTTATGATGTTCGATTTGTTCTTTCGGGAGCAGTATGTCTTGTTGGTGTTCCGTTTTTACTACTCTCGATAAGCCAAGAGCTCTGGCACTTTTATCTTCTTGGGATAGTTATGGGCATTGGCTTGTCTGTTCTGCTCTACCTAGCGGTTCCCCTGCTTATCAACCGATGGTTTAACACGCATGTTGGTTTCTTTACCGGCTTATGTTTTGCCTTTTCTGGCATAGGAGGGGCAGTCTTTAATCCGATTGGCGGTTACTTTATCGCACTCGGGCCCGAAGGTTGGCGGCTTGCCTATCTCTTTTTTGGACTAGTAACCTTATTGCTTACTTTGCCATTTACCCTGTTCTGCGTAAGAAGCAAGCCTTCCGATATTGATATGTCTCCAGTTGAAAGTCTCAACTTCACTCCCAAGTTCTTTCACGTAAAGTCGAAGGCTCACCAGGATGGTAAACGTCATCTTGTTGCGGTTCCTCTTCGTTATGTCGTGAAGTCGCCATCTTTCTACGTCATGCTTATCTTCGGTTTTTTGGTGACCTGTTGTGTTGAGATAAGTCAGTACTTTCCATCATACGCATCAGCTCAGACCAATTTCCCCGATGTTGTAGCAGCTTCATCAATTGTTGTTTCCGTTTCAATGGCGGGAAGTGCCATTGGCAAGATTTTCTTGGGAACCATAAACGATAAATTATCTGCACGAGCCTGTGTTAGCCTTGCTATGGCCTGTGGCCTTTTCGGACTTATCTGTATGCTCTTGTTCCCCGGTCTTTTGATCATGCTTTATATTGGTGCATTCCTATTTGGCATCTTTTATGCTTCAGCGAATGTCGTCATCCCGCTCTTTGTACGAGCGCTGTATGGGACACTCGACTTCTTTAAAATCTATAGCTATGTTGCGGTAGGGGTAGCAGCAGGAGATGCTATTGGGCTCAGTATCTGGGGTTTTATTGCCGACAGTATTGGCTTTGACGCTATTTTCATTGTCGGTATCATAGCTATTATCTTTCTTCTTTGTTCGGGCTTTTTCGCCTACCACAATGCTGCAAAACTCAGAGAAAAACATGGCGTTTCCTAAATATGCTTGTATAAAACCCGTAGTCTTTTAATTGATAACCTTCGAGCAGTATCCTGCACCTCCATTGACCAATCATCCAAGCTTCAAAGTCCTTTGTTATACTCAGCTTCATGACAGAGAGTAAAGATAGAGACGAGCGGGCCATGGACTCAGGTGCCAAGTCCTCAAATCAAAGCTCAAAAGAACGCATTCAGCGAATAAAAAAAGAGCTCGATAGCGTTCCTTGTTTGCCCGGCGTTTATCTTTGGAAAGATGAATCTGGGCAAGTTATATATGTGGGAAAGGCCAAACAGCTTCGTGCCCGCATGCGTCAGTACGTAAACTTCCAAGATGATAGAGCAAAAATTCCGCTGCTGGTTGACCAGATCTATTCCTTTGAATACATCGTTGTAGAAAACGAACATGAGTCGCTCGTACTCGAAAAGAACCTAATTAAGCAGTACGCTCCCTTTTTTAATGCGGATTTCAAAGACGATAAATCGTATCCATTTATTGCGCTTACCCTTTCGGATACTTTTCCGTCTATTAAATACACGCGGGAGAAACACAAAGCAGGGACAAAGTACTTTGGCCCCTACACGGACAGCAAAGCAGCTCGCGAACTTATTGATATAGCACGGAGAGTAGTTCCAATATGTGCAAGCGCCTGCGCCGACTGGCGAAGACTCTCTCGCAATTTAGAAAAAGTCTCTTGGGAAGACTACCTCAAAGAAAATCCATCTCTGCGACCGTGTTTTGATTGTCATGTAGGTCTTGGTCCCGGTGCATGCTCAGGGGCAATCAGTCCCCAAGACTATGCGAAAAACGTTAAACGAGTAGAGCGTTTTCTTTCCGGCAAACAAGATGAGTTTATTGAAGAACTAACGGAAGAGATGAATAAGGCGGCTGCGACCCTTGATTTTGAGCGCGCAGGCCGTATGAAATCACGTATCGACACCATTCAATCTCTGACAAGCAAGCAGCACGCCGTATCTGCGCACAATCTCAATGCTGATGTGATTGGTATTTATCGGGAGGAAACCATTGCTGGCGTTCACGTCTTCATGATACGTGAGGGACGCATTATCAATAGCAACGAGTTCATCCTTAATAAGGGAAGTGACATCCCCGATGATGACCTCCTCCATATGTTTTTACTGCGCTACTACGACGCTACTACATCCATTCCTCATGAAATCGTTGTAAGGACAGCGCCTGAGGACGAAGAAGCAATGGCAATGTGGCTCACCGAAAAACTTGAGAGCACCCACCATGCCCAGGTACATTTTCTTGTTCCGCAAAAAGGGGAGAAGGCTGAGCTGGTGAGTCTTGCTGAAACAAATGCGCGGCATACTCTTTTACGCTATAAGGTGCGCACCAACTATGACGATAAACGGATAAATACAGCTCTTCTTCAGCTGGAAAGTGCTCTGGCCCTCGATAGTCCACCGCTGCGCATAGAAAGTTTCGACATTTCTACCATTCATGGGTCATACACGGTTGCATCGATGGTTGTTTTTACAAATGGCAAACCTGATAAGAACCAATATCGTCGTTTTAAGATTAAAACTCCTCTTAATGAAGCGAATGACTTTCTAAGTATGCAGGAAGTGCTGAGGCGCCGTTATGCACCCGAACGTATGGAAGATGAACGCTTTGGAAAGAAGCCAGACCTCGTTATTCTCGATGGCGGCAAACCCCAGCTAAGTGCTGCGGTTGAAGTCTTTCATGAACTGGGGCTTGATGATATTGGCCTTACCGGCTTAGCGAAACGAGATGAGGAGCTCTTTGTTCCTTGGCAGGAGAGTGGACCGGTTGTTTTGCCGGGAGGGTCCGCATCACTCTATCTGGTGAAACAGGTACGCGATGAGGCGCATAGGTTTGCTATTACCTATCACCGTGAGCTCCGGGGAAAGGGCATGACCTTAAGTGTCCTTGATGAAGTTGGGGGCATAGGTCCTGTACGCAAGAAAGCCATCCTGAAAGCCTTCAAGTCATTCAAACGGCTTAAAGCCGCCACGCTTGAAGAAATCAAGGCAACGGGGGTACTGCCAGAAGATGTTGCTGAAGAGCTCTATCGAGTTTTAAGGCAGTATAATGAAAAAGAGAAGTCGATGGATTTTAAGGTTCACCATACAGACGACAAACCTACCATAGAACAAACGTCGAATAGAGGGGACTAGACGCATATGGCTCAAGCGGAATCCACCATGCAAACCATGCCAGAAGTGGTAATTATCAGCGGAATGAGTGGAGCTGGTAGAACTGAAGCCATGCACGTATTTGAAGACCTCGGCTATTACTGTGTCGATAATCTTCCACCTGGACTCATTAGCAACCTCCTCCACCTTGCTCATATTCCGAACCAAGATATTGACCGGCGTTGCATTGCGATTGTCTGCGATGCTCGCTCCCAGCAATATTTTTCGCGGCTCAATATTGAGCTTGACCGCATGAAAGAAGAAAAGATTGACTTTCGTGTTCTGTTCTTAGACGCAGACGATGAAAAACTTATTGCTCGGTATAAATCTAGCCGTCGAAGACATCCGATGTGTAGCGATGGAGCTCCTATTTCGGAGGGTATCCGGCGTGAGCGTGACCTCTTGTTTGGGATTCGTGAACGAGCGAACTACGTCATCGATACAACAGATCTATTGCCAACACAGCTTCGCGCCAAGATAAATAAGATTTTTACTGGAGGAAACGAAAGCGCGGGTCTTTCCGTTACTGTCTATTCCTTCGGTTTCAAGCATGGAGCCCCCGATGATGCCGACCTCGTGATGGACGTTCGTTTTCTTCCAAACCCATATTATGATCCAAAGCTACGAACACTTACTGGACTCGATGCTCCTGTTCGTGACTTTGTCATTTTGCACGAAGAAACGCGTGAGTTTTTAGACAAATGGTATGCGCTTTTAGACTGTGTCATGCCGGGGTATGTGAAAGAAGGCAAGCAGCAGCTCGCTATCGCTATGGGATGCACCGGTGGTCAGCATCGAAGCGTTGCACTTGCCGAAGAAACGGGAGAGTACTTAAAGAAGAAGGGATACCGCGTCAGCATTGCCCACCGCGACTTAGCTCTTGCCGAGCGCTCTGACGGCGTCTTAGTGAATGCGAATCCCTCTCTTGATGCTACAAATCCCTTTAAGCCGCTGGGAACTTCGGGTTCTATGCGCCCTATAGAGTCGCGCCCTCCTGCGGTGACAACAAGTCCCAAACCCGTTCCTAACACGCAGGCGGATAAGGTACCCATGAGACAGGCTCAAGACAGGGCTAAAGAAAATTCTCAAACACGTCAAGGTCATGACGAAGACCAAAGTCGACGTCATTCGCGTCTGAACCGTCATGAGATACCCAACCCTCACCAAGGTCATCATAGGATGCAAGGCCGCGCTTCTCGGCGCTAGAAACGGATTTTCGCATGAAAGGTAAAGCGTTTAGCATAGACCCTTCAGCTACCGCTGCCTTCCCAGCTTTGGGGAAGGTCTTGCCAAAAACTGATTTCAGGCACCATAAAAAAGCGGTGGTTATTGGCGGAGGAACAGGCGCTCCGGTATCCATCAGAACCCTGCTTTCTATGGGAGTAGAGACCTCTGCAGTTGTTGCCATGGCTGATGATGGTGGCTCGACCGGTGCGCTTCGCGAGGAGGCAGACGTCACACCTCCGGGAGATGTTCGCAAGTGCATTGCGGCCATGGCCGCTGATCCGCAAGACCCTATGACGCAGGCTTTTAAGTATCGTTTTCCGTTTGCGGCAAACCATACCTTAGGAAATCTCATGCTTTCGGCTCTTGAAGATGCCTCAGGGTCCTTCCCTGAAGCTATTGCAATTTGTGAGCGCGTATTAAATGCTCAGGGTCATGTCTATCCTTCAACCTTAGGGCGCGTTACTTTACACGCACGTACAAGAGATGGAAGTGAGATTGAAGGGCAGGCAGTTGCTTGTCATTCAAGGACCGCACTCGAACATGTTGAGCTGCGGTCTTCTAAGCCTATTCGTGCCTACGAGCCAGCCATAGAAGCTATCAGCAATGCAGACCTTATCGTGCTTGGACCAGGCTCACTTTTTACGTCGGTCATTCCCAATCTTTTGGTACCTGGCATTCTCGATGCAATCCGTAATTCGCATGCAGCTACCCTTTTTGTGTGCTCGCTTGCAGATATGCAGGGTGAAACTTGGGGACTTACTGCTCGTGAGCATGTGCAGGCATTACTCGACCACGGTATGCGGGGCCTTCTAGACTACGCACTCATTCATACGCCTCTTCACCTGCGCCCCGATAGTCCAGCAACAGGAAGTTTTAACTTTGTTACGGGAGACAGCCCAGAGCATGCCTCAAATGCTGAAATGGATGATGAGGATCTTTCGGGTCATATTCGTCCGGTTGTTATCACCTATAAGGATGTTCAGGAAATTCAACGCGAAGAAGGCGTTGTTGTTATTTGTCGCAACCTCCTTGATCCAAAGCATCCAACTTGGCATGACCCAGAACTTTTGCGGGATGCGTTTGCGGGGGTGTTTAAGCTGTGTCGTTCACGGCAGAAGTAAAAGATGAATTAACCCGTGTTGCGCCCGTCTGCAGTCACTGCGAAAAGGCAACCTTAGCTGCGCTTGTCCGTATCGAGGGTACGCTCTATTTCAGTGGACAGGGAAAATACCGTCTTGAAATCTCTACTGACGCACCGAGTGTGGCACGTCTCATTATTCGATTGCTGCATGAGATATATGGCCTCAAGACGCAACTGACCGTTCGAAGAAGCGTCCTCCATAAAATTCCGAACTATCTAATTAGTATTCCAACACAGGAAAAGCTCAACGATGCGCTCCTTGATATGGGTGTGCTCTCTGATTCGGGTCTTGAGATGGGAATTCGCCCTCAATTAGTTGAAAAACAATGTTGTGCGGCTGCCTACCTGAGGGGTGCTTTTCTTGGTAGTGGATTTGTAGCCAACCCTAAAGGCAATTTTCATTTTGAAATTACGGTCGAATCTGAAGAGCTTGCTTCTGGCCTTGTCGAACTTATGGGCCGCAAGGGCATTAAAGCGAAAGTCATGCAGCGTAGAAATTCTTATATGGTCTACCTAAAAAGCGGGGAAGCTATTCTTGAGTTTCTTGCCTATGTGGGGGCACACCAGGCTGCGCTTAAAATGGAAAATGAACGTGTCATCAAAAGTGTACGCAACGATGTTAATCGAATCACGAATGCAGAAATCGCAAACCAAGCAAAGAGTGCAAATGCTTCCGTGGACCAAATTTTTGCTATAAGAACCGTATTAGAAGCTCATGGTATGGAGAATCTACCTCCAGCCCTTCAAGAATTCATACGACTACGGGTAAGATATCCAAGTGCCACCTTAAAAGAGTTAGGTGAAATGGCCTCCCCTCCGCTATCCAAATCCGCCGTCTACCATCGCGTGCGGAGAATAGAACAGATGGCTAAGGAGATAAGGGAGTAAAATGGATAGGTCCGTGCCATCGGACCAAAGGTATTGTTTAACTCAAGTATCTAACGAAAGGGGATACACATGGCAATCAAAGTAGGCATCAACGGATTCGGGCGAATCGGGCGTCTCGTTTTCCGCGCAATGGCAAATGACCCCGAGCTTGAGGTCGTTGCCGTGAATGACCTTGGTGCCATCCCTGCAATAGCTCATCTTCTGAAGTACGACTCAGTGCATGGTCGCATGTTCGACACCATCGAAGCAAAAGACGATTCCTTTGTTGTTGATGGACATGAGATTACCAAGCTTTGTGACCGCGACCCCGCGAATCTTCCTTGGGGTCAGCTCGGTGTTGACGTTGTTGTAGAAGCAACTGGCTTTTTCACTGACGGAACAAAAGCTTGCGCTCACCTTGAGTCTGGCGCTAAGAAGGTTGTTATCAGCGCACCAGCAAAGAACGAAGATATTACCGTTGTTATGGGTGTAAATGACGATAAGTATGATGGTGAGAAGCACAATATTATTTCGAATGCTTCCTGCACCACCAACTGCCTCGCACCGTTTGCAAAGGTTCTCCTTGATAACTTCGGTATTGAACGCGGCTATATGAACACGATTCATTCTTATACGAATGACCAAAAGATCCTTGACCTTCCTCATAAAGATATTCGTCGTGCGCGTGCTGCTGCTTTAAACGTTATCCCCACGACAAGTGGTGCTGCACGTGCCGTTTCTTTAGTATTGCCAGAACTTAAGGGCAAATTTGATGGCTTCGCAACACGCGTTCCAACTCCTGATGGCTCCATGGTCGACCTCACGGTCGAGCTTGGCCGCGCTGCCACGAAAGAAGAAATCAATGCTGCCATGAAGGCTGCTGCAGAAGGTCCTATGAAGGGCATACTTGAGTATAGTGAAGAGCCTTTGGTTTCCACCGACATCATCGGAAATGCTCATTCATCTATCTATGATGCTGGCATGACCATGGTTCTTGGTGGCGAGAGCAATTTTGCCAAGTGTATTTCTTGGTATGACAATGAATGGGGTTATTCAAACCGCGTAAAAGACCTCGTCAAAATATTATTCTAAGAGGCGATTTCGGCGGGCGGCTTGCAGGGTCGCCCGCTTCTTCTTGAGGTAGGTGAATCTATGTCCTCTATAAAGTCTTTGGAAGAAATGAACCCACAGGGCAAGCGCATACTGGTGCGTGTTGATTTCAATACGCCCATTGCCGATGGAAAAGTAAGCGATGATACGCGCATTCGGGCTGCAATTCCGACGCTGCAGTATCTTATCGACCACGGCGGCCGTCTTATTATCATGAGTCACCGAGGAAGGCCGCAAGGAACTGGCTATGAAGAGGAATTTTCTTTAAAGCCTGTGGCCGAGCGTTTAAGCGAACTCATTGATGCTCCTGTTTATTTCTCCTCAGACATTGTGGGGGAGGATGCACACAAGAAAGCTGCAAATCTCAAAGACGGGGAAGTCTTAGTTCTTGAGAATCTCCGCTTTGATGCGCGCGAAAAGAAGAACGACCCTGAGTTCTGCAAGGCGCTTGCAAGTCTTGCTGATATCTATGTAAACGATGCGTTCGGCACTGCTCACCGTGCTCACGCATCGACTACCGGCGTTGCAAAATTACTTCCGGCCTATGCCGGCTATCTTATCCTTAAAGAGGTTTCAACAATTTCAGGCATGCTTGAAAACCCGGACCGTCCTTTTGTTGCCATTCTTGGCGGCTCAAAGGTTTCTGACAAAATTAAGGTCATAGATGCTCTCCTCGATAAATGTGACACGCTTATTATCGGCGGTGCCATGAGTTTTACCTTTTTGGTTGCAAGAGGATACGAAGTAGGCACTTCGCTTGTTGAACAGGACTGGGTTGATCGTGCGCAGGCAATGCTGGACAAGGCTGAAGATAAAGGTGTTAACCTTCTGCTTCCCGTTGACCAGGTCTGCGCAAGTGAGTTCAGTGAGGATTCCATCATCACAACAGTTGATATTGAAAGAATTCCATCACGCATGATGGGCCTTGACATCGGTCCGAAAACAGCAGGACTGTATGCTGAAGCTATTGCAGCTGCCCGCACGGTGTTCTGGAACGGACCCATGGGTGTATTTGAAATGGAATCTTTCTCGGCTGGAACGAAAGCTGTTGCGTGCGCTGTTGCAGATAACACGCATGCAACCACCATTATTGGTGGGGGAGACAGTGTCGCGGCGGTCAATAAGTTTGGCCTTGCCGATAGTATGACCTTTATTTCAACAGGCGGTGGCGCCTCTATGGAATTGGTTCAGGGCGAAAAATTGCCTGGACTTGAAGCTCTCAAAAGCGAGTAAGAAGAATAAGGAGCAACTATGACACGTAGGCCTATGATGGCAGGTAACTGGAAGATGCATAAGACAACGGCTGAGGCTGTCGTCTTAGCACAGGAAATTTCCAATAGGTATTTTAAAGACTGGTCACATCACATGGACATCGTGGTTTGCCCACCAGCTGTAGACTTAAAGCAGGTCTATTCCGTATTTGAATTCGATAAAGATGAGATATTCGTTGGCGCCCAAAATGTGCATTGGGAACCCGAAGGAGCCTTTACGGGTGAAATCTCAGTAAGGATGCTTTCCGAGATTGGTTGTACACACTGCATCGTTGGACATTCTGAGCGTCGTGCTTACTTCGCTGAAACCAACGAGACGGTCAACCTTAAGGTTAAAGCATTACTTGAAGGCGGCCTTCATCCTATTATCTGTGTCGGCGAATCGCTTGCTGTTCGCGATGAGGGTAAAACAAACGACTTTATCTGTCCTCAGGTACGTGCAGCGCTTGCCGGAGTAGAAGAGGCAGATGCTAAAGACTGCGTTATTGCTTATGAACCTATTTGGGCAATTGGCACCGGCCGGACGGCAACTCCGGAACAAGCTGAGGACGCTTGCTTAGCTATTCGTCAAACTATTGCCGAAATCTATTCGCAGGAAACCGCAGATGAAATGCGTATTCTCTATGGCGGCTCTATGAAACCTGCCAATGTAGAGGGTCTGATGGCACAAGAAGATATCGATGGCGGTCTTGTCGGCGGCGCTTCCCTTGATGCAGACTCTTTTGTCGATCTTATTAAGGCCTGTCTCTAATTGGGAAGTTTAGAAGAATATCCAGGGAACAATACTTGTCATGGCATATGAAGTGCGCTTATAATCTTCTATCCGTGACCGGGGTAAGATAGATAAACCTAAGAAAGTAGAGCATTACTAGATGAGCCCGTTGCTAATAATACTTTTGATACTGTTGTTTGCGTCAGGAATCGGCCTGATTGTTTTCATTCTTTTGCACTCAGGCAAGGGAACTGGCATTTCGGATATGATTGCAAGTTCTTTATACAATACGCAGACCGGTACAAGTATTGTTGAGCGGAATCTTGATCGCATTACCATTATTCTTGCAATTGTATTTATTGTGACGCTCATTATTTTGATGTTCGTATATCCTCAGGGATCGATTAACCCACGATAAGGATTCGTAATTTCTTCTTTAAACTAGGTGGCAACTGCGATAAAATACGGAAGCTGCTTAATTGCGAGAAGTCGGAGTGGTGGAACGGCAGACACGCTAGCTTGAGGTGCTAGTGCCCAAAACTCGGGTATGCGGGTTCAAATCCCGCCTCCGACACCAAAAACACGAGAGCCTTTACGGGCTCTCTTTTTTTATGTTTGAATAACAGTGAAAGCTATCGATTAATTGAGGTTCTATGATTTTCTCGCACGGTCAAGACATAAGAGAGGGAAGAATTACGCGTCAATCTATTCGCGTTGTCTTTTTCGATGTTGGATCAACCCTCATATATCCTGACCCTTCAATTGCAGAGGTCTTCGTTTCTACTGCAAAAAGCTTAGGCTATGACGTTTCACTTCGAGAAGTAGAAAGCCATATGCCTGCTCTGGGAGAGTTTTATGAGCGTGAGTATGCTCGTGACGGCGATTTCTGGTGCAGCCATTCTCGCGCTGTTGAAATCTGGCTTGATATGTACCGACTTCTTGCCCGGGAATGCGGGCTTACTGAGGGTATAGAACGTCTCGCAGAAAAGACTCATGAAGGATACCTTGATGCCAGAAACTGGGCCCTTTATGGTGACGTGCTTGCTACGTTGAAAGGGTTAAAGCGGAGGGGTTTTAGGCTTGGAATCATCTCTAACTGGGATACCAATTTAGAAAGCTTACTTCGTGACGTTAATCTACTTCCATACTTTGATGAAGTTATTGCCTCTGCTGCGGTTGGATATAGAAAACCAAATCCTGAAATTTTCAAGATTGCCTGCGAGCGAATGGAAGTTAACCCAGAGAAAGCTATACATGTTGGCGACCATCCAGATGCAGACGGTGATGGAGCCTATGGCGCGGGTTTAGTACCGGTAATTATTGATCGAAAGAATCGCTTTGATGCTTGTCCCTACATACGCATCAATGTGCTCAGTGATTTGGTGAGTATGATATAGCCATGTTCTGAGGCGCGCTTGGTCTTTTATTCCTTTGACAGGCTTTTGTTATCTGTTAGACTATCAGTCTGTTGATGCTAGGCATCGGGCCAGAAGTGGGCGGTTAGCTCAGGGGGAGAGCACTACCTTGACACGGTAGGGGTCGCAAGTTCAAATCTTACACCGCCCACCATTTCATCCTTTTTCTTTACAAATGCCTTGCATGGACTTTCTTGTTTAGGTAATATATTTCCTCGCGATGCGGACGTGGCTCAGCTGGTAGAGCACGACCTTGCCAAGGTCGGGGTCGCGGGTTCGAACCCCGTCGTCCGCTCCATTGTCATCTTAGGGCCGGTCATCTGATGTTTGGCCGGCCTTTGTTGTAGATATGGCGACGTGGCCAAGTGGTAAGGCAGAGGCCTGCAAAGCCTTCATCTCCGGTTCGAATCCGGACGTCGCCTCCACGTTCTTCCTCCATTTCAAGACAGTTTTTTCATGGTATCCTTTTCCCGTAAACGAGGTAAGGAACATCAACCATGATTTTTAGCTCAAAGGACCACGAGCGCAGCACAAGAGCTAATACTATTTCCTCAGGCGAAGAGACTCGCCTTCGGCACAATCCCGATTCTCCTATTAAGCCCATTGATCCCGCTTCAAAACGTCGCCCTCGGACAACCAAGGCCATGAAGGACCGTCTTATCCGGACGAGCGTGATTATTGTCGCCGTAGCCGTTATCGGGGCTTTATGTGGCATCTATGCCTTTAAAAACGATGTCGTGCTTGCGCACGCTGCGGTAGATGTTTCTTTTTCCATTGAAGCTGAAAACTACAATCCTGAAACAGATACGCCTGTAGCCCTCCATATAGAGGGGCGCGATCTTGATGGCAACAATGTTTCTCAGGATGTATGCGCCACGCCGAAGGACAATGTCCATCCTTATCTTCGTGGCTCCTATACGGTAAAAGCTATCGCTTCTCCTATTCTTGACGATGGAACTATGTTTTATGTTCCTGGAGACGAAATTACCTTCACAATTGGTTCAGACAACAAGCCAAGCCAAGAACCTATGGTCAAGTTCAGTCAAAAACTTGATCCGGCAAGTGTGACCGATGAAGAGATTGAGGCTTCTATTGCTATGGCACGTGATTGCGGTATGAGCGAAGACCGCCTTAAGGAGCTTAAAGAAGCAGCTGAAAAGAAACGGTCTGAGGCAATTGAGAAAAAGAAGGAAGAAGAGCGCAAGGCAAAAGAAACTGAAGAGGCTCGGAAATATCGTATTTCGAACGATTACTTCTCGTTTGTTATTCCGAAGGCATGGCGCGGCAAAGTGGAGTGGTCGACTGGAAGCGATTCAACCGGTGCCGTTATTACGTCGGTCTACTTAAAGGGTAACTCTCAGTATGAGCTTATTCACTTTAGGGTTACAAATGCGCAGGCATCAACGCCTGACCAGTCGAATAAGGACAACCTGATTAAGACATGGAACTCTGGTTCAAACAGAATCGAACTATGGGCGCACAACTGGCCCTATGAGGTTGCTTTACGTGGTTACTACGACAATGTTTCGAATCCAAGTTCTGATTTGAAGAATTCTGTTGATAAGAAAACATCTCAGGACACGTTAAACACCCTTGTAAATCTTTCAACCGGTGGAGCATGGGGGTATAGCGAAGCTTACGAGAACGGTAAATCAGGAGCACGCAACCATAGCTCAAGCATCGGTGGATCCAAGATGGCGGACTTCCTTAACTCAGAGCTTGTGCCAGCAGTCTCGTTGGATTAAAAGATTCTTTTGTCGCTTTGCAACTAGGCACTTACGCGAATACCGACATAGACAGCGTCTTCTGGTATGCCGTCACGTGGATAAATCGAAGAGAGCGGAACCGCTGAAATGCGCCAGGTATAGACAGCTTTTCCACGGCTCGTTCTTCCCATGATGTAGGTATTTCCTGTCTCATCTTCACCTGAACTGATAATTTCTTCTGTACTAAATCCCTCTTTTTCACGCGCATTATCGAGAGCGGTGGCAATGGACTTTGAGTCATAGTCCGCATAATGAAGCCCTATATTGGTAGCTGGACTTCCCTTGCAAACGATTTCATAGGATCCACTAATCATATCTAAGGTGTCGGCAAGACTTAAATTCTGGGGGTTTTCTGCGTGCAGATTCGATGCTTCTTCTTCGCTTTGTCCATCCGGCACTTTTATGAGAGAAATACCACCCGAGACCTCTGCGCCCTCAATGAAACGGTCTCCATTTTCTGAGAGTGTCGATTTTATACTGTCAGCGTCTTTTCCCATTAAGGAACAGATGTCAGGAATAGAATCGCGGGCAGGGGACCGCGAAAGGCTTGAGGATACGGTTAAAGCAGAAGAAGCCTCGACGTACAAAGAAGGTCCAGCTATGAGGCAAAAAAGAACGACTCCGATACAAATTGCAGCACTAAGCAGCCGTTTAAGACTTTGATTTCCCTGAAAAAAGGACTGCGCATCGCGCGGTTTTTCAAGACTGAGGAAGCGAATTGCTTCGCTTCTCTTTTGGGTAGTCTCATCTTCTTTTCTCTGCATCGGCCATCCTATGAGAGTTTCCATGTTTCGCGCATTATATCATTGCACTTGATTCGCTAAGCGTGGTAGCATTACCACCCAATGAGGGAGTAGTTGGCTCAATAACTGAGCGATATAGTCAACATCCTGGTGTTTTTCACCTGGCATATCTGAAATAACGAGACTCATGGCATGGAGAAACTGCCGTGAGTTTTTCTTATGGCAGAAGGGCAGAAAGCGTAGGCATCTCATTTGCTGTTGCGCTTATAGAAGGGATAGAAGAAACAATGGACTTATCTATCTTCCTAACGGCAGAAGCCTGGATCAGCCTTATAACACTCATTTTTCTTGAGATTGTTCTTGGTGTCGATAATCTTGTATTCATATCGATTACGACAAACCGCCTCCCTCAAGAAAAGCAGCACATTGGAAGAAAGCTTGGTCTTGCAGGAGCCCTCTGCATGAGGATTTTATTCCTCTGCTTCGCTTCGTATCTTGTTCACATGACCAATACTCTTTTCACTATCAATCTCGGTGCCTTTGTTCATGGTTTCTCAATGCGTGACGTTGTGATGCTTGCCGGTGGTATTTACCTTATCTACAAAGGTATTGTTGAGCTTCGCGATGTTTTAAACCTTACCGAACTTAAGGCTTCTCACTCCGAAGAGCATCGTATGGCCCATATGCTTTCTCTTCCTCAAGCAGTTGGAACCATCATGGTTATGGATATCGTCTTTTCCATTGACTCGGTTATCACCGCAGTTGGCCTTGCGCAACACCTCATCATCATGATTCTTGCCGTTATCATCGCAGTCATTTTGATGATGGTTTACATCGATCCGGTTTCTAACTTCATAAATTCTCATCCCGAAATGAAGATTTTGGCCCTCTGCTTCATCTTTGTCATAGGCGTTTTACTTGCACTCGACGGCACGGGTATTAACTCAGGTATCGAAGTGCTCGACATGCATGCTGAAAAGCTTATGGTCTACTTTGCAATGGTCTTCGCCTTTGTTCTTGAGCTTGTTCAAATGCGATATAACGCACGATTTAACGAGTGGCGCAAGCATCGTTGGGAAGTTGAGACTGCTGACCAAATTGATGCGGTTCGCAAAGAAATGCTGCAAACCATTGAAGAGGAAAGAGAAGAGGGCATCCGAAGTGCATCCGATGATATGGCGGCTCCTGGTACGCAGCTGCGGCCTGTCATACTCGGAAACAATGTGTATGTCATGATGCCTGTCACTGATGAAGATGCTTCAAGCTTCAAGCAGTGGATCAGTGATTCGCCTGCAGCCAACCAGGTATTTGCTGCTCCTATTGAAATAGAACCTGAAAGCACCGAAGACATTGATGACGATGAAGGAAATGGAGCCGACTAGTTGTTCTTGTCTTCGGCTTCATGCCATGAGAAGGCGTCATAGCCTTCTTCCGAGAGATAGTAGCGCGTTGCATGCTTAAGAACATGCGCCCTAAATGGCGTTGTGGAATTAGCAAGCTCTCCGTCATACTGGATTTGTAGGGGAGGGTCGGCATGCACTTCAATGGACTGGGCCTGCAGTACTTCGAGAGCATCCGTCCTGCTTGGATAAGCACCGCCTCTATCAAGGATGCCGGCAAGAACTGCCGGGATAAGTTTCAGGGCATTGTCTGCCTTGAGAACAACAAGATAAAGCAAACCATCTCGTGGTTTGTTTTCGTGGGTCACTCCTATATCGAACTGTATTTTTGAAAAGTTAACTAAGAGAACACCAATGCCTTCACGCTCAATCTCTTTCCCGTCATAGGTAATCGTCAGTTTCGAGCGTTGAGGCGTTGGATTGTGGAGAGCGGCTGAAAAGTACGCAAGCGCTCCTAGAAGACGCTTTTGCGGTTGGGCCTCATGCATAATTGTTGCATCGTAGCCAGCGCCTGCCATGATGCAAAAACCAAATTTTTCTTCCGCCGTTTCTATTTCGCCAAGGTCAAAATCCAGAATACGATTCTCACGCATCATCTTTGCAAGACCGTGAGGCTCAAGGGGAGAAGCGAGGTTATTTGCAAGGAGGTTTGCGGTCCCAGCCGGAAAGGGGAGGATAGGAATTCCCGAATGCGCAAGGTAGTAGCTCACATTTGATATGGTTCCGTCGCCGCCAGCCACTACTACCGCATCGAAATCATGCGCGTCGGTAACCATCGCTTTCGTTGAGGAGGTTCCATCGGTACAACGCATGACAAACTCATCACCATCACGGGCAAAAGCGCGTACGAAGTCGTAAATCGCGCCATCGCCTGGACCAGCGGCCAGGTTATTTATGATGAGTAATTTCAAAGCAGCCTCCCAATTGTTATAGTGATGATAGTACAACATTGGATACGGAATGATATGCAGAATAAATTTGACTATATCGATAACCAGGCAAATCTCGAAAAATTCGTTTCAGAAACCTTCGCTTCTC
This sequence comes from Eggerthellaceae bacterium, assembly GCA_050945155.1. Lineage (GTDB taxonomy): Bacteria > Actinomycetota > Coriobacteriia > Coriobacteriales > Eggerthellaceae > JBMNSK01. Next base: position 10,427 of record JBMNSK010000011.1, on the reverse strand, counting down.
AAATTCTTGCGATAGATACCGAGTTTTTACGTGAAAAGACCTACTATCCAAAGCTGTGTCTCCTACAGCTTGCAAACGATAGTCGCGTCGTTATCGTTGACCCATTTTCAATAGAAGACTTACGGGTCATTTGCCCACTGCTTGAAGACGAAAAAATTACGAAACTCTTCCACGCTGGAAGACAGGATATTGAAATTCTCTACCAAGAAGTAGGCGCTATTCCGCATCCTGTCTTTGACACTCAAATTGCCGCAACCTTGCTCGGACATGCTCAGCAGATAGGGTATGGGGCTCTTGTCCACTCAGTTTGCAATGTTTCGCTCAAGAAGATGGACTCGTTTACTGACTGGTCTCGCAGACCACTATCACCTTCGCAGCTTGATTATGCGGCTGACGATGTAGTCTATCTGCCCCTCTTGTATAAGAAGATGAAAGCTTCACTGGAGAAGAAGGGACGGCTTCGCTGGCTCGACCAAGATTTTGATGAGCTTACCAATCCCGAAAACTACGAGCCCCATGAGTACACAAGATTTTGGCATCTCAAACGCATTAATCAACTGAATTCCAAACAGATGGCAGCAGCGCGAGAGCTAGCTGCTTGGCGTGAGATGCAGGCCCAGAGACGCAACCTTCCTCGTAAGTGGATTTTGTCAGATGAACAGATTATCGAAGCGTGCAAGCGAGAACCGCGCAGTATTGATGATTTGTTTATGGTACGTGGCATACGAGAAAAAATTGATACGGGCCAAGCACGTGATTTGGTTAAGCGCATGGTAGGTGCTATGGATGCACCAGAAGATACCTGGCCAGAGCCCGAACGAACACGGCGGGCCGAGCACAACGTCGATATTTCTCTTGATTTGATGATGGCGCTTGTTCGCAAGAGGGCAGGCGAAGCTGAGATAGCTGTTCCAACGCTTGCGCGTCATGACGATCTCGTAAAAATCGCACGAGGGTATCGAAAAGACATTGACCTTCTCAAAGGTTGGCGTAGAAAGATTGTTGGAGAGGAGCTTATTGACCTAGTTGAAGGAAGAATAAGTCTCTCGCTTGATGGATTTGACCTCGTCGAGAGAAGGCTTGATGACCTAGATTGCCAATCTTAACGTTGCGTCTACGAACTTGTAGATTCTCTTTGACTTTATTTCGGCAAAATTTTTGCTTCGTTACAATGCTAAGAACTAGCAAATGACCTTAAGGAGCGTTATCAAAATATGTTCTACGGCTACTCCTATTTACTGCTCATAGTCGTAACACTTGTTATTGGCTGTGTTGTTTCTGGCTATGTAAACCGTCAGCTGTCAAAGTATTCACGTGTACCCATTTCAAATGGGCTAACTGGTGCCGAAGTAGCCCAACAGATGCTTGCTTTTTATCAAATTCCTGGCGTATCTGTTGTATGCGGAACTGAAGGACAGGACTTTTTTAACCCTAAGAATAATACGGTTAGTCTTTCTCCTTCAGCTTATAACGGACGCTCAATTACCGCGACAGCAACCGCATGCCATGAGGTAGGCCATGCCTACCAATATGCCGAAGGCTACACGCCTATGAAGATTCGCGGTGCTCTTGTTCCGGCTGTAAACCTTGCATCCAACGGCTGGATCTTTCTTCTCATGTTGGGCATCTTTATGAACTTGCTTCCCTTTGTATACCTAGCAATCATCCTGTATGGGCTTGTTGTTGCATTTCAGCTTATTACGCTTCCCGTTGAATTGAATGCATCTCATCGTGCAATGACCTATATGGAATCAATTGCTCTTCCGCAGTCAGAACAATCTGGTGCATTTTCTGTTCTTAAAGCCTGTGCCTATACGTATTTAGCTGCGGCTTTAACCTCAATTCTCCAATTGCTCTGGATTATCGGGAGAACCAGGTGAGTCTAGATGGCCTCCGATTCAGAAACCAACCTAAACCAAGCGCAGGAAAACTCTGCTCTTTCAGTTAGTGCGGCAATGGCCTATGCCAAGTCAGCGCTTGAGAGCGTACAAGTACGCATTGTGGGAGAAGTTTCCGAGGTATCGGTCAAGGCGGGTTATAAAGCAGCTTATTTCACCATCAAGGATGAGCACGCAAGTCTGCCCTGTCTTATGTGGAATAACCGCTACCATGCAAGCGGTATTGAGCTTAAGGTGGGCCAGCTCGTTGAAATTACGGGACGCTTTTCCCTCTATGCAGCAAAAGGCCGGATGAATTTTGACGTTTTTTCTTTGGTTTTAGCAGGGGAGGGAAATCTTAGACTTCAAGTAGCAAATCTTGCTCGCAAACTTGAACGCGAAGGTCTTATGGATGCCCGCAGAAAGCGCCCTATTCCTTCTTTCCCGGAAAAGATTGGGCTTGTGACCAGTCCGAGGGGTGCAGCAGTACGTGACGTTCTGCGAACGCTTCGGAGGCGGTATCCGCTTGCAGAAGTTTATTTCGGTGGCGTTCCCGTTGAAGGCAAAGATGCACCGTCACACCTCATTGCGGCACTTGATACGGTAAATGCAGCTGGGGTCGATCTTATTTTGTTAGTTCGCGGCGGCGGGTCATTCGAAGATCTGATGCCCTTTAATGACGAAAAACTTGCACGAGCTATTGCGGCTTCAAAGGCGCCTGTTATCACCGGTATAGGTCATGAACCTGATACCTCAATTGCCGATATGGTGGCTGACCTTCGAGCTTCAACACCTACCGGTGCTGCAGAAGCAGCAAGCACGGATAGAAAGCAGATCAAGAATCTCCTTGAACACAGCTACCAAGTTTGCTGGTCATCTTTAAAGAAGCGCATTGATTTGGAAGACCGGAAACTTGCGAATCTTGAAAATAGACCGGTATTTCGCGACCCTATGGCTCTTTTTGCTACGGAATTGCAAACCATCGATTTTGCACTTGAACGACTCAATCGTATTTTTCCCCAGCGAATGGAGGATTATACAAAGCTCATCCAAACCTATGAACACCGGCTTGGGCGTGGTCTTCCTCTAAAAATTGCTCAGGATAAAAAGGATCTCGCTAGTCTCACGACAAGAACAAGCTCTTTGGGTATACATATGCTCGAACGTTTTCAAAACGAAGAGAAGGTAGCGGTTTCGCGCCTCCATGACCTATCGCCCTTGTCCGTTTTAGGACGTGGCTATGCAGTTGCTTATGACGAATCGAGAAAGATTGTAAAAAGCATAGACCAAGTGAGTGTTGGAGATCCCGTACGACTCGCTATCTCAGATGGCGAACTTTCTTGTACAGTTCAAGAGAAAAGAAAAATAGATACCAGCGTAGAAGCTTTGGAGGAACGAAATGGCTGACGAAAAGAAAAAGATTGAGGATATGACCTTCCGTGAAGCCATGGAAGAACTTAATTCTATTGTGCAAGGACTAGAAGGTAATACGCTCGAGCTCGAAGACAGCCTTAAGGCCTACGAGCGTGGAGTGACTTTGATAGCATCGCTTCATAAACGCCTGTCAGAAGCTGAGCTTAAAGTGACATCTTTAATGGGGGAGTTAAGCGAGGATCCGGACGATGTGACCCGCGACACCACGCTTTCATAAATACGTATAAGGTAAGGAGTAGGTATGCGTGATGATAATTGCATCTTTTGCAAGATAGTTGCAGGGGAAATACCTTCAACGAAGGTATATGAAGACGATAAGGTCCTTGCATTTGAAGACCTGAATTCTATGGGTATGCCTGTTCACACCCTGATTATCCCGAAAGATCACTATGACAATATTGGCGATGGACTGTCGGATGAAGACATGGGATATCTTTTCAATACCGTTCGCAAGGTAGCTGAGATTAAAGGTATCGAGGAAAGTGGTTATCGAGTAATTGTCAATACGAACGATGACGCTTGCCAATCGGTCCACCACCTGCATATTCACGTTTTCGGGGGCGCTCCGATGAGTGAAGGTTCACCTGCGCGTGATATCTAACTTGCACGTTGACCGCTAACCGAAAGTCATCTTTGTGCTCATAAGAGGTACAAAAACCTTCTCTAGAATCTAAATGAAAGAAGTCGTGCAAGGAGGCTTTAAAGTTTGAACGTTCTGGTTGTAAATGCTGGTTCGTCTTCCCTCAAGTACCAATTAATGAATGTCGAGAGCCAGGAAGTTCTCGCAAAGGGAGTTTGTGAAAGAGTTGGCAGTGCCGGCTCTTTCCATAAGTATGCCTTAAACGAAGGCTATGGCTTTCTTGACTGTGAAATTCCTGATCACGACAGTGCTATGCACCTGGTTCTAGACCATCTTTGTTCAGATTCTGGCCATGTTATTGATTCTCTCGATGAGATTGATGCAGTAGGGCACCGCGTCGTTCAGGGCGGCAAATATTTTAGCCACTCAGTTCTTATCGACGACGATGTGATTGATAAAATTCATCGTCTTGAGGCCATTGCTCCACTGCATAATAAGGCAGCACTTATGGGTATTAAGGCATGTCAGCACTATATGCCTGACACACCCATGGTTGCGGTTTTTGACACGTCATTCTTTCAAACACTGCCGCCACGGTCCTATATGTACCCCTTGCCTTATAGACTCTACGAAGATTACTCCATAAGAAAGTATGGCGCCCATGGAACATCGCACCGCTTTGTTGCTGAGCGTACGTGCGAGGTACTAGACGAACGTATCGGTGATATGAAATTGATTACCTGCCACCTTGGCAATGGTTCTTCAGTTGCTGCTATTGACCACGGTGTTGCCATAGATACTTCAATGGGAATGACGCCGCTTGATGGATTGATGATGGGAACCCGGTGCGGGTCCATTGATCCGGCTATTGTTACCTATGTCATGCGCAAGGAAAACCTCACCCCTGATGAGATGGACGACCTCATGAATAGGGAATCTGGTCTACTTGGCATTTCTGGCATTAGCAACGACTTACGGCATGTCCTTGAAGCCTCTGAAAAGGGCAATAAACGCGCCATGCTTGCCTATGACATGTATTCCTATTCGGTGAAAAAATATATCGGTCAATATTTTGCTTTGATGGGCGGTGTCGACGCTATTGCTCTTTCAGGAGGAGTAGGAGAAAACGATGTGAAAATGCGCCGTATGATTTTCGCCGGCCTCCAATCAATCGGAATCGTCCTCGATGAAAAGCGCAATAAAGAAGGCCCACCAGAACGAGAAATTTCGACCGATACCTCTCGTGTCCGTATTTTTATCGTGCCTACGAACGAAGAATATATGATTGCGCGCGATACTTACGATATTGTTCACGAGCATATCGGTTGGGGTGACGGTGTCTTTGTCGAGTACAACCCCATATTTTCTATCGTATAAACGAAAAGCCGGATTCCCGGCTTTTCTCCTTATATCGCTTAGTTTTACCTGGCTTAAGCCAAAGCTTCAATCAGAGGTTTCTTTAAGAATTGTTACGCTGCTGTGCCTGGACACAGGTAATGGCAATAACACCAACGATATCTTGTGCGCTACAACCACGTGAAAGGTCATTAACAGGGGCTGCAATGCCTTGGGTAATTGGTCCGTATGCTTCTGCTTTCGCAAGGCGCTGTACCAACTTATATCCGATATTGCCTGCGTCAAGGTCGGGGAAGATGAGCACATTTGCTTTTCCTGCAACCGAAGATGTCGGAGCCTTTTTCTCGCCGACCGATTTAATAATTGCAGCATCGAGTTGCAATTCGCCGTCTAATTTCAGCTCAGGTGCCAAATTGCATGCAATCTGGGTGGCCTTTTGAACTTTTTCTGCATCGGGATTTTTTGCCGAGCCATAGGTTGAGTGCGATAACAGAGCAACAATAGGTTCTGTCTCCATGAGGGATTTCCAGGACCGAGCGGAATCTATCGCAATTTGCGCAAGCCTTTCTTCATCAGGCTGGACCTCTAAGCCACAATCCGAAAAGATGAATGTTCCGTCTTGGCCCGCCTCACAGTCAGGCACGACCATTACAAAAAATGAACTCACGAGTTTTGCCGAAGGGGCTGTCTTTAAAACTTGAAGGCTCGGACGCAAAACGTCGCTTGTGGCATGACAGGCGCCAGCAACCATTCCTTGGGCCCGTCCGGTCTTTACCATCATGACACCAAAGTAGAGTACGTCATTGATCTTTTCAGCGGCCTCTTCAAGTGTCATACCCTTATGCTTGCGTGCTTCATACAGGGCCGTTTGAAGTTCCTCACGCAAATCAGAGGTCAGGGGATTAATGATTTCTGCTCCGTCAAGCTTATAGGAGCTTTTCTCGATGCTTCGAGCATCACCGAGGATAATAAGATTTGCCAAATCTTGGCTGAGAATAAGTTCTGCAGCCTCAAGCGTTCTTTCATCGTCACCCTCGGGTAAGACTATCGTTTGCTTTTGGCTCTTGGCCTTCTCAAACATCCTGTTCATGAACTCAGTCATGGTACCTCCTCGGCTGAATTATCCACTTTGTATGATAATCCTTAAAAAATTCTCTTACCTCGTTAAAATAGTCTGCGGCTTGATAGTGATGCCTGCCGGAGAACTAAAGGAAGCCGAATGACGGTTAGATACAAATCTTTAGATGAAATTGATATTGAAAAAGTAGATGCAGTTGTTGTAGGTGCAGGTTTTGCAGGAAGCGTCATTGCGCGCGAGCTTGCAGAACGAGGACAGCGTCGTGTTCTCATTATTGAGAAGCGCGACCACATCGGCGGCAATATGCATGACTATTACAACAGCGATGGCATTCTGATTCATGCCTATGGTCCGCATATCTTCCATACGAATAACAAACGAGTTTTTGACTACATCCTTCGTTTTACTGACTGGCATCCCTATGAACATCGCGTGCTTGCAAACTGGTTTGGGACCTATATGCCCGTTCCGTTTAATAAGAACTCTATTGAAATTGCCTTTGGTGAAGCCAAGGCGGGCCAGCTTATCCATAAGTTGGTAGAAACTTTTGGTAATGAGCGCAAAGTAACCCTTAACGAGCTTCGTAAAGAAGAAGACCCGGAACTGTCTGAAATCGCAGACTTCGTGTATAAGAATGTTTTTCTCTATTACACGCAAAAGCAGTGGGGGCTTACGCCTGACGAAGTTGATCCCTCGGTAACTGCTCGTGTTCCAGTCTTTATTTCTCGTGATAACCGCTACTTCCAAGATGAGTATCAAGGTCTTCCCGCAGACGGTTATCACGTTCTCTTTGACAATCTCTTAAGTCATCCCAATATTTCGGTTGTCCTTGAAACTGAAGCAGAGAGCGTCTTCGATCTTAATTTTGAAAGCAGAGATTCAGAAGCACCGCTTGAAAGCATCTCTATCAAGGGTAAGTACTTCGACAAGCCGATTATTTTTACCGGACCACTTGATGAGCTCTTCTTATCTCAGTTCGGTCGCTTGCCATATAGAACCTTAAATTTTGTTTACGAAACACATCCGAGACGCCACGTGCTGCCTTGTGGAACGGTAAATTACACCGTGACTGAAGAATATACGCGTATCACCGAATTTACGTATCTGACGGGGCAGGATATTGATCGCACGACAACCTGTAAAGAATATAGCCTGTCTTACGAGGATCCAGTCCATCAGATTCCTTACTATGCCATTATCTCTGACGAAAACCGTGAACACTATGAGCGTTACCACGCACTTACCCGCAACCTTGATAATTTTTATCTTCTAGGAAGGCTTGCGGAGTACCGGTATTACAACATGGATGTAATTATTGAACGCGCGCTAAACCTTGCCGATGAAATTATCGGCACAGGTGAAAAGCGTTAAGTTTCGGGGAGAAAAGTAAATGAAAACCATTACTTTTGCGGTACCTTGCTATAACTCTGCTGAGTACATGGACAAGTGTATTGAATCGCTTCTCGCATGTGAAAGTCGTCGCGATGATATCGAAATCATACTTGTCGATGATGGATCGACAAAAGACGATACTCCGGCTATTTGTGACCGATGGCAGGAGAAATACCCTGATATTATTCGTGCAGTGCACCAAGAAAATGCGGGCCATGGTGGTGCCGTTAACCGAGGACTTGCTGAGGCAAGTGGCCGTTATTTTAAGGTTGTTGACTCAGATGATTGGCTTGATAAAGATGCCATGTGCACCATTATGAACTTCCTCCGACCTCAGTCAGAGCTAGAAAATCCCGTTGACCTCGTTATTGGAAACTATGTCTATGAGAAGGTTTATGAGGGAACGCATACCGCCATTCGATACAGCAATGTTTTTCCCGAAAACCACATTTTCACATGGAATGAAATAGGCCACTTTCACCAGAGCCAGTACCTTCTTATGCATTCAGTTATTTACCGTACAGACCTGCTACGCGAAGTAGGTTTAGAGCTTCCAACTCACTGCTTTTATGTGGACAATATCTTTGTTTACGTCCCCTTGCCTGCAGTAAAAACCATTCGCTACTTCAATGTTGATATGTATCGCTACTTCATTGGACGTGAAGGTCAAAGCGTGAACGAAGACATCATGATGGCACGCATTGACCAGCAGCTTCGTATAACCCGCTTTATGATTGATAAGGTGGATTTGCCGGCAGATGTTGAAGAGCCCAAGCTCGAGCGCTATATGGAACGCTACCTATCCATGATGATGTGCATTTGCTCAATTTTCCTGCGTAAAATTAATACGCCAGAATCAGAGAAAAAGCGGGAAGAGATCTGGGATTATTTGTTGCGAGCGAATCCTGTGCTTTATAAGCGCATTCGTCACAACGTCCTTAATATGTTTACGAACCTCCCGAACGAGGCAGGTCGCCGTATTGGGTTATCGGGGTATTGGGTAGCCCAAAAACTCTTCAAGTTTAATTAATTTTTTACGATTCGGTTATTTTCTCTTCTTAGGTCTTGCATATACCCCATAGGGGTATATTATCAAGAAGAAAATAGAGGCAGAGGAGAAGATATGAGTCGTGAATTAGACCAAGTGAAGTGTGTGCAAAGGGCTGAAGAATCTAGCCCAGAATGCCGCTATAAGCACACACCTCGAGATAAGAACTTTCAGCATGAAATTCAGTCTTCACTTAACCGCGTCATAGGACAATTAAATGGCGTGAAATCTATGATTGATGACAACCGCTACTGCGGGGATGTCCTGACACAACTTGCAGCTTCGGAGCGTGCGCTCTCAAGCATTTCAAGAAAGATTCTTCACAACCATATGGAAACCTGCGTTGTTGAAGAGATACAGGATGGCAATACCGAAGTCATTGATGAAGTCATGTCTCTCATAAAGAACTTCTCTTAAGCCACAAGTTTTAATCTTATAAGGAGGCAAACTTGCGCGCTCGATTTGATATCACGGGTATGAGCTGCGCCGCATGCTCAGCACGCGTTCAAAAGACAACAGAAAAAGTAAATGGCGTAGATTCTGCCGCAGTGAACCTGCTCAAGAACTCCATGGAAGTGGTCTACGACGGTAATCCGAAAACACTTTCAGAGATATCTGACGCTGTAGAGCAGGCAGGATATGGCGCCTACCTGCAAGAAAGCGAAGGAGCAAGCTCAGGTTCTCCTGCACAATCAAAGAAAGCAAACCCAGCTGCAGAAGAAGCGAAGCAGGTAAAGCGACGTCTTATTGTTTCTATTATTTTTACGGTTCCGCTCTTTTATATTTCCATGGGTCATATGTTTGGGTGGCCCTTGCCTGACTTTTTGACAGAGCCTCAATACTCGATGAACTTCGCACTCGTGCTCTTTTTGCTCCTTATTCCCGTAATTGTCATAAACTTCAAGTTTTTCTCTGTCGGCTTTAGAACCCTTTTCCAGGGGAGCCCCAACATGGACTCACTTATCGCTTTGGGATCTTCTGCCTCAACCATCTATGGCATGTACGGCATGTTCAGAATTTCGACCTTCTTAGGGCAAGGAGATATTTCTGCTGCCTATACCGCAAGTTCAAGCCTTTACTTTGATTCTGCAGCAATGATATTAACTCTCATTACCTTGGGAAAATTCATTGAAGCACGCGCAAAAGGGAAGACAAGCGATGCACTTACTTCTCTTATGGACCTCGCACCACAAACTGCACGTCTCCTTATTGGTGATACCGAAAAAGAAATTCCAAGCACTGAGGTCAAGGTTGGCGATGTGCTCGTCGTGCGCAGTGGGGAGTCTGTTCCGGTTGATGGCGTCATTATCTCTGGGTACGGGTCACTTGATGAGCAGATGATTTCCGGCGAGTCTATTCCGGTAGATAAGACGGAAGGCGACCACGTAATCGGGGCAACGCTTAATCAAGCTGGGTATTTCACCATGCGAGCAGAACATGTTGGTTCTGAGACGGTGCTTTCGCGCATTGTCAAACTGGTTGATGATGCAACAAGCTCGAAAGCGCCAATTGAGCGCGTAGCGGACAAAATAAGCGGTATCTTTGTTCCTATTGTTATCGGAATTGCTCTTCTCACAGCAGTTATCTGGTGGCTTATGGGAGCCGGGTTTGAAACGGCGTTTTCACATGTCATCACAGTCTTAGTTATTGCATGCCCCTGCG
>JBMNSK010000010.1:0-39299 GCA_050945155.1 Eggerthellaceae bacterium | reverse complement strand
CTGGGCAGGAGCTGGTAAAGGCTCATGCATTTCTGACTTGATGTATCACCTTGATGCTCGCGCAACCTCAGTTCATGAAACGGCCTATCTTGACGAGAAAGACGCAAAGCATTGGGCTAAGAATGCTGCTGGCGTAAATGGTGTCGAACCTCGTATGGCTGAATTCTGGCGCAACTTAGGCGAGCGAGGAACCATCACGTTTTTCAACCGTGGATGGTATACCTCAGCAGTAGAACATGAACTTTTCGACCAATATGGCCAGCTCGGTGACATTAAAGTTGATAAGCACGGCATCGTTCGTGTTTCGCATAACGGTCATAACAGTAAAGCATCTCATGAGCACCGCTACCAGGATGGTTTTACGGGAACAGTTGTAGATAGCTCACTTCAGTATGCCCATAACTTTGAGAAGATGCTCGTTGATAGCGGGTATGTTGTCGTGAAGTTCTTCGTGCATGCGCGCAGGAAAGAAATTAAAGCACGCATGAAGGCTATGGAGCAAAACTCTGCAACAAGCTGGCGCGTTACTCCTCAAAAGATTAATGCGCTGAAGCACTACCAGGATCAATATTGCCTCTATGACCGCCTGCTTGAGAATACGAATTTCGATTTTGCTCCGTGGACGCTTATTAACGGCGAGGATCGCTATGATGCCGACCTTACTATTGCCCGTACGCTTGTCGCCGCTTTGCGTAATGCTTTAGCCCAAGAGCCTGATGCCGCTACAGCTGCAGTTATGAAGAAGGCTGAAGCAAATTCCGACACTGCTCCGGAAAACGCGATGGAAAACGCTGCGGTAGTTGAGAAAAGTACTGAGCCTGCCGAATCCTTAAGCGATATCAATGAACGAAACCGTCAGGATGAAGTTCAGACGGCAGCCATCGAAGAGGCGAAGAAGCAAAGCGCTCTTGCGCCTGTTCAGTCAAGGTTTCCTATTGTTCACGACTATCCTCAACTTGACCATAGCAAGGAATATCCTCGCCTGAACCCGCGCAATTATAAAAAGAAGCTGAAGAAAGAACAGCATCGCTTAGCAACGCTTGAGCTTGAAATGCATAAGAAGGGTATCCCGCTCATCATCATGTATGAGGGCTGGGATGCGGCAGGTAAAGGTGGCAATATCAAGCGCGTTGCCCAGGCACTGGATGCACGTGCTTACACTATTTTTCCTTCGCCGGCGCCGACTCGCCCTGAGCTTCTGCATCCGCATCTTTGGCGTTATTGGACCCGCCTTCCTGAGGCTGGAAAAATTGGCATCTATGACCGCAGCTGGTATGGCCGCGTGTTGGTAGAACGTATCGAAGGTTTTGCAACCTCACAGGAGTGGGGCCGTGCGTATGACGAAATTAACGAGTTTGAGCGTGAACTTGTCAGGTGGGGCGCTCTCGTTATTAAGTTCTGGGTGGATGTTCACCCCGATGAGCAGCTTCGTCGTTTCGAAGCACGTGAGGAAAACCCGCTGAAACGGTGGAAGATTACTAACGATGACTGGCGCAACCGTGACAAATATCCGCAGTATTTTGCCGCGGTTAACGATATGTTCCGCCTAACCTCTACGCCGTTTGCTCCTTGGTATATTTTGGAAAGCGACGACAAATTATATGCACGTGTAAAGGCTCTCGAGATTATCAATGATAGTTTGGAGGCTCGCCTTCAGCGTTAGTTTGCAAGAAATTCTCTTATCTTCGCAGAAAGACAATCCCTTCGTGATAGTATTCCCTGCGGTTGCTTGCTAAGAGATTTACGCGCCGCCCTCGGGCGGCGTCTTGCTATAGAATGCAGTGTTGTACAAAAGCGAGGATGAAAAGGACTGAAAGTCTGTGCCACGAATGAAGTCTCACAAGCAAGAAGCGACACATGGTCAGCATGCCGCACCGACCACGGGTGCTTCTGCGGCTCAGGCCCCAGCAAAGAAGAGCAAGGGCTGGCGCCTTGCATACCGCGTTGCCATCGTCGTATTTATTTGTGCCCTTCTTGCGCTCGGAGCAATTGTGTTAAGTTACTGGCTCGGCCAGCGTGCATATGACGAGCTGGCAGACGAAGCGGGACTTAATACGGATGCCACTCTGGAAGCGATGACGGTGGACTGGGATAAGCTTAAGTCCATTAACCCCGATATCGTGGCGTGGATTTACGTACCAGGTACCGTAATCAATTACCCCGTGTGTCAGGCAGATGATGATACCTATTATCTGACGCATTCTTTTGATGGCGGTGAGGGAGTTATTACCCACTTTGGAACTATCTTCCTCGAAGCGAAAAATTCGAGCGACTTTTCAGACCCGAACAACTTCCTGTATGGACACCATATGCGCAACGGGTCGATGTTCGCTGCCATAGCGGCTATGCAAGACGTTGACAACTATAACGAACACCGCACCATCTACCTGCTCACGCCTCAGGGCAACTACCACCTTCGCAGCTTCTCGATGGTGCACTCATCAGCAGACGATGCGATTGTACAAACAACCTTCTCTTCGGAAAAAAGCTTCCAAAACTATGTTCAAGACAAGATAGACCGCAATATCTTTAATGATGATACAATTCCGGCTGCTTCCGAAATAAAGCGTACCTTTGCTTTTGCTACCTGCGATGAGCTTCCAACGGATGGGCGATACATCCTTTTCGCCTATGAGGAAAAATCGACGGTACCGGGTGATACGTGTGCGACCGGAATCTACGGATCTTCTTCGACCGACCAATCTGCGGTAAACGAGGTTAGAGGAGCAACAGAAAAGGCGGCAGCCTAACAGCGTGGTGTATCACGTGTATGCCTATTCTCAACAGGAGAAATCATGACAGCTACCAATTCAGAAGAACAAAATGAGCGCCTTCCTGAAGGTGCAAGTGTAAAAACGCACCATGTGACCTATGCCGATGCGGGTGTAGATATCGAAGAGGGGGCTCGCGCGGTTACAGCTATCAAAAAAGCCGTGCATGCAACCTATCGACCGGAAGTTATCGGCGATATCGGTGGCTTCGGTGCCCTCTTTTCCATTGCTGCTGCAAAAGACATGCAAGAACCTATTTTGGTTTCAGGTACCGATGGGGTAGGAACAAAACTGAAAGTTGCCCAACGTGCTGGAAAGCACGATACGGTTGGTATTGATCTTGTTGCTATGTGCGTAAACGATATTTTGGCGACGGGCGCCGAACCGCTCTTTTTCCTTGACTATATTGCTACGGGAAAGCTTTCAGCCGAATCAATCACTGAGATTGTAGGCGGCATCAGCAAAGGTTGTCAGCAGGCGGGCTGCGCCCTTATTGGGGGAGAGATGGCAGAGCACCCGCAGGTTATGGATCCAAGCGACTATGACCTGTCAGGGTTTTGCGTCGGTATTGTTGATCGGCCCATAATGTTGAAGCCAGAGGAAGTACGCCCAGGAGATGTCCTCATCGGTCTTCCTTCCTCAGGTCTTCATTCCAATGGCTTTTCTCTCGTTCGTAAGGTTCTCGTAGATGAGGCTACCGATGAAGAATTATCAAGTCCGCGCGAGGACCTTCATGGGAAGAGTCTTTTTGAAGCGCTGCTTGAGCCAACGCGCATCTATGTCAAACCGGTTCGTAAGGTGATGCAGACTCATCCAGGAGCCATTCGTTCCCTTGCTCATATCACCGGCGGTGGTATTACCGAAAACTTAAACCGTGCTCTTCCTCCCATTTGCAATGCGGAAATTGAGGTAGGAACTTGGGCTGTTCCTCCTGTAATTCGTTTGGCTTGCGAAGCGGCTGAGCTCTCTATTGAAGAAGCACTGACGACTTTTAATATGGGCCTCGGAATGATTCTTATCGTCGACGCGCGCAAGGCGAAAGCGGTTATTGACGCGTTTAGCGAACTTGGTGAAGTTCCGTATGCGGTCGGCCGTGTCGTTGAAGGCGAGGGCGATGTTATCTATGTCAACGAAGAAACCCTGTTTGAGTAAGGATTTGGGATGTCTTGCATACTAAAGATTGGCGTTCTACTTTCGGGAAGCGGAACCAACCTTGAGGCTATTATTCAGGCGATTGATAAGGGCCTTCCTGCAAGAATCGTTCAAGTTGTTTCCTCGCGTCCTGATGCTTTCGGTATTGAGCGTGCCAAGAAGGCAAATCTACCGGTTCTAGCTATGAACCGCGACCTCTACAAAGACCCTATTGCTGCCGATAAGCTTATTGCCGATACGCTTATGAAGGCGGGCGTTGACTACGTTGTTATGGCTGGTTATATGCGCAAGCTAACCCCAGTTATCCTGAACGCATTTCCTAACAAGGTGCTTAACCTTCACCCTGCACTTCTGCCTTCCTTTAAAGGAGCTCATGCCATTGAAGATGCATATCGGGCAGGGGTAAAAATCACGGGAGTGACAGTTCACTTCGCAAACGAAGACTATGACAAGGGTCCGATTATCGCCCAGCGTGCAGTAGTGGTAGAGGAATCCGATACGCTTGAATCTCTCGAAGCGAAAATTCATGAGGTGGAGCACAAGCTCTATCCCGAAGTTATTCGTCTCATTGCCAATGGCAAGGTTGAAGTAGACGCAGAGGGTAAAGTGCATGTGTTTGATGAGGTACTACCGGTACAATAGGTAGGTCAAACGAGTCAGGAACTATAAATCCTAGTAGGGGAAAGAGGGACCAATCACATGAGTGACCCAAAGATTAAGCGCGTGCTTATGTCAGTAACCGACAAAACGGGAATCGCCGATTTTGCTCGAGCGCTTGTAGATGAATTTGGCGCGGAGATTATTTCTACGGGAGGTACGGCGCGAACAATCGCTGATGCTGGGGTCGCTGTTACTCCTATCGAAGAAGTTACTCACTTCCCCGAGATGATGGATGGTCGTGTAAAAACACTTCACCCGCTTGTTCATGGAGGATTGCTAGCCAAGCGCGATAACGACCAGCATATGGCAGAGGCAAAAGAGCACGGTATCCAGATGATTGATATGGTCGTCGTAAACCTCTATGCATTTGAAAAGACAGTTGAGTCGGGTGCGAGTTTTGCCGACTGCATTGAGCACATTGATATCGGAGGTCCGTCCATGCTCCGTTCTGCTGCGAAAAACTTCGAGAGCGTAGCAGTAGTGACTGACCCTGCAAGCTATGATGCTATTCTTTCTGAAATGCGTGAGACAAACGGTTCGCTTCATTATGAGACGCGCGCACGTCTTGCCCTCCGCGTATTCGAGACGACCCATGCATATGATGGCGCTATTGCGGCATGGATGCGCGACCAACTTGCTTCTCAAGAGGATGAAAATGACGAGGTACACGAGTCCATTTCTCTGCATTTAAGCAAGGAACAGAGTTTGCGCTATGGAGAGAATCCTCACCAGAAGGCGGCATTTTATCGTCTGCCCGACGCTTCCCCGCACAGCCTGGTAAATGCGCGTCAGCTCAACGGAAAACCACTGTCTTATAACAACATCCTTGATACCGATGCGTGCTGGACCTTAGTCCGCGAATTCGAAGATCCTGCAGTGGTTATTCTGAAGCACCAAAACCCCTGTGGGTCTGCTCTTGGTTCCACCATTGAAGAAGCATACGACCGCGCCTTCGCCTGCGACCCGAAAAGCGCGTTTGGCGGCATTATTGCAGCAAATACGGAAGTATCGCTTGCTATGGTTGAGCACATCAACGAAAACAAACAGTTCGTTGAAGTTATCATTGCTCCTGCCTATGACGATAAGGCACTTGTACTTTTGCAAGAAAAGAAGAACCTGCGCGTCCTGTGTACCGGTGGCATTGATACGGTTGCTGCCTATGAATTCCGCTCGGTTGATGGGGGCGCTTTAGTACAGACCGTCGACCGTGTTGATGAGGACCCGAAGGACTTCACCGTTGTCACTGACCGCAAGCCGACTGAAAGCGAAATGCAAGATATGCTCTTTGCTTGGAAGGTGGTCAAGGGCGTAAAGTCCAATGCCATTTTGGTTGCGAAAGACAAGGCTGGAATTGGCATGGGCCCTGGACAGCCGAACCGCGTTGACTCAGCTCGCCTCGCTTGTGAACGCGCCCAAGAGGTCTGCGAACGTACGGGAATAAGTTCGGATGGTCTTGTTGCCGCCTCCGATGCTTTCTTCCCATTCCGTGATAACATTGACACACTTGCAAGCTATGGAATTACCGCCGTTATCCAACCAGGCGGGTCCATTCGCGATGAAGAGAGCATCCAGGCGTGTAATGAGCATGGCATAGCGATGGTTTTTACCGGATATAGACATTTCCGCCATTAATGGAGGACTTTGGTATTTGAAGGGTAATACGCGAAAAATCTTAATCGCGCTTGTTGTCGTTATCGTTTTAGCTTTTATCGTGATGCGCGGTGATCAGCTGCGTGAACTAAGCGATACCATGAGTCGCGGTTCGATGATTCCTCTTATTCTGGCTGTGGGCACGCAGTTTGGTAAGTATATTGCCCAGAGTTTTGGCTACTCTTTTTCCTTCAAGGCAGTAAACGAATATATTCGTCCCAGAAATACCCTGCCACTGGTCTTCGGTACCTTTTTCATGAATACGGTGGCCCCTTCGCTTAACTTGGCGGGCACCACCCTCGTGGTGAATGATGCGCGAAAACGTGGCATTGAACCGGGTAAAGCGACGTCGGCAGCTCTGCTTATGCAGATTACTATTGACTCTGCTTTCACCATCATCATGTTTTTAGGTTTTACCATTCTTGCCTTTGCTGGAAGCATCGCACCGGGTTGGTTTTTGCTTGGTCTTATCGTTGTTGTTCTGGTCGGGGCGATGGTAACCATCATGATTTTAGGGCGGAAACGACCATCTGCAGTTATTCGAGTTCTTCGCCCTGTCGAGCGTTTCGTTAACCGCGTTCGTTCAATTTTTAAGAAGCCCGCTATGAAGCCCTGGGTTGAAACCACGGTCGCGGGCTTTTCTGATGCAGCGGGACTTATCATGCAAAACCCGCGTTCTACCTTCTCCGCATTTGGCTGTTCAATTTTTGCAAGCATTTGCGAGCTTTCCTGCTTCGCTCTTGTCAGCGTGGCTTTTGGAGTTACCAATCCAGCAGCCATTGTTTGTGGATACGTCGTGGCAACCCTGTTCGCTATGGTCTCGTTTACCCCACAGGGCGTTGGTGTTGTTGAAGCGGCTGTCCTTGTTGCCTTTACTTCCTTTGGTGAATCGAGCGCTGCAGGCATGGCTATTGGCCTTGTCAACCGCGGCATCGTGTTCTGGATGCCATTTCTTATCGGCGCCATCCTCATCAACACAACGAAGACCTTCCAGGGAACCGATGTCGAAGCCATTAGCGAAACTTCTCGTCCTTGGCATATGGAAGAGGGCGCACCCATGAACGTCCGTCGTATGAGCGTCCAGCGCCATATGCGCCAAAACATTCCTAAGGTTGAAGAGCGTGAGCAAGGAGCGCGGTGGCACAGAGCTGATGCCTCCGTACGGTCGCGGTCACGCAGCGGGGAGCGGCAAGATACGGGATCATTTGCTGCGGTTTCGGCGGCGGCATCCAAGCCAGAAGATTTGGGTGAAAGTGAACTGGCAGGAGCGGTTGCACATGCCCGGCATGCGAAAAAACTTGAGAACATGCCGACTGCTGCGGCGCCCGAACGGCCAAACCAGGTACGGTTTATCCCTGCTATTCAATACCACCAAGACGATACGGTCTCAGATGTAGCTCAAGATACGTTGAAGAAAAGCAAAGGCGAACACGCGGATGATTCTCAGGATAGGGTATTGAGTGAATCTTCGAGTGATACTGCCGAGACCAAAGATGCATCAAAGAACCGTGACGACTTGGGTTCTGAGTCTGGACCGTGGGCTGAAAGCATTCAGGATGCAGAGGACTCTCAAAGCGAGGAAGAAATTTCAAACGCATAGAGTTTTTCATACTGCGCAGCATAAGAGGGCACCAATCATGAATTCGAATGACCTTTCTTGCTTTGCCATCTGGTCTTCGTTCAAAAAACTTTGAGGATGTGTTATTATTTCTCCCGCTATTAAAGCGGGATGTGGCTCAGCTTGGTAGAGCGCTGCGTTCGGGACGCAGAGGTCGCAGGTTCAAATCCTGTCATCCCGACCAGGAAATCCATGAAATGATGACTACGGCATCATTTCTTTTTTATAGATAAGTGATAGTCTGCGCGATTAGAAGTGAAGAGATAAGGCGGCAAGCCGGTTTACCCGGGAGGGTTTCATGAATATCTTTGGTTTACACACACCTGAATTAATTATTATTCTTGTGGTCATTCTTATTATTTTTGGACCCAAGAATCTTCCAAAACTCGGAAGTGCTATTGGACGCGCCGTTAAGAATCTGCGCGAGGGCATGGGCTCTTCTAAGAAGAACTCAGAAAAGACCTCTGATGCATCCGATGCGGTAGTTGAGGAAGTCATTGAAGATGACGAAAGCACCAATGTAAAGGCTGCTGAGGAAGATGATTCCGAAAAGCAAAGTGCCGACAAAGATTCTGAAGCACCTGAAAAACAAGTAAGGCGAGTCAGCGTAAAGAAGTAAAACCAACCCCCATACGGAAATGGTAATCCATATTGGAACAAGGAGCCTAGCACGTTCTTAAAGATTGAGCGTGCTCTTATTTGCAAAGGACAGGAAAGATGGCAAACGATAATTTCATTCTGACTCCGGAAGGAAAGCAGAAACTTGAAGAAGAACTCTACTACCTGGAAAACGACAAGCGCGCTGAAGTAGGCGAGCGCATCAAGGTCGCTCGTGAGTTCGGTGATATTTCAGAAAACTCCGAATATGATGACGCAAAAAACGAGCAGGGCATGGTTGAGGCTCGTATTGCTGAGATTAGCCATATTCTGTCCGAAGCAACCGTGGTAAACGTACCTAAGCGTTCTTCAAAGGTAAACATTGGAAGTACGGTTACGGTAGATATGGGTGGCAAGGAGCGTGTTTTCTCCATCGTTGGTGGCGCTGAAGCAAGCGTTGCGGACGGCAAGATTTCAAACGAGTCTCCGGTAGGAGCTGCTCTACTTGGTCATAAGAAGGGCGATGAGGTCGAGGCTGAAGGTCCGACTGGTAAAAAAATCCCGATGACCATCTTAAAAATTGAACATTAGAGGCTCGCAAGGCTGAGGTTTTGTAGGCTTTGATTCCTTTGCAAAGAACCTGAGTTTTGCGCTTCTGTACGAATACGAGATAAGTGGAAGGTATGCCCCATGGTAGCGAAGGCACAACACCCGGAAGAAGAGAATGAAACAACAGCGGCAGATTCTGCCGCTGCTCTTGTTGAAGACGACCCAATTCAGGTGCGCAAGGACAAGCGTGCTGCGCTTATAGCTGCGGGGAAAAACCCGTATGGCCATGCGTTTCACTATTCACACCACCTGCAGGATCTTATTGATGCCTATGCTGACCTAGAGGATGGGGCAAACACCGAAGACGAAGTGAAAGTTGCCGGTCGCGTGATGGCAAAACGTGACCAGGGAAAGATTATGTTCCTTGAGTTGCGAGACTCAAGCGCAGATATCCAGCTTTTTTGCCGCATCAATTCCTTGGGTGAGGAAGCTTATAACGAACTGAAAGACATCGACGTGGGTGACTGGATCGGCGTTGTTGGCACTATGATGCGCACTCGCCGTGGCCAACTTTCCATTGCCGTAACCTCGTTTGAGCTTTTAAGCAAGTCGCTGCGTCCGCTGCCTGAAAAGTTCCACGGGCTTGCGGACAAGGAGACGCGCTACCGTCAGCGCTATGTTGACCTGGTGGTGAACCAAGAAGTGCGCGAGGTCTTCGAAAAGCGCTTCAAGATTATTTCGGCTATTCGTTCGTATATGGAAGAACAGGGCTTCTATGAGGTAGAGACCCCTATTCTGCAAGCGATTATGGGTGGCGCGAATGCTCGACCGTTTATCACACACCACAATGCGCTTGACCGCGATTATTACCTGCGTATTGCAACTGAGCTGCACCTAAAGCGCCTCTTAGTTGGTGGCTTTGAAAAGGTTTTTGAAATTGGCCGCCAGTTTAGAAACGAAGGTATGGACCCGTTTCATAATCCTGAATTCACCACGATGGAGGCCTACCAAGCTTTCTCGGACCTTGAAGGCATGATGGATTTAACCGAAGGTTTCGTGCGTGCTGCCGCGATGGCTGCATGCGGAACGCTGCAGGTGAATTACCAGGGCACCGAGATTGACCTCGCCTCACCGTGGCGTCGTGCAACAATGCTCGATTTGGTACGCGAGCAAACCGGCGAGGATATTGGTTTTCATCGCACGCGTGAAGAATTGGCAACGTTGGCTTTACAGCTCGGCGTAGAACATATCGAAGATGGCTGGGGCAAAGGTAAAATTATTGCTGAAATATTTGAAGCTACAGTAGAAGATACTTTGGTACAGCCTATTTTTGTAACAGGACATCCGGTTGAGGTTTCTCCGCTTGCGAAGAAGATGCCGGATGACGAAAACGTAACGGATAGATTTGAACTCTTCATCTGTGGCCATGAATATGCGAATGCTTTTAATGAGCTAAACGATCCAGTAGACCAGGCTGAGCGTTTCCAGGCACAGGTTGCCGCAAAGGAAACTGGGGACGACGAGGCAATGGGCTACGATGCGGATTATGTGCGTGCGTTGGAGTACGGCATGCCTCCGGCAGGTGGCGTGGGCATTGGCATAGATCGACTGGTTATGCTGCTAACTGACGCGCCGTCTATACGAGACGTGCTTCTATTCCCTCACATGCGCGACGAAGCGATGTAATGAATCCCCCAAGGCGGGGGAATGTGAGCTGTAAGTATTTCGAAATCGAAATACCTGGGAGGCAGACATATGGCATTTGAGAAGTTTACAGACAAGGCACGAAAAGTGCTCGTCTTGGCTCAGGATGAGGCGCGTGAACTTCATCAGCCCTACGTGGGCACTGAGCATATTCTGCTCGGCTTAATCAGGGAGCGTGAGGGTTTAGCTGCCCAGGCATTGGCTCGCCTTCATGTTGACTACGACGGTGTGGTCCAAAACATCCGTCAAGTAGTCAAGATTGATGAGGACGCCGATGTTTCCGGTCATCTCTCCTTTACTCCGCGTGTTAAGCGTGTTCTAGAAAACGCGCTCCGCGAAGCCATGCAGATGGGACAAAGTTATATTTCAACCGAGCACTTGCTTTTAGGCATTGTGCGCGAGGGCGACGGTACTGCGCTTGAGGTATTAAAGCGCATGGGTGTTCTTGGCGATGACATTCGCAGTGCTCTCAATGACTTGGTAGGGCAAAGCCCTGTCTATGCAGGCAGGAATCCTTTTGAGGCAAATGCAAACCAAGGAAACGACAGTATTTTGCGTGAGTTCGGTACGGATTTGACCCGAAAGGCTCGCGACGGAAAACTTGACCCAGTTATTGGGCGTGCAGGTGAGATTGAACGCATCATGCAGATTCTTTCGCGCCGCCAGAAGAACAACCCGTTGCTTATTGGCGAGCCTGGTGTGGGCAAGACCGCTGTGGTAGAAGGCTTGGCTCAGCTTATTACGTCAAACCAAGTTCCTGACTTGCTACGTGGAAAGCGCATCATTACGCTCGATGTTTCTGCGCTGGTTGCAGGAAGTAAGTACCGTGGCGAATTTGAGGAGCGCCTGAAGAAGTGCATTAAAGAAGTTATCGATGCGGGCGACATCCTGCTCTTTATCGATGAGATTCATACGCTTATTGGCGCTGGTTCCGCCGAAGGCTCAATTGATGCTGCGGCTATTTTGAAACCGCCGCTGTCTCGTGGAGAGATTCAGGTAATCGGAGCCACCACCCTCGATGAATACCGCAAGCACCTTGAGAAGGACACGGCCTTAGAGCGCCGTTTCCAGCCTATCACCATTGGTGAGCCGAGCGAGGAGCAGACGGTGCGTATCATGGAAGGCCTGCGAGACCGCTATGAACATCACCACCATGTTCGCTTTACCGATGAGGCGCTCGAGGCGGCAGTGAATCTTTCAAATCGTTATATTCAGGATAGGTATCTGCCTGACAAGGCAATCGATGTTATGGATGAAGCGGGTGCGCGTTTGCGCATCCGGAATATGACCTTGCCGAAAGAACTGCGTGACTTGGATGAAAAATTACGCAAGGTTCGTGCAAGCAAGGACGAGGCAATTGCGGCCCAAGACTTTGAGAAGGCAGCAACTTATCGAGATGAAGAAACCTCACTCAAAGAAGAGCGCAAGAAGGCAGAAGAAGAGTGGGAGTCTAAGGAGCAAGACCAGATCCATGAGGTGACGGTTAAAGACGTTGCTGACGTGGTTTCTATGTCCACTGGTGTTCCTGTGTCTTCGCTTACCGAAGCAGAAACTGACAAGCTTTTGCGCATGGAAAGCGTTTTGCATGAGCGTGTCATCGGGCAAGACGAAGCAGTAACGGCGCTTTCGAAGGCTATTCGTCGTAGTAGGGCGGGCTTAAAAGATCCGAAGCGCCCAGCAGGTTCCTTTATCTTCTTGGGTCCTTCAGGTGTTGGCAAAACAGAGCTGTCAAAGGCGCTTGCAGAGTTCCTCTTCAATTCAGAAGAAGCACTGCTTTCCTTCGATATGTCTGAATATATGGAAAAACACAGCGTATCTCGTTTGGTTGGTTCGCCTCCGGGATATGTCGGCTATGACGAGGGCGGCCAACTGACCAAGGCGGTTCGCCAGCGTCCGTACTCAGTAGTGCTTTTCGATGAAATTGAAAAAGCTCACCCCGACGTATTCAACATCCTTCTCCAGATTCTTGAAGAAGGGAGGCTGACCGATGGTCAGGGCCGTACGGTTGACTTCCGCAATACGGTCATCATCATGACCTCAAACGTTGGTGCGCGTGAAATCGCTCAGCCTTCGACAGTTGGCTTCTCGGCTGAAGAGCGTGCTGGTCTTTCCGATAAGGAAATAAACAGCCGTGTTATGGCTGAGATGAAACGGCAGTTCAGGCCTGAGTTCTTAAACCGTATCGACGAGATTATTGTCTTCAAGAGCTTGACCGAAGCCCAGATTGTCAAGATTGTTCGTCTCATGGTTCAAGACTTGCGTGAACGTTTGATTGACCAGAATATGTCCATTAACTTGGACGACGACGCTTGCAGGCTCATTGCGAAAGAGGGGACCGATGTGACCTATGGTGCAAGGCCGCTGCGTCGCGCCATCCAACGCCTGCTTGAAGACCCTCTGTCTGAGGAAATTCTTGAAGGCAAGTGGACAAGCGGCGACATCATCGATGTCGGCGTAAAAGACGATAAGCTCGTCTTTAGTCAGGGCACGGGAGAGATTCCTGAACACCGCAAGCGCGACAATATCGCCCAGGAAGCTGAACTGCTTCTGACCGACTTTGACTTAGGTAATGCACACGTTGCTCCCGTATCAGGCGGCGACGCTGACAGTGCTATGGATTAAGGGCTTAGCCTGAACTTGGCCAGGCAAGCCTCAGATAAAGACCTCAAGGATGACCAGTTCTAATCCTTGGGGTCTTTTCTTTTGTTATCATAGAGGCGAAAGAGGCACAGATGCACGAGCGTAGGAAGTGAAACTATGTCCAAAATTATCGATCCTGTATTTTCGCCCGAAGCATTGGGAGAAGATGCTATTCCTGATGCGCTCGGCATCCATTCTTTGCCCGACGATTTTGACCTCGATGAATTAGCGAAAGACATTTTAGGCCTTGAAGGTCGTGTTGATAAAAATCCCCGTAGTGCCGCCATCATCTTAGCCGGGGGTTCAGGGGAGCGCTTTGGTGTTTCGGAAGGCAAACAGCTTGTCGAAATAGCGGGCAAACCAATTCTTACCTGGTCGGCTGAGGCTTTTGATGCGGTGGGCGATATTGGACTTATCGTTATTGTCTGCCCTGAGGACCGCCAAGAAGAGTATTTGAAAAAGGCTATTGACCCATTTCCTTTTGTAACTCCGGTAACGGTGGCGCCTTCTGGCCCCTCACGCCAGGAGTCCGCATTTTCAGGGCTTGAGTATGTACCTGATGACTATGACTATGTTGTTTTGCATGACGGTGCTCGCCCTTTAATTACCCCTGATCTAATTGCGCATACCATCGCAACGGTCAAGGGCAATATCGATTCTGATGGTGCGGTTGTGGCACATCCTGCCATTGATACGCTTAAGGTCGTCGAAAATGGTGTCATTGTCGGAACTCCTGACCGCAGTGTTTTTTGGAACGCTCAAACCCCTCAGGTATTTCGTGCAGGAATTTACCGTCGCGCTCACGCCGCCGCGCTTTCCGATGGCTTTGTCGGTACCGATGACTCTTCTCTTATAGAGCGCTTAGGCGGCAAGGTCCTTGTGGTAGAAGGGCGTCGCGACAATATTAAACTTACGGTTCCTGAAGACTTCTTACTCTTAGTCGCTGCTGTACGCGCTAAGATTGCTCTCAATAGGAAAGAGAACAAAGAGCGTGGATAATTTTGCGAACAGATTACGCATTGGTCACGGTGTTGACGTCCATGCCTTCACTTATGATCGCAAGCTCATTATCGGAGGTGTGGACATCCCGTACAGTCGCGGACTTGCCGGACACTCTGATGCAGATGTTTTATCTCACGCCGTTGCCGATGCGCTTCTCGGAGCTCTTCGTGCTGGCGATATTGGTAAGCTTTTTCCAGAAGACGATCCAAGGTATTCCGGAGCAAATTCTTTGCTACTTCTTGCCGAAGTGGGGCGTCTTGTATTAAGTTTCGGCTATCGTATTATTGATATTGATACCGTGGTCATGGCGCAAGAGCCGAAGTTAGCGCCGTACCGCGATGCTATGCGAAAAAATATTGCCCAAGCTCTAGGGATTGAAGAGGAATCTGTGGGTGTAAAAGCCACAACAACTGAGCATCTTGGTTTCATTGGTCGCGAAGAGGGAATCTTGGCTGAGGCCACCTGTCTTCTCTGTCGATGTCAGTAGTTCCGCAAACTGGACTTTAATAACTTTGGGCGAGTCCCAGCTGCGGAACAATCCTTCCCCCTTTAGTTTCTGCCTGATTCTAGAAAAGCGCAGATGGGTCTGGGGGCTATGTTAGATCCGAGTCGACTAGAGAGATTAGAACTATGAATATATTCACTACAATGTACGAAGACGTAAAGGCCGTGAAAGAGCGTGACCCCGCGGCCATGAGTGCCTTTATTATCTGGCTTACCTATCCGGGTTTGCATGCGCGGTGGTGGTGGGTACTGACGCACTGGTTGTGGAATATCCACCTGAAAAGCCTCGCGCGTATCATTTCTCAACTCATTCGCTTTTTTACCGGTGTCGAAATTCACCCGGCCGCTCAAATTGGCCGGAGATTCTTCATCGACCATGCTATGGCGGTAATCATCGGCGAGACGACCATCATTGGCGATGACTGCACGCTCTACCAGTGCGTGACTTTGGGAGGTACTGGTAAAGAAACGGGAAAACGCCATCCGACGCTTGGTAACAATGTCTTAGTAGGCGTAGGAGCAAGCGTTCTAGGTAATATCACCATCGGCGACAACTCGAAAGTTGGCGGTGGAGCCGTGGTAGTTGATGACGTGCCTCCGAACACTACCGTAGTCGGCATTCCAGGAAAAATTGTCACGCGCGATGGAGAGCGTGTGCAAAGAGCAGCAGAAGCAGCAGCTATGCGTCATGAGGACTTACCCGATATCTTCGAAGAGCGCTATAGCAGTGAATGTGAACGTATTGCAGCCTTAGAACGAGAAATTGCGCGGCTTCGGCATGACCTGGACTGTGCTCATGTAAAAACTTCAGCGGAAAGCGCCGACCGCATGACCCAAGGAACGGGTGTTGACGCTGGTTCAAATTAAATTAGCGGCTTAGAAAGTCTTGAGGAGTAGGAAAAAGATATGAGGCTTTATGACACAAAGAGACGTAAGAAGGTAGATTTCATACCTCTCAAAGAAGGCAAGATTGGTATGTATGTCTGTGGACCAACGGTCTACAACTACATCCATATCGGCAATGCGCGCACCTTCATGTCTTTTGACCTCATCCGCCGTTACCTTATCTGGCGTGGTTTCGATGTCACCTTCGTTCAAAACGTTACCGATGTGGACGACAAAATCATCAATCGGGCGAATGAAGAGGGAAGAACTGCCGCTGAGGTGGCCAAAGAGTATACCCAGGCGTTTATCGATGATATGCATGCCGTGGGCGTGCTTGACCCTGATGTTCGTCCCAAGGCAACGGAAGAAATTCCGGAAATGATTGAGATGGTTCAAACGCTTATCGACCGCGGTCATGCCTATGAGGTCGATGGCGATGTTTATTTCAGCGTTCGTTCCTTTCCCTCATATGGGGCGCTTTCGGGTCGCAATATCGATGAGATGGAAAGCGGCCACCGCGAGCTTCGTGCTGGGTCAGGAATTGAAGACAGAAAGCGCGACCCCCTTGATTTCGCCGTTTGGAAAGCTGCTAAACCGAACGAGCCGTACTGGGATTCTCCTTGGGGAAAGGGTCGCCCCGGATGGCATATTGAGTGCTCGGTAATGTCGAAAAAATATCTTGGCCTTCCTTTTGATATCCATGGCGGCGGTGCCGACCTCGTCTTTCCACATCATGAAAACGAGCGCGCCCAGTCTGAAGCGGCGTGCGGATGCACGTTTGCAAACTACTGGGTTCATGGTGGCATGCTGCAGATAAACCAGGAGAAGATGTCAAAGTCGCTCGGCAATTTCAGACTTCTGCGCGATGTCTTGCAAGAAACAGAAGCAGCGGTTCTGCGTTTTCTTATGCTGCAAACGCACTACCGCAGTCCGCTTGACTTTTCGCCGGACCGTCTTGAAGAGGCAGAAACCGCCCTTGGCCGCATCCGTAATGCGGTGCGCGAAATTGACTGGAGCCTTGAGAATGCCTCTGCAGCAGAGTCAGTGCTTGATATTGAAGCTTTAGAGGAAAGCATTGAGAAAACCCGTGAGGAATTCACCGAAGCGATGGACGATGACTTCAATTCGCCCAAGGCGCTTGGTTGTGTTTTTGACTTTGTGACTTCGGTGAATTCGTTTAGTGCTGGTAAAACCATAGGCGCCGCTGATGCAGAAGCGCTTCGCCATGCACGCCGTCTTATCGTTGAGCTCATGGGTGTTATGGGTATTAGTCAAGACATGCTTGAGGCACAGGCGAGCTCGAATGATTCGCGCTATCCGCAGGAAGTAATTGACCTTGCCCGTGACCTCTGCGGCCGTGACTGCGACAGTCCTGAGGAAGCCATTGACCTTCTTCTAGCGCTTCGTGCTGAGGCACGTGCTGCGAAAGACTGGGCTCGCGCTGACCAGGTGCGTGATAGTCTGAAAGCGCTTGGGTGTAGTATTGAAGACACACCACAGGGGGCACGCGTTCATTTCGAAGGGGAATAAGCTTCAGAGCGATTTATGCTTTTTGCTAGAAAGTCACATAAAGAAGAAGCTTCAATAAAGCCTGAAGACACAGGTGAACTTTCGCTTTCTACCACAGATGAGATTTCTGGCGAAAAAAACGCAGTAGGCGCTGAAGAAACGCACGTAGATACGGAGAAGAGCATCGAAGAGAGTCACGCTGTTGATGGCCCGGCGGGTGGTCAAACTGCTGAGGGAACCGTCGCTGCAGCATCCGATAGCTGCGCTCAAGATGGCGCAGATAACGCATCTGATACGACTGCGCAAAACTCTGCAGAAACGGCGGTCGATGCCGGTGCACAAGATGAAAAGAACCCAGAAGATACACCGGATGCGCAGGATTCTCATGACTCCGAACATGAAAAGCCCGATTATCTTAGCCAGCTTCCTTATCCCGATAAGGACTCTGACAAAGTCGAACTTCTCGCACCGGCTGGTGGGCGACCACAGCTTGAAGCGGCTATACGGTTCGGTGCCGATGCCGTGTATTTAGCTTGTGATAAGTTCGGAATGCGTGCACGAGCCGATAACTTTAGGCTCGAAGAAATTCCCGATGCAGTTCGTTTTGCCCATGAACATGGCGTGCGCGTTTATGTCACCCTCAACGTTCTCATGAACGATGCCGACCTTGATGACTTGCCGGACTACTGTGAGGCTCTACAAGAATCGGGGGTCGATGCATTCATCATTGGTGACTTGGGCGCTTTTGCAATCGCGAAAAAATATGCTCCCCGCGTTCACCTTCATGTGAGCACTCAGGCAAGTGTTGCAAACGCTGAAGCAGCGCGCATGTGGTACGAACTTGGCGCACGTCGTGTTGTTTGCGCTCGCGAGATGAGTCTTGAAGATATTCGTGCCATGAGGAAAAAGATTCCTGAAGACCTAGAACTCGAAGTATTCGTACACGGTGCTATGTGCATGGCGGTTTCGGGTCGGTGCTTACTGAGTTCAGTTATGACAGGACGGTCTGCCAATAAGGGCGCCTGCGCCCAAAGCTGTCGGTGGAGCTATGCCTTAGTTGAAGAAAAGCGTCCGGGAGAGTTTTTCCCTATTGAAGAGGATACGCGCGGATCTTATATCTTTAACGCCCAGGACATGAACCTCATTGAGCATCTTGACGAGCTCAAGGCAGCGGGCATTAATTCTTTTAAGATTGAGGGCCGTAATAAAAAGTCGTTTTACGTAGCCACGGTAGTCCGTGCTTACCGACAGGTTATGGACGGTGGCAATCTTGAAACAGCTAAGCAGGAGCTTGAGACTATTTCGCACCGCCCCTACGGTACCGGCTTTTTCTTCGGTAGGCCAGACCAGTCTCCTGACCAAGATGGCTATATTAAAAACTATATTCACGTTGCCACGGTTTTTGCCTGCGAACCGAGTGGTAAGGATAGCTATCGGGTCGTTGTTACCTGCATGAATCGCTTTTACGATGCTGACGAGCTCGAGTTGGTAGCACCATTCCGCGAAACAAAGAAAGTGCGCGTAGAAGATCTGATGTGGCTTCCTGAATGTAAAGATACGGACGGCCATCTGACCGAAGGAGGGCCAAGTCCCGCTTTGACGCACGTAGCAAATCGCGCAAAAAACATGTATGTCTTTACAACTTCGGTTGCTATGGAAAAGGGTGACTACCTGCGTAAACGTATGGAGGAGCTCGAAGAAAACATGGAGCCAAGTTTGTCGGATTTTGCCGCCGGAGACACAGACAACATCCCCATCATCGAGGTCAACGCGCCGCAAGGACACGACGGTCTCAATGAGAGCTAAAAAGAAAAAACGGCCACCGAAGTGACCGTTTTTTACTTTCATCTTGCTTCGTTATTCTGGTTTTTCTGAAGCATAGAAGGTGGCTTTGTCAAAGATACTCGTAATTGTTTCTTTGTCATCGCCAAAAGGAAGCATAAGGAACTCTCCAATGGTTGGAACGAGTTCGCTGACGTCGACATAGTGACCCTTTTCATTAAGTTTTGATGTGTCCTGGACCCTCCAGTAGCGGTCATTGACGTCAGTCAAATAATAAGAAGACCCACCTACGTCCATGTACACTGAGTGATTGGCATGTAAGTAGGTGGGCATTTGGTCGAGCGTAATATCAAGTGGCTCAGTAGCTTTTGCTCCCATGACGACCCCTTTCAATTGGGCGTTACACTGTCTCTATCATAGCAAGAAGCCGACTTCCTTTGTCCGAGAAACGCCCCAAAAATAAAGGAAAGTAAAAATTCTTTGAAACAATCTTTGTCCAATCTTAAGAATATCTACCATTGAGGGCCTATACCCTCACGCTTTGCAGTTCTTTGAAGTATGATGGTGTGACGTTGAGAACGTGGCTCTGTAAAAATGTCAGCTTAAACGGAGAAGGAAGGTTTTCGTGGAGCCTAATCAAAACCACGCAAGACGTGGCTCTTCTGAAAACAGCGGGAAGTCTTTTTCTTCGCGCCGGCGTTATGAACAACAGCGGGATAGTGAGCGCATTGCTCGTGAAAACCAGGTTCGTGGTCCCGAGCACTACCAGAATCGTTATGCGCACCGTCCTGGTATAGATGCAGGTGATAAGCGGTATTCAGTTCGTGAGCGCGATGCTGGAGTGGGGCGCATCCCTCACCCTCAGCAAAGCACACCTCAGCGTCCAATAAACGCTGGTCTGCGGGTTCCTAAAAATGCGAAAAGTCCCGCGCAGGTTCCGGTAAGAAACACCATTCCTCGTGGGGTGCCTGACCCTCGAGGGAAACATTCCGGTCCATCATATATACGTGAAGAGACAGGAAACCTTAATCTTGGGGTCCGCCCCCAAGACGATTCTGAAAAGACAAAGTTGAGCGATGAGGCAAAGCGCTATGCTTCAGTTCCTGGCTATCGCGGTGCAGGTCGCACTCCGCGTGACCAAGGTCCGGCGCATAACTATGACCAAAATGCGGGCGCTCATTCTAGCGCGCATCATGCAAGCGTAAATCCGCTTGAAATCCCTGACCCCGCGCAGCCAAGTGGGGAAATGAGTCCTGAGCTTGCTCAAGAAGTGGCGAAGTATTCCGTGCGTGGTAGGCGTGCAGAACAAAAGGCCGGACAAGTTGGACAAGCTGGTCAGACTGGTCAAGTTGGACAGGCTGGACAAGCTGGTCAGGCTGATGCAAATGCTGGTGAGAATGCTGGTGCTGAAGCCAACAACGCGACTGCTTCAGCCAATCAGAAAAACGGCTACCAACGCTTTCTAGAAACCGATTTGAAGCTTCAGGCGCGAAAAAAGCGTCGGAAGAGAATTATTATCGCTGCTGTTCTCGTTCTTATTGCAGCGCTTGTAGGTGCAGGCTTTTTTGCTTGGAGCGAGGCATGGCCTATCAGCATCACCGTGAACGGGCAACCGGTAGAGCTGCAGGGCCCGCATACGCTTGATCATGCCGTTGAGGCAAGTGGTGTTCAAGTGAGACCGGGCAATTTCGTGGATGTAACTGGAGAGACCATCGAGGAGGGTCATGGCTACCAGTACACCGCAACCATTAACGGTGACATGATTAGTGATACCAGCAACCAAAAAGTAAGTGCAGGCGACAAAATTGAGCTTACCGATGGTGCATCTATAGAGGAGCCCTATACCTCTGAAGAAACGACGATTGCGTGGAAAGAAAAGGAAATAGGCAACGGACCTATTCACGCCATTACCCAGGAGGGCAAGGAAGGTAAATCAGCCATAAAAACCGGTCAGGTTTCAGGGAAGAAATCGGACAAGGTAGTGGTTGAACAAGTGCAGGACAAGATTTACAACCGCTATTACCCGAATGTAGGAAGCGATAAGGTTGTAGCACTGACCTTCGACGACGGTCCTTGGACCGGAGGGCAAACAGCCCAAATTCTCGATACCCTGAAAGAAAATGATGCGAAAGCCACTTTCTTTGTTATCGGCGATCAAATCGTTGATGGGGAGGCAAAAGACCTAATAAAGCGAGAGTCCGACGAAGGACACCAGGTTTGTACGCACAGTTGGGACCACGCTTCAGGTTCAGGCCAAGGGGTAAGCCTTGACCTTATGTCAAAAGATGAGCGACGCAGCGAAATCCAGAAGGGACGCGACGCGATAGGTTCTGTCCTTGGTGGGAATTCTTCATCAGTTATTCGTGCGCCAGGCGGCAATTTTAAGCAGAAAACCTGGAAAGACGTTGAAGATCTTATGTCCGCAGAAATTGGATGGAATATTGATACGCGTGACTGGAACCCATCAAGTACGGTTAGCTCAATAACCGAACAGATTGAGTCTGCAGACCCCGGTGACATCATCCTTATGCACGACGGAGGCGGAGACCGGTCAAAAACCATTGCTGCTTTAAAGAAGGCACTGCCTTATTTAAAGGAGAAGGGCTATCGCTTCATTACCATGGACGAGCTCATTGCATACGGCCCGAAAAATACTAGTGACCAGGAAGCTGAAGCAAATGATGAGGCTTCGCGCGTATAGGTTGCGCATCAATCTACCGTCATCGCATGCGCCTTCGACATGGCTTACGCGCAAGAGCCTATCCTTGACCAGACCTAGTCTTTCGTTATAATAGTTCACGCACTTTTCGGGGCATTAGCTCAGCTGGGAGAGCGCATGGCTGGCAGCCATGAGGTCAGGGGTTCGATCCCCCTATGCTCCACCATGAAAGTTTGTGGCGCATGTATTCTGCACCTGGGAATAGAGAGGGCGGCTATCAAAGCCGCCCTCTTTTTATTGTGCAATCTTGGGACCGAAAGTTCTATTGGCCTTTGTCAAGTTTGGTAATGGCAGCAATAAGCGGGTCAAGCGCATCTTCAACATCGCAGCGTTCAACAGCTCCGTTATCGCAAAGCTCTGCGAAGTCGGGGCGTAGCGGTAGTTCCACATGTACAGGAATTCCGTATTTTTCTGCCACGCGTGCTCCTTGAGACTTGCCGAAGATAGCATGGCGCTCATGGCAGTTAGGGCAGACGAAGTAAGCCATGTTTTCTACAAGGCCTACAACCGGAACATTCATCTCATCTGCCAAATTCACTGCTTTTCCCACAATCATGGACACTAAGTCTTGCGGTGTTGAGACCGTAATGATGCTTTCGGCAGGTAGCGTTTGGAACACTGTTAAAAAGACATCGGAAGTTCCTGGAGGCATATCAACCAAGAGGTAGTCTAAGTTTCCCCAGTGTGTCTCACTCCAAAACTGTCGAATGATGTTGTTTACCAAAGGCCCGCGCCAAGCAACGGGCGTGTCTTCATCTGGCAATAAAAGATTTACCGAAACCATCTTGATACCCGATTTTGTCTGTGCCGGGATGATGCCGGTGTCATCAGCTTCTAAGTTTTCCCGTACGCCGAAAATCTTCGGGATGGAGGGGCCGGTAATGTCGGCATCAAGGATGCCTACTGCATAGCCATAGCGTCTAAGCTTTGAAGCTATGAGGCTTGTGACAAGGCTTTTCCCTACGCCGCCTTTTCCTGAAACGATGCCGATGACATGAGTAATATTCGATTGGTCATCAGATGTAATACTTTGTGGGCTCCGACGTTCATGACAGTCGCGCAAAGAGCAGTTCGAGCATACATGGTCGCAGGATTCAGGCCCAATATTTTCATTTTGGCCAGTCATAGTAATCTCCTTATGTCCTCTTTTTTTCGCGATAATAGCACAGGAGGGGGAGGGGAAATCAATTGATACTTATACACAGCCATTACCCTCCACATCTTGGTCACGAGAGTGGCGCAATCTGGCCGCGAGCGGCGTTATACTGAGCACGTGATGCAAACAAAGGAGCAACAATGCTGTTTAGAAAGATAGATATTGTCGATGAAAATTTTAGATACCTGCCGAGCCAGTGGGTAGGAACCGAGGGCTCTCGCATTACCTATATCAGTTCCGAGAAACCTCAGGATTCAAATCGATTTGGAGAAGTGTATGACGGCAACGGGAAACTTCTCATGCCTGCTCTCTATAACGCACATGCCCATGCTGCCATGACCCTTCTTCGTGGTTATGCAGAAAACTTACCGCTTCAGTCATGGCTTAATGATTCGGTATGGCCCTTTGAAGCGAAGATGACTCCCGAAGACAATTATTGGGCGACCCTGCTTGCCTGTGCTGAGATGGCGCGATATGGAACAGTAAGCTTTTCTGACATGTACTATGCCATGGATGAGCGTATAGCTGCCGTGAACGAAGCGCATATGAAAACAAATATCTGTGAGGGTCTTATTGCATTTGAAGAAAAGCCTTACGCAGACTATCCAATTTGCGCTGACAACGAGCAGTGGGTTAAGAAATACCACCTTTCAAGCGAAGGACGCATTCGCGTGGACTACAACATTCATGCTGAGTACACGTCGAACCCTCAGACCTGCGCCGATATTGCAAAAATAGCCAAGGACAAAGGGCTGCGTATCCACATGCATGTTTCGGAAACGAAGGCCGAGCATGAGGAGTGTAAAGAGCGGCACCACGGCATGACTCCGTTTCAGTATTTCGAAAGTCTTGGAGTGCTTGATGTGCCCGTAACGGCCGCACACTGTGTCTGGGTAGATGATAACGATTTAGAAATTATCAAGAACCACCATGTCTTCGTAGCCGCTAATCCTGCTTCCAACATGAAGTTGGGAAGCGGGTTTGCTCCGATTCCGAAGATGCTTGATGAGGGGATTTCAGTCTGCCTTGGCACTGACGGGGTGGCTTCGAACAATAACCACGATATGTTCCAAGACATGTATTTGCTTGCAAGTATTTATAAGGGTTTCACCCACGACCCGTCGGTTATATCTCCGACGCAGGTATTACAAGCTACCAGCCGCATGGGTGCCCTTTCGCAGGGAAGGGAAGACTGCGGACTCATCCAAGTAGGAGCAAAGGCCGATCTTTGTGTGCTTGATACAACAGGACCTTCGTTCTGCCCAGCTACAGACCCAATTTGTAATGTTGTTTTTGCTGGTCATGGAAGTGATGTCGTGCTTACTCTCTGCGATGGACATGTAACGTATCGCGACGGAGACTGGCCAGATATTGATCTTGAAAAGGTAAAAGGTGAAGTGAGCGCACGCACTCAGCGCATCATAAGCTCACTATAAGGCTGTGCTATGCTACATGTCCACATTGAACTGCCAAGGAGGAAAGATGGATAAGTTTCAATCCATTGATATAAAAGAAGTCTATGAGCGCAACGCAGCGTTTACGAACGACCGCGCCAATATGGTTGCGAGAAATGCTGCCACGGCACAGGGCATCAGAGCTGTCGCCAAAGTGCCTGAGATGATTGCGCTTAACACGAGCGTTTTCGATATTGAAATTAAGCAGGGCGAACGCACGAACCAGAAACGTTCTGGCCGATGCTGGATGTTTGCTGCGCTCAATACCTTTCGTCAGCGCACCATCGAAAACCTCAAGCTAAAGAACTTCGAATTTTCGCAGGCGTATCCGCTGTACTGGGACAAGCTTGAAAAAGCTAATTGGTTCTTAGAACAAATCATCGATACCGTCGATGAGCCGCTTTCCGGTCGTCTTGTCCAGTACCTGCTTCAAGACCCAGTTGGCGACGGTGGTCAGTGGGACATGTTCTATGCGCTCATTAAAAAGTATGGCCTTGTTCCAAAGGAAGCTATGCCTGAAACAGCCTGCTCGTCCAATACGAGCGATATGGACATGTACCTCACGCGCTATCTGCGTAAATGTGCGTCTGAACTGCGTGAGGCTTACCATGAAGGAAACCCGCGCGCTCACCTGTATACCCTAAAAGCCGAGATGATTGCACGGGTACAGCAGATGCTTTCCATTTGTCTAGGTGCACCTCCTCTCGACTTTGATATCCGTTTGCGTGACAAAGATGACAAGATTGTTCTGAACGGCACATTCACACCGCAGGAGTTCTACGACAAGGTAGTCGACCTCGACATTGACAACTATGTTTCACTCATTTCTGCCCCAACGGAAGACAAGCCATTTAACCGCATGTATACGGTGGACCGTTTGGGAAATGTCGTTGAAGCTGGTGGTGTGCGGTATCTGAATCTCACACCAACAGAGTTGAAGATGGCAGCGGTAAAGCAACTTCGCGATGGCTTGCCGGTTTGGTTCGGCTGCGATGTTGACCAGTCCTATCTGCGTGACGAAGGCATCATGGATATCTATGCCCTTGAGATTGACGAACTCTTTGGTTTTCCTGTTGCTGGTGGTTTTGATAAGGCACACCGTCTGGACTACGGTGAGTCAGCAATGACGCACGCAATGGTATTTGAGGGCGTCAACGTAGACATCGATGGTTACCCGACGTTATGGAAGGTTGAAAACAGTTGGGGCAAAGACCATGGTAAAGACGGTTTTGATAGCTTAACCGATGCCTGGTTTAACGAATATGTCTACCAGGTTGTGGTTGATAAGAAGTACCTGAGCCCTGAGCAACAAAGCCTGCTTGATCAAGATCCCATCGTGCTCGAACCTTGGGACCCTATGGGATCGCTTGCCTAAATTTGCCTCAATAAATCTTTCGTTTCTGCCAGGTGACCAACAAGGACTGAGGTGTCGGGACGTATAAAAACCTTTCCTTCCCGATATTTTCCTGCTGCTCTTGTTATACTTGTTCATAGTTTTTTCATAGGCCTCGAAGCCTATGCCTTGTGGCCTATGCACTGAAATGCGTGCGCCCATTTTTCCTGCATACAAAGAAGCTGGGTGCGCCAGAACCGAAAGTGGTGGTCATTATGGCAGCTCCTGCTACCGAAAACGTCAGAAACATTGTTCTTGTGGGCCAAGATGGCGCCGGCAAGACATCGCTTGCTGAGGCGATGCTGCACGTCTCGGGTCGTACACCTCGTATGGGAACGACACACGACGGAAAGTCTTACCTAGATTATGATGAGGAAGAAATTCGGCGCAAGTTCACAATCAGCACCTCTCTTGCTCCTGTTCCGTACAAGGATTTCAAGATTAATATCCTTGATACGAGTGGACACCCTGATTTTATTGGAGATACCTACGCCACCATGCAGGCAGCCGAAATGGCTATGTTTGTTATCGATGCG
Source organism: Eggerthellaceae bacterium (assembly GCA_050945155.1). Taxonomy (GTDB): domain Bacteria; phylum Actinomycetota; class Coriobacteriia; order Coriobacteriales; family Eggerthellaceae; genus JBMNSK01. Next base: position 13,018 of record JBMNSK010000010.1, on the reverse strand, counting down.
GTTGCAGGACCCCAGGTCATGACCACAAAATTATGGCACGCTGCCGAAAATATGCGTCTTTCTCGCTCGGTATTCATTAACCATATCGACCGCGAGAACGCAGACTTCAACAATGCGATGGCACAGCTTCACGCGCGTTTTGGTTCGCGTCTTGGTGCGGTGTCCATTCCTATTGGCCAGGACAAAGACTTCAAAGGCATCATCGACGTCATTCGCATGAAGGCTCATTACTATGAGATGGAAGGCGAAAAAGAGCGCGTCGAAGACATTCCTGAGGCATATCTTGATGAAGCTGAGGCTGCTCGTGACAAGCTTTGCGATTTGGTTGCTGAAGCTGATGACGAGTTGATGATGAAGTACCTGGAGGGTGAGGAGAAGCTTACTCAAGAAGAGCTAGAGAAACTTCTCGATGATGCCATTACACAGAGATTGTTTATCCCGGTATTTGTTGGCTCGACGCTCATCAAGCAGGGCATCATCAATGTTATGGAAGACATCATTACCTACTTCCCGTCACCGAGTATGCATGGTCCATTCAAACTTGCAAATGGTGAGGAAACACATGTGAATGCTGAAGGCGAGCCGTCGGCCTTTATTTTCAAGACGGTATCTGACCCGTATGTAGGTCGCCTTAGCTACCTCAAGGTAATCTCTGGTGTTCTTGAGCCGGGCATGGAACTTATCAATTCCCGCACGCAGAAAAAGGACCGTATTGGTCACCTCTATGTAATGATGGGCAAGGAATCCACCGACGTAAAATCTGCGCGTGCTGGCGACATCATCGTTGTACCAAAGCTCTCTGAAACTCGCGCAGGAGACACTCTCTCTGAGTCGGGTGAAGTTGCTATCGATCCTTTGCCGCTTCCTACTCCGCAATATCCGGTAGCAATTGAGGCAGCTGACAAGAAGGAAGAAGATAAACTTGGCACCTTCCTCGCTCGTGCAGCTGAAAACGATCCGACTATCGAGATTACTCGCAACGAAGAAACACACCAGACGCTTCTGACCACCATGGGTGAAGCTCAGGTTGAAACTCTGCTTAACCGCATGAAAGAGCAGATTAACGTAGAGGCGAAACTTATTCCGGTACGCATCCCATTCCGTGAGACTATTCGTAAGACTGCGGAGGCTCAGGGTCGTCACAAGAAGCAAACCGGCGGTGCGGGCCAGTTTGGAGACTGCTGGCTTCGCCTGGAGCCAAATCCTGGTGGCGGCTATGAATTCATCGACGAAGTCGTTGGTGGCCGTATTCCTCGCGGCTTTATTCCAGCCGTTGATAAGGGAGTTCAGGAGGCTATGGAAGAGGGATTCTTGGCCGGCTATCCAATGGTAGATATTAAGTGCGCCGTATTTGATGGCTCATATCATCCTGTTGATTCCAATGAAATGGCCTTTAAAACGGCTGCAAGAATCGGCTTTAGAGCGGCATGCGAGAAAGCTAGCCCCGTTATCTTAGAGCCTATGGCCAACATGGAAGTAACGGTTACTGAAGACTATGCTGGTGCAATCATGGGCGATATATCAACCCGCCGTGGTCGTATTGTGGGAACCGACTCAAATGATCAAGGAGAAACGGTCATTAAGATTCGTGTACCTTACTCTGAGATAGTTACTTACACCAAAGATCTTCGCTCGCTCACACGCGGAAGCGGTTCCTATACCTATGAGATTGAAGGGTATGAACAGGCACCGGCGGACGTTCAAAAGAAGTTAGTTGCGGAGTATCAAGAATCGCGAGCACAAGGCAACTAAAGTGTTCTAAGTTATTGCATAAAACAGAAAAACTGCCTTGGCATTGCCAAGGCAGTTTTTTCATTGCGAGCAGGAAAAGCGTTATCTTGCAGCCACCAATCGAAATTATTCATTAAATGCGAACAATCTATTCGCGAACTGTTCTTCGTTAGAAAATCTCGACGTAGCAGCGTGGGACACAGCAAAAGTCAATTCTTTGAATTCTATGTTCAGTGGTTGCTCTGGGCTTGCTATCACCTGTCATGATTGTTGCCATCATGGTAAGCAGACCTTGTCTACGTAAAATGTAAGTCTTTACTATTGCATGTTTCTGACTACAAAAGAAATCGGGGGCGGACTTCAGTCCGCCCCCGATTTTGTTCTAGTTGTTGTTCTGGCCTTTACCAGGAGACTGTCCATTTACCAGGTGCCTGTACAGCGAGGAAACCTTGATCTTCACCCCAGGATTCCGTGCCCTCAAAACCATCACCATCCATGATGGATTCATTAGCGAGGAGCTTACGATCGCTGACACTTCCGGTCGTTGGATATCCGAAAACTCCGAAGTAACCATCATCATCGCATGTGAAGGTAATCTTTTTAACTTCCGAGGATTCGTCGATAGCAACAACGGTATCACCCGTAAAGCTGTCACCAGACTTTGCGGTTGGCATTGCAGACATAGGCCTAAACGTTACGGTCCATGATCCGTCGCAGTCGATTGAAATCTGAGTAGAGTCTCTATACTCGCCAGCGTTGGTTACCGTACCCTTGTAGTTACCGATTTCGTTGACAAGTAAGTCGGTCTGCTCTCCGTCTTCGTCTTCAGCCCAAACAATGAAGTTGCTTTCGCCGTTATAGCTGAATTCCATTAAGCAGGGTTTTCCGTCATTTGGGATGTCTATGACATCGTCGCCGTCACCAGAAAAGGTCTGCTCATCGAAGGTTCCATAAGTTTCTGCAAGTTTAGCTTGGGTGCTTCCTTCTGCAGGTGGTTGGGTAGAGGTCGTGCTGCTGCCGCTATTAAGGGCAGAGTCAAAACTTGCATTCGAGCACGCTGCGATTCCGAATGAAAGTACCAGTGAAAGAACGAAACCGATGAGGGCGCCTATTCCGGCAGACTTAGCCTTAAGTGGTTTGTCTTTGTGCCAAACGAGGAAAAGGATGAGACCTACCAGAGGAATGAAGAAGCCAAGGATGCCAAATCCGATTGATTTCTTATCGTCGGATGCGGGAGCTGTGCCATAGGTTGGTACTGCTCCAGGAGGAACTGCCTGTCCCTGGTATGGTTGACCGGGTACACCAGGTTGTCCTTGTGGCGGAACATAGGTTTGGTTGGGATTAGGCTGATATCCGGGCTGGCCAGGTTGTGCCTGAGGTGCATACTGAGGTTGGCCGGGCTGTGCCTGCTGATTGTACTGCGGTTGTGCCTGAGGGGCATACTGCGGTTGTGCCGGTTGAGCTTATTGGTCTGGCTGAGCCGGTTGTGCCGGTTGTGCCGGTTGGGCTTGCTGCTCTGGCTGAGCAGGCTGTCCCGGTTGAGCTGGCTGCTCTGGCTGAGCAGGCTGCTCGGGTTGTGCCGGTTGAGCTGGAGAAGCGGGAACCTCATTACCCGTATTTTGGTTCTCCGGTGTAGGAGTGGTGTTTTCTTCTGGCATAGAACTACCTTTCGACATTCCAATATCCGAGAAAATTTTACCATTTTAAATATGGTTCTGATAAACCTTGAACGTCGTAGCCGTAAAATTTTTCTTACACCTGCGACAGAGAAAGCGCAGGCTTCGTAAGGCTTTTGATTCGGATTTATATCCCGACGATAAACTCTATAGCGGTGCTTTTATTCTTTGTTTTCGAGCTCGACAAGACGGTCGACACCGGCATAGCGTTCGCGAAGAAGCGGTTTTTCAATCTTTCCCGTGGGATTTCGCGGTACCTCAGCAAAAATGTACTTGCGTGGTCTTTTGTAGCGGGGCAGACCCTCGCAGAACTTACGCATCTCTTCTTCGCTATAGTCATAACCCGGTTTGATTTCAATAACCGCACAGGCGATTTCGCCCAGACGCTTATCAGGAATGCCTATAACCGCAACATCTTTCACTGCATCATTCGCACGAATGAAGTCTTCAATTTGAACGGGGTAGAGGTTTTCACCTCCGGTAATGATGACATCTTTCTTTCGATCGACCAGGTAAATAAATCCGTCTTTATCTACTTCAGCCATATCCCCGGTGTAAAGCCACCCATCTCGAATAGTTTCGGCCGTTGCTTCCGGCTCCTTGTAGTAGCACTCCATAACTCCGTCACCTTTAAGACAGAGCTCGCCGACCTCTCCCGAACCGGGCTTTACCCGTTTCCCATCGCCTTTGCGAACTTCAGCCTGCCAACCATACCCTGGCACGCCAATTGCTCCTACGTGGTCGATGTTTTCAACTCCTAAGTGAACACTGCCAGGGCCAATACCCTCGGAGAGTCCATAGTTGGTATCGTATTGGTGGTGCGGGAAGTACTTCTTCCACCGCTTAATGAGGCTGGGAGGGACTGGTTGTGCGCCGATATGCATGAGACGCCACTGGTCAAGCTCACAGTCCTCAAGGTCTACCGCTCCGCTTTCAATGGCATCGAGAATATCTTGTGCCCAGGGAACCAAGAGCCAAACAATGGTGCAGTGCTCGCGAGAAATGGTTTCCAAAATCCATTCTGGCTTTACTCCGCGCAGAATAATTCCTCGGGAGCAACTAATGAGGCTACCGAACCAATGCATCTTCGCACCGGTATGGTAGAGCGGCGGAATGAGCAGGAAGACGTCATCGTGCGTCTGCCCATGGTGTTTTTGCTCGGTGATTGCGGCGCGCATGAGACTCCGATGCTTATGCAGAATTGCCTTCGGAAAACCAGTGGTTCCACTTGAGAAATAAATGGCTCCGAGGTCATCGTCGGTTATCTCAACATCGGGTTCTTCAACGGAAAAATGTTTTACTCGCACGCTGTAGCTATCTGCGAACGTAGGGCAGGAGTTATCGTCGCCGACATAGTAGGCGCTGTGTACGTGCGGAAGTTTGCCAACAAGCGCTTCCATACGCCCGATGAATTCGAAACCAAAGATGATGACGCTTACATCAGCAAGCTCAACGCAGTACTTAATTTCATCTGAGCTATAGCGATAGTTTAAGGGAACTACGATGGCGCCTGTTTTTAAAACGCCGAAGTAAATAGGGAGCCACTCAAGGCAGTTCATGAGCAGAATCGCTACCTTATCACCCGGCTTTACTCCTGCATCAATGAGCAGGTGGGCAAATCGGTTTGCACGGTTATTGAAAACTTGCCATGTCAAGTCACGGCGATAGCTGCGTGAAGGATTTGATTCAACCAAATCGTAGTCGCGCCAGGTGACACCTTTTGAGCTTTCTTCTTCGGGATTTACCTCAACGAGGGCTACTTCATCAGGGTGGGTCTGAGCGTTTTGAATAAGAAAATCAGTTATAGGCATAATAGGTCTCAATCTGCCGCAGGGCGTCATCTATCCAATACATCACTTAGCTTTTATAGCAAAGAGTCAGTATAACGTAAGGCTTGTGCATCGCTCGCCTCTTTGTTGCAAACGAGAGGGGAAGTTGGCCTCCACAAGTTCTCCTTATTAAGACAAAGTACTAGGAATTCCTTTTTCTTTATGTTATAATGACATAGTACTAATAAGAACAAAGTGTAAATAGAAAGGTGAGTGCCATGAAACCTGAACTTACCCAAGCATTGAACAAATACGTAGCAGACCTCGGACTGAGTTTTATTAAAGTCCATAACCTTCATTGGAATGTAGTTGGCGTGCAATTCAAAGCAACGCATGAGTTTCTCGAGTCCATTTACGAGGAAGTTTCTGAAAACCTCGATGCAGTTGCCGAGCTCATCAAGATGAAGGGCGAAAGCCCCGTTGCGAGCCTAAAAGAAATGCTTGAACTATCAGATATTAAAGAACTTGAAAGCAAGGAAATTGAGGTGTTACCTGCACTTGAAATCCTGCTTGCCGATTTGAAGGCCCTTCGCGCAGAGGCACTGTCTATCCATGAGCTTGCCGGAGATGATTTTGCGGTTTCCAATCTGATGGAAGACCATATCGAAAGCCTCAATAAAACTATCTGGTTCGTTGAATCGATGTTGAAGTAGTAAACTCTCGTTCCTGTAATTCGGCCCCCTTTTTCTAGCGAAGGGGGCCACTTTTTTGTGTGTTTCAAAAATTCTCTTGCAAAAGAAGAAAAATCAGTGTTAGCATCTGCACCGTAAACCGTTGATGGGGAAGTAAAGCACAAAGCGCACCCCCAGAGAGTCGGTGATGGTGGGAATCCGACGGAAAGCGATTGTGCACAATGGGCCCCTGAGGGCCAAGGTGAAAAGTTTTGAGTAGCTTTGGACGCAAGCCTGCGTTATCGGGCAGAAGTATGATGGTACTTCATGAGTGGGTGTAGGAATACACCAAGCAGCGGTGGCACCGCAGGAGTGTTTGCTCTTGTCCCTGCAAAAGAAGTAGGAGGCAAGGGCTTTTTTATTGCCTAAGGTTCTCCTACTAAAGACCGCGGCGGCCTTTCCATCAGAAGGTCCCGGATTTAGACAAGCTATGGAAAAGGAGAACAAAATGGCTGAAAAAGATCCCTACAAGATTTATCTCGAGGAAGATGAAATGCCCACGCACTATTACAACGTGCGTGCGGATATGAAGACGGACCACCGTCCTATTTTGAATCCGGCAACTATGAAACCGGCAACACTGGAAGACCTCGAGCCCGTCTTTTGTACTGAACTTGCCAAGCAAGAGCTCAATACGACCGACCGCTATATTGAGATTCCAGAAGAGATTCGCGATTTTTATGCAATGTATCGGCCGTCACCGCTTGTTCGCGCAAAATTTTTGGAAAAGGCGCTTGATACACCAGCGAAGATTTACTACAAGTTCGAGGGCAATAATACAAGCGGAAGCCATAAACTAAATTCTTCAATTGCGCAGGCATATTATGCCAAGGAGCAGGGTCTTAAGGGTGTGACCACTGAGACGGGAGCCGGTCAATGGGGAACCGCTCTTGCCATGGCCACTGGTTACTTTGGTCTTGACTGCAAGGTCTTTATGGTTCGCTGCTCCTATGAGCAGAAACCGTTCCGCAAGGCTGTTATGCAAACCTATGGTGCAAGCATCATTCCTTCACCATCGGATACGACCGAAGTAGGACGCAAAATCCTTGCGGAGTTTGAAGACCATTCTGGTTCGCTTGGTACCGCCATTTCTGAAGCAGTTGAAGTTGCTGTCAAATCAGATGGATATCGCTATACCTTAGGCAGCGTTTTAAACCAGGTTCTTTTACACCAGTCCATTATCGGCCAGGAAGCAAAGAGGGCGTTTGAACATATCGACGCCTATCCCGATATCGTAATCGGTTGTGCTGGTGGCGGATCAAACTTGGGTGGACTGATGAGCAGCTTTATGGAGGATAGGCTCGCTGGTAGGAAGGCGCCTCATTTCATCGCTGTTGAACCGGCAAGCTGTCCGAGTCTGACACGCGGTCGTTTCGCCTACGACTTCTGCGATGCAGGTCAGATTACGCCACTAGCGAAAATGTACACCCTCGGTCATGGATTTATGCCCAGTCCGAACCATGCTGGTGGCCTGCGTTTCCATGGCATGAGCCCTATTCTGTCGCAGCTTTACCATGACGGTTATCTGGATGAAGCACGTGCGGTTGAGCAGACCTCAGTCTTTCAAGCAGCGGTTCAGTTTGCACGTGTTGAAGGTACACTTCCTGCACCAGAAAGTGCTCACGCTATTCGAGTCGCCATCGATGAAGCACTGAAGTGCAAGGAAAATGACGAAGAGAAAGTTATTCTCTTTGGCCTTACTGGTACGGGCTACTTCGACATGGTGGCATACCAGTCTTATCTGGACGGAACAATGACGGACTATATTCCGACCGATGAGGACTTGGAGCGGGGCTTTGAGTACATTCCCAAGATTGATGGTATTCAGTAAAGCAGAGGAGGGAAAACTTGAAAGATTGTATGCAATTTAATTAGACACAAATAACTTGCATACAATATAAATCTGTGGGATAATGTGGCGCTAAGCACGATATACGTGCAAATACGTAGAAGAAACGAAGTGCGCTAGCGTCAAAACGTGGGAAGCGCAGAAGCCAGAAAAACGCAGCTAGAAACGAGATACTAATTTTGACGAAATACCTGTGCTTCCCCCTCTACGCTTGCTCAAGGGAGTTGATTCGCCGTTATTCGTCGCGCTTGACCGAGATAGGCCTCACCTACACGCAGTACTTAGTTATGGAAGTGCTTTGGGAGCACGAAACTTTAGGCGTCAGTCAGGTGGGTAAGATGCTCTACCTTGATTCGGGCACACTGACTCCCTTGCTCAAGAAAATGGAATCTAAGGGCTTCGTCAGTCGCAGGCGAAGCCCTGTCGATGAACGCCGCGTTATGGTTTCTATTACCGAAGCCGGCAAAAATCTGAAAAAAGAAGCCGACAAAATTCCAGAACTTGTGGCGCGAGACATCGGTCTTAGTGTCGAGGAGTCTCAAGACTTACAAAACCGTCTCACGCACTTGCTCGATAAAATCCAAGATAGCCAGGGTGAGTAAGTACAGATAGCGCAAAAAGCTTTGCAAAGTTTTTTGCTTGTAGTGACGGTATGGGCAGGACAAATTGGCATTCGGGCGAGCTCAATCCACGCCGTATAAGAAGTTTTAGAGAGGGCTTTATCCGTCCTCGGTCATTCTTTAATCGTCCGTTCACCCGCAAATTATTCATTGTTAACAAATAAGTAACATTATCTTTCATAGAATGAAGTCCGGAAGTTTGTGTTTTCGATTTAGGTAGAGGAGGTTGTGCATGGAAGCGTTCTTCGAGTTCGTTAATAGCGTCGACGCATTTGTATGGGGCGTCCCGATGATTATTGTTCTTCTGGGTTCCCATATATTTCTGACGTTTCGGACTGGCGTCATTCAGCGCAAACTGCCCACGGCAATTAAATTATCAGTGACGAAAGATCCTGATGCTCCGGGTGACATCAGTCAATTTGGTGCGTTGGCCACCGCGCTTTCAGCAACCATTGGTACCGGTAACATCGTTGGTGTTGCAACAGCAATTCTTGCTGGTGGCCCTGGCGCGGTACTTTGGATGTGGTTCACCGGTGTTTTCGGTATTGCTACCAAGTACGCTGAGACCTATATTTCAGTGAAATATCGTGTCAAGGACCATGAGGGCAACATGCTCGGCGGTGCAATGTTTGCATGGCGTCGTGCATTCGAAAAGAACGGCAAGGCACCCTGGTGGGCCTTACTCGGTGGCGGTGCTTTTGCACTCTTTGCAGGCATTGCTTCATTCGGTATCGGCTCTGCTGTTCAGGCAAGCGCTATGACGAGCATTATTTCGTCAAACCTTCCTGGTATTCCAACGTGGATTATCGGTGCACTTATCGTCATTTTCGTTTCGCTCGTTATTTTCGGTGGTGTTAAGTCCATCGCACGTGTATGCGAAAAGCTCGTTCCTTTCATGGCAGTCGCATATGCAGTTGGTTGCTTGGTAATCATCGGCATCAATTGGGAATATGTTGGACCGGCTATTGGTCTCATTTGCACCTGCGCATTTTCTCAGGAAGCCGCATTTGGCGGCGCAGTGGGTTCTGGTATCGCCTTAGCCCTGCAGTTTGGTTGCGCACGTGGTCTGTTCTCCAATGAGTCTGGTATGGGTTCTGCACCTATCGTTGCTTCTGCAGCTTCAACGCGTAACCCTGCTCGTCAGGCTCTCGTATCTATGACCGGTACGTTCTGGGATACCGTAGTTATCTGCGCTATCACGGGTATTACCTTGGTTTCCACGATGCTTGCTCATCCTGAAATTCTTCAGAATGGAACCATCCAGGAAGGTGCTGACTTGACCAGTGCAGCCTTCGGTTCGATTCCCTATATCGGAACCCCGATTCTGGTTATCGGCATGGTTTTGTTCGCATACTCAACCATCCTTGGTTGGTCCTACTACGGCAACCGTGCTATCGCTTACCTTTTTGGTAAGCGCGGCGTTCGTCCTTATCAGGTTCTCTACGTTATCGTTGCGTTCCTGGGCGCTATCGGTGTTGGTTCGGTTGTTTGGACCATTTCCGACGTTATGAACGCATTCATGGTTATTCCAAACATCATTGTCGTGCTCCTGCTCTCAGGATTGATTGCGCGAGAAACCAAACACTATGTTTGGGATGACAATATCCTCGAAAAGGATGAGACGGAAATTCCGACTTACGCTACGAAGTAGCGGTTAAGAAAAATTCGTATTCGACACGCCCCGCCGCTTTGGTGGGGCGTGTTTTATAATGGCCGCATGACTCATAAGCACTCACAGGAAAAATCTCAGGAAACCCTCGATACCCGAGCTTCTGCTCGGGCAACTATTGCGGTCATCGGTGGGGGTGCCGCCGGTCTTGTTGCCGCAGTATCCGCTGGTATGCGGGCGCGGCAGGAAAAATCTGAGGTGCAGATTCTCGTTTTTGAATCTGACGACCGTGTTGGGCGCAGCATTTTGGCAACTGGAAATGGTCGCTGTAATTTTTCAAATGCCCATATTGATGTTAAGAAATATAAGAACGCAGCGTTCGTAAAACATCTCTATGACGTACTGGATGAACGTTTTCAAACTAAGGATTTCCGCGCACCAATTGCCTTCTTCGAAAATCTCGGGTTGGTTTGGCGGGAAGAGCGCGAGGGTAGACTCTACCCTTTGGCAAATAAGGCAAGTGTGGTATTAGACCTCTTGCGTGAAGCGGGGAAGCGCTTGGGAGTAGTTGAGGTCTGCAACACAAAAATTGCTGCCCTTATTCCACCTACAGATTCATCCAAGCCCTTTACTCTCAAGTCAGAAGATGGGGTCTTTTATCGGGCAGGAGCGGTCATTGTGGCCTGTGGTGGAAAGCAAAGTCTTTCCTTCTTACCCTCCTCATACCCTCGTATCGAAGCACGTCCTGTCCTCGTGTCGCTTGCCTGTAAAGAGTCCTATGTCAAAGAACTCAACAATATCCGCCTCAAAGCAGAGGTGAGCCTTATTCCCGCTCAGGGAAAGACACCCCACCTCACTGAAGAGGGCGAAGTGATGTTTCGGGCCTATGGTCTTTCAGGAATAGCAATCTTTAATTTGTCGCGCGAGGTCCAAGTTAACGACCGCATTGTCCTTAATCTTCTGCCCGGTTATACCCAGGCGCAGGTACGTGACTTGCTCGGTGAGCGAAGGCGAGCATTCGCTCAGAATTTTGGCAGTGAACCTACCGTTTTTGACCTTCTGCGCGGGTTATTACTTCCGCGCGTATCAGAGGTCTTCCTGCGCTCGCTCGGAATTAACGCGCATGAAGACTGCAGCGAGAAAAATATCGAAAAGCTTGCTGCTGGTCTGGTTTCTTGGACCTTTCACGTAAGTGGTATCGGTGACAAAGCTCTTTCTCAGGTTACCCGCGGAGGTATTAACCTTGCGGTCTGCGATGGGAATACGCTTGAATCCCGCCAGGATAAGGGGCTTTTCTTTGCGGGAGAAGCTCTTGATATTGATGGTCCCTGTGGAGGCTATAACCTGCACTGGGCGTGGGCAAGTGGCATGATGGCTGCACAAGGTGCCTTTGAATCACTGAAACATCGTTCATGATTACGGTAAGCAACATAGCTCTGTCGCTCGATGCTCTTCTGCCCGGTAATGAAGCGCTTATGCGCAAAGAAGTGGCGAAGGCTCTTCATATCCCTCTTGAGACCATGAGAACTATCACGCTTACAAGAAAATCTGTGGATGCACGGAAGAAATCACACGTGCACTTTGCCGTTAGCTGCGCAGTTGAACTTACGGACAAACAGGTAGAAAAACAAGTTCTTGATACAGAAAAACTGCCTCATGGAGTTCATGTAAGCCCTTACCAGGCCTATAAACCTTTAATACCTCCTTATATTGGGCCACGCAAATTGCGACCGGTAGTGGTAGGAGCGGGACCCGCAGGTCTTTTCGCGGCACTGTACCTTGCGAAAGCGGGTTTGAGACCGCTTCTTGTTGAGCAAGGAGGACCGGTCGATGACCGCTTACGTGCCGTCAATTCTTTCAATAACGGTGGACCACTCGATGTTCACACCAATATTCAGTTTGGAGAAGGTGGAGCAGGCACGTTTTCAGATGGCAAGCTGACGACGAATACGAAAAGCCCTTGGACACGCCATGTTCTCCAGTGGTTCTATGAGGCTGGCGCTCCTCAAGAGATTCTTATTGATGCGAAGCCTCATATGGGTACGGATAAGCTTGCTCACGTCGTGCGTCATTTGCGCGAAGCGATAATTGAAGCGGGTGGGGAGGTACGTTTTTATACCCAGCTTGTGGATCTTGACTTTTCAGATGGTCGACTATCCGGTGTGCTGGTCAAGAATACACAAACAGAAAAATATACTCATGAAGCGACCGACACGCTCATTCTCGCTTGCGGTCATTCTGCTCGATCCACGTTTCAACTGATGCTTGATGCGGGTTTAAAGCTTGAGCAAAAACCTTTTGCTGTGGGTGTTCGCATTGAGCATTTGCAAGAAGCAATTAATTATGCACAGTATGGAAAGGCCTATAAACATCCCGCTTTAGGTGCCGCAGACTACAAACTCGTTGTTCATCTGGATAATGGGCGCAGCGTCTATACCTTCTGCATGTGCCCAGGGGGAGAGGTGGTCTGCGCAACGAGTGAGGAAGATGCCGTTGTTGTAAACGGTATGAGTAATTTTAACCGTGACGGCATAAACGCGAATTCAGCTCTTCTTGTTGGCGTAGGTCCGCAAGACTTCGAGAGCAATAATCCCCTTGCTGGTATGAATCTGCAGCGGCGTATGGAAGAAGCGGCCTTTAAGCTTGCGATAGATGAGGGAGGCAAGCCCTACCAGGCTCCCGCCCAGCTTGTGGGGGACTTCTTAGATGAACATTCGTCTACAGAGGCAGGTCAAGTCATCCCAACCTATGCTCGTGGCGTGGTGTATACCAATCTTGAGTCATGCCTGCCCCCGTTCGTAAGCTCTTCGATACGAAAAGCCCTCCCGTTGCTTGATAAGAAGTTGCACGGTTTTGCTGCTGATGATGCAGTACTTACCGGTGTTGAAACGAGAAGCTCTTCTCCCGTTCGTATCGTAAGAAATGAGAACTTCCAGGCAGTTATGGATCAAGCATTACCTGACGGTTTGGAGACCGGAATTTTCCCCTGCGGTGAAGGACCCGGTTATGCTGGAGGGATTATGAGCGCTGCCG
>JBMNSK010000009.1:0-42237 GCA_050945155.1 Eggerthellaceae bacterium | reverse complement strand
TGCTTATCGGATTTTCCAACATCTTCTCGTATGGCCGCAGCAATATCTGCACCCACTAAAAGGCCGGTAACATCAACATTTCCCCCAAAGAAATCATTTTTTACATACAGTGGCTCGAACATACCCGCAAGAGAACCACGCATAATCAACTTGTTATAGAAGTTTCTCTGAGCATAGCCAGATATTGCGCGGACCTTGGTATTTGCCCTTGTAAGAGCATCCGCGCAGACTTGCACTAAACCTTCTTGGTCTGCTTCTTGCCACTCATCAACCGCTGAGCGAATAATGCCGATTCCGTCTTCGAAAAGCGAGAAATCTCCGTAGAAGTCTCGCGGGGGAAGATGGTCGAGAAGTGAATCGGTATATGCATTTGAATAAAACTCATCGGCCGCGAAAACCCATGGATTGCCCCGCTCCTCTAACGCTCGCTTTTGAAATTCTTCAATCTCTTTTAGCACCGCAAGCGCGGCAAATTTTTCGTTATAACTTTCATTAAACCTTGTCTGAAACTTCGTATAGCCCAAAGGAACAATACCGACACTTAAAATTCCTGGATGACTATAAGCCCAGGTTAATGTTTCTCTTAATGCATCACCATCATTTTTGCCCGGCATGAGAACAATCTGAGCATGTACCTCTATACCTGCCTCAAGCAGTCGCTCGAGAGCTCCTATCCCTCTTTGGGCATGCTTCCCAATAATTTCCCTTCGAATATCCGGATTAATGACATGCAGAGAAAACCGCAGGGGCGAAATCTGCTCCTCGATGATGCGTCGCTCGTCTTCAGCGGATAAGTTGGTGAGTGTTACGAAGGTACCTACCAGAAAACTCAGACGGAAGTCATCGTCGCGTAGGTAGAGTGATGGACGCATACCGCGTGGCAGCATATGCATAAAGCAAAAGGTGCAGGCATTGCAACACTGCTTAACGTGGTTGAATACCAGGTTCTCAAAGCTTATGCCCCAGTCTTCCCCCTCTTCGCGTTCAAGGCAAACTGAACCAGCGTCTCCGTCCGTATCGACGTATTCAAGCGTAACCTCAGAATCGGAGGCATACCAACGCCAGTCGATGATATCGTGAAGGCGGTGACCATCGGCTGCAGTAATAAAACATCCCGGGGTAAAACCTGCATCATCAGCGGGGCTTTGTGGTCTTACATACTTTATGCGACCGCCTAGCTCATCCTTGCGAAAACCGCGACTGCTCCGTCCCGGCTCTTCAAGAAAAGCACCACGCTTTACTTCTTCATCTGCACCTGACACAGGAAAGTCTTCTCCGCCTCGAGCATCGATTTCAACATCCCGGGGAGAGTATGACGGATGGCCGCTTGTTGGATTTTCAAAGGTGGCCATTAGAGTGACTCCAGGTATTCCTCCACGGCACTAATCTGAGCATCAGGAGTTGATGCCCCTGCCGTAACACCGACCCGCTCGCAACCTTTGAACCAGGCTGGATTTATTTCTTCTACCGTCTCCACATGAAAAGTCTGCGGGCAAAGTTTCTTACAAATTTCTGCAAGGCGCGTCGTATTCGCTGAATTCCGGCCGCCAATAACCACCATGGCATCAACAGATGAAGCAAGGTCCGCTGCCGCATCTTGGCGCTGTCGAGTTGCCGTGCAGATAGTGTTCTCAACCACCGGCTCTATCCCGCGCCGCTTAAGTTCTGCAATGATGCTCTTCAGATTCTCGATGCGCTGTGTTGTCTGGACTACTACCCCCACGGGGCCGTTAATCTCCAAAGGGAGGTCTTCTGCACTCATCGCCACAACAACCTGAGCATCTTGCTCACGTGCGTGCGCAACTAAGCCCTCAACTTCAGGATGTCCTTCCTCCCCTACCACAATGACGAACAGACCGCGCTTTCCCAAATCTGAAGCGGCATTTTGAGCTCTGAGAACAAAAGGACAGGTGGCGTTTAGGAGAGGTGCCTTCCGTTCTTTAACTTCACGCATAACCTGAGGAGTCACGCCGTGAGATCGTATGATAACGGTATCTGTAGCTGGAATTTCTTCGAGAGTATCTGCGGCTTCGATACCCGCCTGCTCTAATTGGGCCACTGCTTGCGGATTGTGAATTAAAGGACCCAAGGTATAAGCTCGTTTACCACCCTTAATAGAGGCATACGCCATATCTAAAGCACGCTGCACCCCATAACAGGCGCCGGCGTAATCTGCCCTTATTACCTGCATGAATGCTCCTGACTACCTAACATCCAAACGCGCAGTATTTAATCTTTGCTTTTCTTTGCGCGCTTTCTCTTTTCCTTTATTTCCTCAGCATCTTTTAAGTCTTTGAGGTGTTTTGCAACAAGCTCTTCGGTCGTATGCTCCGGAATAGGATGAGCGGCAAAAACTTCCGTAAAATCACGGTCATGAGGAAAAAGCTCGGGCATATTCACTTCTTCACGAGGCACTTCCTCTGAGAGCGCAAAGCATTCGCGCATCGCATACCAAGTCGCTGCATCCATCTGGTCTTTACGGTCAAGAAAGTCAAAATCGGCCAAAGAGATAGGCTTGCCAAATTCCACCGTCACCCGAGGAAAGCGCATGAAATGCCCCTTCTCTTTGATGTATTCAGCATTGCGCACCGTCATAGGTAAAATGGGGACTTCAGCCATGCGTGCAATAAAAGCTGCTCCCGCATGAAGACGAGGTTCCATTGCACCTTTATTCCTTCGGGTGCCCTCTGGAAAGGTGCCCACCACTTCGTTTTCCTTGAGCATCCAAACCGCTCGCCTGAGTGCTTCCCTATCAGCTTCATCGCGCTTTACTGGAAAGCCACCAACACGTGTGAGAATCTGACCCAAGAGACCACCCGCATTATCAAAGAGTGTGTCACGGCCCATCAGTCGAATAAACTGAGACGGACGAATGGTCAGATAGATAAAGACAACATCAAAAAACGATGTGTGGTTCGAAACAACGAAGACACCGCACTTATCTTTAAAAGATCTCAGGTTTTCTCGACCGGTCACTTTATAGCGAAAACAGACCTTACAAAATAGTCCTACTACCGCATAGGCGAGGTTTGCAAACCAATGAGGAATCTCTTTTCGCTTGCCCGTTCCTCCTAAAGACCTGTCCCACATTTCCTCACACGACAAGAAAAGCGACATTTATGCCATCCTTGACTGTGCGAGGTCTACAATATTATCGATTACATCTTCGATATAAGAATCGGTCGTATCCATGCGAATCGCATCGTCTGCAGCGCACAGTGGAGAGTTTGTTCTTGACGAGTCTTGCTCATCGCGCTGCTTAATAGCCTGCAATACTTCTTGGTAGTCAATCGAACCGACGCCCCGGTCTACATTTTGACGAACCCGTCGATGGGCACGCTCTTCAGGAGAAGCCGTAAGAAAGACTTTTACCTCGGCATGCGGAAATACAACCGTACCAATATCGCGGCCTTCCACCACGTAATCGCCGCTCATACCAATACGGCGCTGCTGGTCAACTAAAGCTTCTCGAACCGAAGGAGCTGCAGACACCGGGCTTACAGCGAAATCAATCTCGGCCGTACGAATATCTTTCGAAATATCTTTGTCATCAATGAGAATACCCTTCGGCATTGGGTCGTCTCCATCGTGAACAAAGTTAATGACGTGAGTACGTGCTATCTTGCCGAGATTTTCATCATCATCAAAAGCAACACCATCTTGTACGGCTTGCCAGGCAATTGCTCGATACATCGCTCCGGTATCCAAGCAGGAAAAACCAAGTTTGCGGGCGACTGCTTTTGCAACAGTCGATTTACCAGCCCCACTTGGACCATCGATTGCAACTATCATCGCGCCAACCTTTCAATATCGTCGAGAAATCCAGGATAGCTTACCGCAACTGAATCGAATCCCTTTACTTCTACAGAATGATTACTTACCAAGCCTGCTAAGGCCCATGTCATAGCAAGGCGATGATCGCCCTTTGAATCAAAGACAATGCCTTCAGGAATTTCAAGGTCAGGTTGGCCTTCAATAAAGAGGTCATTTCCATCAACCCAGGCATCCACACCAATCAATTGGAGTCCTTCGATAACTGCTTTTATGCGGTCAGTTTCTTTGGCTCGGAGTTCTCCAACCTCCCGAAAGACGGTAATTCCACGCGCGTGAGCTGCAACGAGGGACAAAATTGGTACTTCATCAACGAGGCTTGCAATCTTTTGCGGAGGAATCTCGCAGCCAACAAGACCTTTATCGCTGTAAGCAGCACCTATAACGCCGTAGGGTTCCTTGCCTAGCTCTCCTTTATAGCGCAGATTTACCTGTGCACCCATGCGCTCAAGCGTGCGCGTAAACCCTACGCGCGCGGTGTTTAAGCTGACGTTTTCAATTTGAATGGCACTTCCCGGAATAAGCACCGCAGCACAGGCAAGAAAAGCCGCAGACGATGGGTCACCTGGAACCGAAAGTCGACATGCTTTGAGTACCGCTGGACCGCGAACACTTGCGGTCCGCTCGGCAGCCGTCGTCGGAATTCCAAACTCTGGGAGCATAAGCTCGGTGTGGTTGCGCGAGGGAGAAGGCTCGTTGAGAACCGTCTTTCCGTCGGCATAGACACCAGCCAAAAGGACTGCCGTCTTTAACTGTGCTGAAGCCATAGGAGCGTTATACGTTATGGCACGAAGATGACGTGTGCCCTCTTCCGTAATGGGGAGATGCTCAGCTCCTGCTGGCTCAAAGTGTGCACCCATCATCATCAAAGGAGCGGTGATACGACGCATCGGCCTATGTGACAAAGATTCGTCACCACGAATTTCAACACGAATATCCCACGGGGCTAATACACCCATTAACAGCCTTGCCGTAGTACCTGAGTTACCACAGTCGATTGGCTTGTCTGGTTGTTTTGGGCCGCGCGCTCCCCAACCTGTAATGCCTCCTGCCAAGCTTCCATCTTGCTGCAGTTCCAGAGAGACTTTCGCGCCTAAATCCATTACCGCGGCAATGGAAGAACGTACGTCCTCTGAATTCAGTATCCCGGATACTTGAGAAGTTCCCTCCGCCATCGCCGATAAGATGATGGCGCGGTGAGAAATGCTTTTGTCACCCGGCACACGAATTGTTCCAACAAGTGGTGCATTGATTGGGTCTATGCGTCTAGTGTCTGATTGGGTAGTCATGATTCCATCTCCCTTGACGCGAGCGGGCTAAACGAGACCGAAAAGCCACTGTCAATAAGCCGAGCAGATAATTTTCCAATATCGCCTTCATCGGTAAGAATCAGGCTCAACACTGCGCTTTCTGCAGTGATGTGATCAATTTCGATAGATTGAATATTACAACCAACTGAACTTGCAATGGTTGTCACTTCTGCAACAACGCCCTTGCGGTTCTCCATGGGAATCCGAACTTCAAGAAGACGGTCAGTTGACGGAACCCAAGCAGCAGGGAGTGATCTGCGCAGCGACGCCGCTTCCTCAAGAAGCTCCTTCATATTTTCGCGGTCATCGGTTTCCAAAGACTTCACGAAGGAACCAATAATATCTTGCATTTCAAGAAGTCCGTCGTGAAGCGCTGCGGAGTTATCAAATGCAATCCCTGTCCAAAGTTGCGGTGAACCTGCCGCAATGCGCGTTGTGTCCTTAAAACCGCCTGCAGCTAGTCGATAGAGTGACTCTTGGTCATCGGCATGGTTAAACATCAGCTTTACGAGCGAAGACGCAACAATATGAGGAACGTGGCTCACAATGGCAACGGCACTGTCATGCTTTTCGCGTGGTAAAGACACCATGCGAGCTCCGATGCCGGTAATGAACTCATGTAGCTTCTGGAAGTATTCAGGATTGGTTTGCTCGTCGGGACATAAAATCCAGTGAGCACCCTGGAATAAATCACTGCGTGCACCGTCGATACCGTTCTTTTCAGATCCCGCCATGGGATGCCCAGGAATATAGTTTTCTGGATAACGGAAAAGCTCTTGAGCCGCCGCACAGATTACCTGCTTTGTTGAAGCAGTATCGGTAACGAGGCCTCTAAAATCGAGGTCGGTCAATTTCTCAAAGTAATAGCTTGCACCGTGGGCAGGAATCGCAAGGATGCAGGCATCACAGGTAGTTTTTAAGAATTCGTCGAAACGAGAATCATCGGGAGCTGACGTCTCATCTACCCAAGATTGTTCTTGAGCAACTACACAGGAGCGCTTATTTAAATCGACACCGAAAATTTCAACCTGTGGCCAAGACTGCTTAATTGCTGAAGCTAGCGAGGCGCCAATGAGTCCTAGCCCTACGACAGCAAGGTGTTGAAAGGCCGGCTGGTCGTTTTGGTATGCAAGCTTTTGTGTCATAGCTCTCAATGTCTCTTAGAATCAATACTTTCAATTTATTCTAGCATTGGGAGTACGGTTTACAGCTGAATCTGTGCAGTGAGCTTTTCAAGTTCATCATCAGTGAGCATCCGCCATAAGCCAGCACTAAGGTCACCAAGCTCAATACCGCCAAAAGCTTTTCTATGAAGCGCCGAAAGTGGATGGTTAATTGCTTCAAACATCCGCTTCACTTGACGTTTTCTTCCCTCACTGATTTCAATCTCAAGAATCGCACCCTTTGGGGAAAGTGTTTTACCCTCAAATGGCACCAGAAAACGACGTGCATAAGCCTTGTCTTCACCATGCAGCAGACGAATGCGGGCAGGTTGGGTCGGACCGTCACTGAGCTCAATTCCCCTCTCAAGCTGTTTGATCTCTGCTTTTCCTGGCGCAGTTTCGGTATACGCAAGATAGGTCTTAGGCACATGGTGCTTTGGATGCAAAAGCCGGTTTCCCAGATTTCCGTCAGTCGAAAACAAAAGCAACCCAGTGGTATCAAAATCAAGACGCCCAATAGGAAAAAGACCCGGGTATAAATCGCTCGGCACCAAATCTGCAACACAGGGCCGGTTAAAAGGGTCAGACATCGTGGTGAGAACCTGGGCTGGTTTATGAAGCATCAGCGTTGTTGAGGTATCAGAAAGCGAAACAATCTTTCCGTCAACTGCAACCACATCGGTTCTTGGGTCCACCTTCGAGCCGAGCTCTCGTACTACCTGGCCGTTAACCGTCACCCGACCGGCAGTCATAAGATTTTCAGAACCGCGCCTACTTGCTACCCCTGCACGCGCAAGAAATTTCTGTAAGCGCATAGGAACAATGCGTTCATCCTCACTCGTCATCGGTATCGAAGTCCAAGCTGTCGAAGTCGACCTTTTCGGTAAGCCCAAAACTTGATGGTGCTGCCTCTGAAAGCGCTCGACGCATGCTTTCTTCAGAAGACGTGCCTTCCGTATCAGCGGTAGAAATACCTACCTCGCCATCGCCATCAAAATCGAAGTGCAAGTCTTCGAAAGGCTCACCGCTTTTGTCATCGTCGTAGAGCGATGCTTCCGGTTCAATAGTAACCTGAGCCTTCGTGGCGCTTAAACGCTCACGTATTGCATCGCGGGCTTTCTCATCTGGTGCAAACTCTTCTAGTGGCGGCAAATCCTCGAGCGACCGAAGGCCAAAGTGCTCAAGGAAGGTTTTACTCGTTCCATAAAGTATGGGGTTACCAGGCGTATCAGCGCTACCTACTTCACGTAGAAGTCCTTTGTCCATAAGCGAATTAATAGAACTATCTGAATTCACACCACGAATGGAGGCAACTGTCGCACGCGTCATGGGCTGACCGTAGGCCACAATAGCTAAAGTTTCTATAGCTGCCTGAGACAGTTTGCGCGTATCCCAAGACAAAACATAGGCTTCGAGAAGCTCATGATAAACCGGGTGCGTACGAAACTGCCAACCACCGGCAAGTTCACGCAACTTAATGCCACGTTTTTCTTCTTCATACTGATTTTGAAGATCTAACAGTGTTGCCTGTACGTCTGCCGGAGTAACCTCCAAGATATCCGCAAGCGTAATAATATCCACTGGTTCATCGCTTACAAAAAGCAACGCCTCAATGGCTCCCGGAAGTTGGTCATGCTGCAATCCCTCGAACATGCTTAGTTCTCCTCGACTGACGTCAGTTTGTCTTCATTATTAAGCTTCAATTCGCCGGAACCTTCGATATATGAGATGTCTATATCTCCAAACTGCTCATTTTGTCTGAGATGCACCATGGAGCGTTTATACAACTCAAGAACTGCCAAAAAGGTTACAACAACCATGGGTGTAGGCGTGTGTTCATTTACAAGGTCTGAAAAATGAAGTTTCTTCTTATTGGAAATAAGACGATGAATGGCGCGCACATGCACCTCTACCGGAATAGGCTTTGCAGCAATATGCTCGGAATTTAATAGCATGATGTCAGGGCGAGCATATTCACCAGCACCAATAAGCGCTAGACTTTCCAAACTTAAGTCCCGAAGAAAGTCAGGCATTAGATGCATGAAATCCTCACCAGGTCCAGCACTTCGCGCATGCATACGCGCTTCCGACTCATAACGAGCATAGAGCTCTTTTGCGGCGTTTTTATAGGTCTTGTAGGTAATCAAACGCTCAACGAGTAAGTCACGCGCTTCAGAAGGTGTCAGTTCCGCAATGTCCTCGTCGGTTTCATCCTCATCTTTTGGAATAAGGCTTTGCGCTTTAATTTCCAAAAGCGTTGACGCCACCAGTAGGAAGTCACTTGCCACTTCAAGGTCAAGCGTTTCCATATGAGAAATTTCGTCAAGGTATTGGTCGGCAATCTGCGTGATAGAGATGGCGCCGATATCCACCTTTTCACGGCTCACCAAATAAAGCAGAAGGTCAAATGGACCTTCGAAATTTCCTGTACGAACACGGTAGGACATCGTAAACCCCTAACCCATAAACCCAAAGAATACGTAAAAGAGGTTAAGAGCTGTCACGTTCAAATAGGCACCGATTGGATCTACATGCAGCAGATACGGAACGAGAATGACTACCGCGAGAAATATCGGAAATGCATACTGCTGCACCCGGTAGTACTGGGGCAGATATTTCTTGGGCATAAGGAATGCGAATATAGATGAACCATCGAGTGGCGGAATTGGCAAGAGATTAAAGAACATGAGATAGAGGTTAATAAGAGCGTACATAGGCAAAAAGAGGTAGTAAAAATAGGAGAAAAACTCGGATGTCTGGGCTAACGTAGCCACCGGCAACACCAGTGAAAGAATGTACGCAACACCAGCAGCAATAAGCGCCTGAATAAGGTTTGCAAGCGGGCCAGCGAGACCAACAATTAAATCGCCCTTGCGCGGGTCTTCAAAATACTGAGGGTTATAGGGAACCGGTTTGGCATAACCAAATACTGGCATCCCCATAGCCATGAGCAAAAACGGCATGATAACCGTGCCGAAGGGATCTATATGCTTTAAAGGATTAACGGACAATCTTCCTGCCCGCTTTGCAGTTGGATCCCCCAGTTTATAGGCGGCAAAACCATGAGCCATTTCATGAAAGACTATGGCAGGAATAAAGCTCAGAATGGAGCAAATTATATACGGCAGTGTCACTTGCATAGTGAAAACCAGTCTAGCGCAAGACCTTGAGTAGACGATAATCTAAACAAGAATCTGTGTGATTAACACAGGCCATACAAAATAACGTGCACGGCCTCCAAAATCGAAGCGCACAAAACCTAAAACCCGAGATTTTCATTGACCAAAATGACCTTTATTCTTCCCGCTACCTGCTGAAATCTCGTAATAAGAAAACTCGCACAAATAGAATCTTTTGACTTGCAATCGTGACAAGAGCCCGTTTCCATACAGGGTGTTTTAAGCGAAGGAAACCTCTGTGTATTGGTAGGAGCGGCCACATTACGCGCCCGATACATGGCATGGTCGAGATCTTTGGTAACTTTGTTCATACCTACAATTAAGATGACATGGCGTGGACCATAGGCCATGCAAGCAACACGATTTCCGTTCCCATCAATGTTTACGAGAATGCCGTCTTCCGTAATAGCATTCGTACTTGCAATAAAGTAATCGGCATCAAATCCCTGTAGCATCAGTGCCCTACGCTCCTCTGGGGTTTTAGCCAAATCGCGATCAACTACGTCATAGGAACCATTACGTACAGCATCAAGCAGGCCAATCTCTTGCGCAGACATGGAGCCACCCCAGCTTATGCTTGAGCCTTCTGGAATAAGACTTAACGCGCATTCCAGTGCTTCTTCGGCTGTTTCCGCGAAATAGCCTTCCATATTGCGCGACGCAAGCCCACGAATAATATGCTGGGCAAGCTTCCTATTTCTCTCGCTTGTATACTGATCCATAATTCAACACCCCTCTAGACTAAGACCCTCATGAGCTTATCACGCACAGAAATTTTGGTGAAAAGAAAGTGCTTAGTTCTGCGCAATTAAAACGCGAAGGGCATGGGGTACTGAAGAGATCTCGTAATGACGACTCGGAAGCGGCTCACCATCTATCTGGACTTTTACATCATGATCAAAGTCAAGAACGAGCGATTTTGCTCTGCTTAATTCGAGCTTCTTAAAATGCGTATGGTGCCCATTGCGGGCAAAAAGAAACATAAGGGCAGCCTCAACAACACCGATAGGCGGTCGAGCAACACAGATGTCAAAGATACCATCGGAAATTGAGGCCTCGGGACAAACGCAAAAACCACCACCATAGCTTGGGCCTATTTGAACCGCAAAAAGAATCATCTGCTCATGGCGAGGCGCGCTCCCATCAACCGAAACTATAAAGTCGTGTGTATCGCGGTGGTGACTTAGCTGATAGGCACTCGCTGCCCCATAGAGTGCAAGACCTGTTTTTCCCGTTCGTCTTCTGCGCTCGACTGTATCAAGAGCAATAGCGGCATCAAGCCCAAACGAAAGCGTTTCAACAAAATAACGTCCATTGCAAAGCCCGACATCAGCTGCCTGCGGCTTAGCGGAAAAGAGTTGTTCTACGGCCTGGTCTATCTGGTAAGACATATGCAAGGTCTTGGCATAGTCATTACCAGACCCCACCGGCAAAACGCCCATAACCGGGCGCTTGTCAAACGGAAGCTCCATAAGCCCATTGGCAACTTCATTGATTACTCCGTCGCCCCCTAAAACCAAGATGCTGTCATATCCTTGGGCATCTTTGCCAATTTCTACAGCGTCATTGGGCCCTTGGGTTCTTACCACCTCAAGTGATGAGGATGCATCAAATTTCATGCGGAGAAGCTCTTCAGCGCGCTTCCCCGCTATGTCACCATGACCAAGCTGAGATGCAGGATTAATTACAAGCAGGGTCTTTCCAAATGTATAGGACAAAGTAAGCCTTCAATCACTTTGGTATTATCGGGCAGATTCTTCTTCGTCCTCTGGAAGAGGCTCTTCAACTACCTCAACATGTTCCGAAAGCCATTTGCTTGCGCAAGTGCGCTCCGCAGCTTCGCGCAACACATAACCGCGACCCGTCTCTTCTAGGTTACGACGAATTGAGTCAGGGTCTTCTGGATTCATGCCAGCACAGGCTTCACGAATATCATCGTCTGTTATGACCAGATGTTCATGACGAAAGAGCGTATCAAGCGTATATCCCTGTTTAAGCGAACGAAGGGCCTGCTCATCCATCTCTGCATCAAAGGCTTCCTGTCCGCCTTCCTGAGCAATCAGGTCATCGACCGTCATACCCTGTGCACCTAACCGCAAACGCAAGTTATTTAGGAGGTTTTCTCGCATCGGTTTAATTACAGCCTGAGGAATCTCGCCAACCAGACGCTCAGAGAGCTCATTTACAGCCAGGGTTGTTTTTACATTGTCATATTCGACACGCTGCTGGTGCTCCAAGTCCTTAGCAACTTCTGCGCGGAAAGCTTCGGCACTATCAAATGCAGGCATGTTCTTTTTGACCCACTCATCATCAATGGCAGGTACCACAAGCTTTTGCATTTCTTTGATGGTGACCGTGCATTCCACTTCCTCAACGCTTGGATTACCGTCCGCATCTTCGCCCGGAGCTTCAAAGGTGAAATGCTTAGTCTGGCCCGGTTCCATGCCCATAAGTTCCTTATCAAAGGCAGTAGGCATAAGACCAGCGCCTACCGTATAGAAGCGCGAATCGGTGCTAAGTCCTTCAAGGACCACACCCTGAACCTTTGCTTCGAGCGAGAGAATGCAGCTGTCTCCCGCTTCGATAGGATGCGGGTCTTCAGGTGCATACTCATAAAACCTCTGAGCAATCTGTGCCATTTGCAAATCAAAAGCTTCTTCATCCACTCGGAATGGAGGCATTTTGACTGTTACCGGCTCATAAGAAGAAAGTTCGAATTCAGGCTTCGGCATAACATGAATTGAGAACTCTGCCTTAGAGCCACGAACCAAAGTCACATCGGTCGGCGCATCAGGCATGAGTGCCGGCATGATATCGGTCTTATCAACTGCAAAAGGAACAAGGTAACGAAGCGCTAAAGGTTGCACAGTAGCATCAAGATCCGTGATGCCATAACGCTCTTTTGCAAGCTGCGCAATGGTCTGGCTCCCCTTTGGTTCAAGACCCATTTGATGAGCAAACTGCGAGGCACCCACATTTAATGCATGATTTACCTCCGCAGGAGAAATTAGGGCATTTAGTTGGATATCTTCATCGCTGATGCGTTTTTGCGTTACCTTCATCTGCGCTCCTTTAGCCTTCTTAGCACATCAATACGAAAAGAGCCCAGCTGCCAAGCCTATTCGAGAGATCGAAAGCAGGCTTGTGCATACCGGGCTCGTTTTTTATTCGGTTCGACGGCAGAAATATTTGCCGCACATCAACCAAGAATTACGAAGCGAAAAGCTCAATGCTGTCGCCCTCTTTGAGGGTAACCATCGCCTTCTTCCAAGTGCGGGTTGAACCCATGTTCTGGAAACGCAGGCGCTTTGGCTTTGACTTCACGTTTAAGGTGTTTACCTTGACAACGGTTACATCAAAAAGCTCTTCGATGGCCTTGGCAATTTCAATCTTGTTTGCATTCTTATCTACTTCGAAGGTGTAGACGTTGTCCTCCATGACATCGTAGCTGTGCTCGGTGATGATGGGACGAATAATAATGCTGCGTGCGTCCTTCATTATGCAAGCACCTCCTCAATGCGCTTCAAAGCAGGCTCAGTGAAAATCAGAGCCTTGTTGTCGATGAACTCATACGTGTTCGACTCAGAAACCGGAATAACGTTTACGAAAGGAAGGTTCCTAAAGGACAGGAAGGTGTTCACGTCATCATCAGCGATAACGATGGTGGTCCTGCCCTCTACCCCGAGTGCCTTTAAAGCTGCTGCTGCAGCCTTGGTAGAAGGCTCGTCGAATGCAAAGTCAGACACAACATAGAACTGCTTGTCTGCAACCTTGGCAGAAAGAGCACTACGCATAGCAAGCTTTACTTCCTTTTTATTCACACGCAGGTTGTATGAACGTGGAATAGGTCCGAATACGGTTCCGCCGCCAACCCACTGAGCTGCGCGAATAGAACCTTGGCGAGCACGGCCGGTGCCCTTCTGGCGCCACGGCTTCTTACCGCCGCCGCTTACCATTCCGCGCGTACGGGTGCTGTGCGTACCCTGACGCCAGGATGCGCGCTGTGAGCGCACGACCTGATGCATCACGGGCATGTTCGGCTCAATGCCGAAGACAGAAGCGGCAAGGTCAACAGACTTGACCTTCTTCCCGCCCGCGTCTTTCATATCGATTTTGGTCATATGATCAAAGCTCCTTCAACTTCACTTGGCACTTAAGCCATACGGACGCGAACGATACCGTTCTTGCCACCCGGGATAGCACCGCGCACAAGAATAAGATTCTGATCTACATCAATGCGAACAAGGTCAAGGTTTTTGACAGTCACAACATCGCAACCCATGTGACCTGGAAGGCGTAAGCCACGAAGTACACGGGAAGGCGTTGCGCACATGCCGATTGAACCAGGAGCACGATGGAAGTGTGCACCGTGTCCACCAGGGCCGCCACCAAAACCATGACGACGCATAACACCAGCAAAACCCTTGCCCTTAGATACGCCCGTTACGTCAACCTTCTTGACGTCCTCAAATGCGGCAACGGTTACTTCTTCACCAAGGCTGTGGTCTGCAGCAGAATCAACACGAACCTCACGCAGATAGCGCTTTGGCTCTACGTTCTGCTTCTTGAAATGACCAGCCATAGGCTTGTTGAGCTTCTGTTCCTTTACCGCTCCGAAACCCAACTGGACAGCTTCGTAACCGTCGGTCTCAGCAGTTTTAATCTGGCAAACCTGGTTTGGCTCTGCCTGGATTACTGTAATTGGCACAACGCGGTCATTTTCGTCAAAAATTTGGGTCATGCCCACTTTCTTGCCGTAAATAGCATTAATCATCTTTTGCGCCTCCTTACAGCTTAATCTCAATGTCGACGCCAGCAGGAAGATCGAGACGCATAAGAGAGTCAACCGTATTCGGGGTCGGCTCGAGGATGTCGATAAAACGTTTATGCGTGCGCATCTCGAACTGCTCGCGAGAATCCTTGTTTACATGAGGGCTACGAATAACGCAGTACATGTTGCGCTCCGTAGGAAGCGGGATTGGTCCCGATACCTTGGCACCCGTCTTCTGTGCGGTATCCACAATAAGCTTCGTAGACTGGTCTACGATTTCGTGGTCATACCCCTTTAAGCGGATGCGAATTTTTTGATTAGCCACTTACTTTACCTCCAATAAGCTTAAAGCGAGCGCAGCATTATGCGTTGCCGCCAGCCTTGCTGATAATCTCATCTGCCACGTTCTTCGGTACTGCTTCATAAGAATCGAACTGCATCGTGTATGAAGCGCGACCCTGCGTCGTTGAACGAAGGTCGGTGGCGTAACCAAACATCTCTGACAGTGGAACCTTTGCTTCAATGACTTTGGCATTGCCGCGGTCACCCATGCCCTGAATCTGGCCACGGCGACTTGAAAGGTTGCCCATAACGTCGCCCATGTACTCTTCAGGTGTTTCTACCTCTACTGCCATCATCGGCTCAAGAATTACCGGAGCTGCTTTGTGCAGTGCTGCCTTAACGGCCATAGAACCAGCAACCTTGAATGCCGCTTCGGAAGAGTCAACTTCGTGATATGAACCGTCAACGAGTTCAACACGAACATCAACAACAGGGTAACCTGCCAAAACACCCGAGTTGAGTGCTTCTTGAATACCCTTGTCAACAGGCGTGATGTACTCTTTCGGAATAGCACCGCCGACAATCTTGTTCTCGAAGGCATAGCCAGCACCCTGCTCCTGTGGATAGAGGTTGATGATGGCATGACCATACTGACCACGGCCACCTGACTGGCGAACAAACTTACCTTCAACGTTTTCAACTGCCTTCGTTGCGGTCTCACGATAAGCAACCTGAGGCTTACCAACATTAGCTTCGACCTTAAATTCGCGAAGCAAACGGTCGATAATAATCTCGAGGTGCAACTCGCCCATGCCGGCAATAATGGTTTGACCCGTTTCCTGGTTTGTTGAAACGCGGAAGGTTGGGTCTTCCTCAGCCAGCTTCTGCAGAGCAATGCTCATCTTGTCCTGCTCAGCCTTTGTCTTCGGCTCAACAGCAATATCGATTACCGGATCAGGGAACTCCATGGACTCGAGCACCACAGGATGCTCTTCGTCACAGAGGGTGTCACCGGTCGTAGTGTCTTTCAAACCAACAGCAGCAACGATGTCGCCTGCATGGCAAGCATCAACGTCCTGGCGATGATTAGAGTGCATCTCCAGCAAACGACCAACACGCTCACGCTTATCCTTTGTTGCGTTCAAAACATAGCTGCCTGACTCGAGCTTGCCTGAGTAAACACGGAAGTAGGTAAGCTTACCTACATAAGGGTCAGTCATAACCTTGAATGCAAGTGCGGCAAAAGGAGCCTTAACATCAGCTGGACGCTCTTCTTCTTCATCAGTCTTGGGGTTAACACCCTTAATTGCCGGGATGTCAACTGGAGACGGAAGGTAGTCAACAACTGCATCGAGCAGTTCCTGAACACCCTTATTCTTATAAGAAGAACCGCAGAATACGGGATGAAGCTTGCATGCAATGGTGCCCTTGCGGATGGCTGCCTTGAGTTCTTCAGGGCTTACCTCTTCTTCCATGAGCACTTTTTCAAGCAAATCATCATCGCAGTCGGCTGCTGCTTCCAGTAATTCCTGGCGGCGAAGTGCAGCTTCCTCAGCAAACTCATCAGGGATTGCATCCATTGGCTCTGGATAGGTCATGCCCTTGTCGTCTGCTTTGAAGTCCCAAGCAGTCATCGTAACAAGATCAATCAAACCCCAGAAGTTGTCTTCTGCACCCATAGGAATCTGAGCAGCAACAGCTGGTGCACCCAGACGGTCCTTCATGGTCTCGATAGCGTGGAAGAAATCTGCACCCACGCGGTCGTACTTGTTGATATAGGCAATACGCGGAACGTTATAACGATGTGCCTGACGCCATACAGTCTCGGACTGAGGCTGTACGCCGGCTACTGCGTCGAAGACAGCAACCGCGCCGTCGAGCACGCGCAAAGAACGCTCTACCTCAGCGGTAAAGTCAACGTGACCCGGAGTGTCGATAATCTGAATGCGATACTGCTTCTTGTCCTTTTCCCAGAAGCAGGTGGTTGCTGCAGACGTAATGGTTACGCCGCGCTCCTGTTCCTGAACCATCCAGTCCATCATAGCTGCACCGTCGTGAACCTCACCAATTTTGTGAGTCTTACCGGTGTAGTAAAGGATACGCTCCGTCGTAGTCGTCTTACCGGCATCGATGTGAGCCATGATGCCGATGTTACGCGTATCTTTCAGAGGGGTCTGTGCCATCTACTTATCTACCCCCTTTAAAAACGATAGTGCGAGAACGCACGGTTAGATTCTGCCATCTTATAAAGATCCTCTCGGCGCTTTACTGAAGCACCGGTACCCTCAGAAGCCTCCATGATTTCAGCGGCCAAGCGCTCTTTCATGGTGTGTTCCTTGCGTTTGCGAGAAAAGTCAACAATCCAGCGAATAGCAAGGGTGGTTGCACGGCGGGAGTTAACCTCCATAGGTACCTGGTAGGTAGCACCACCGACACGCTTAGGCTTTACCTCAAGCGTAGGACGAACATTGTCCATTGCCTTCTTGAATACAGACAGGGGATCTTCACCTGTCTTCTCTTCGATGATATCGAAGGCACCATATACGATGCTTTCGGCAAGCGACTTCTTACCATCAAGAAGTACCTTATTAATAAGTTGAGTTACCAAACGGTTGTTGTACTTTGCGTCCGGTTGAATTTCCTTGCGGACTGCTGCGGTACGGCGCATACTTTCTCCTTTACTCCTGCGCGCTTCGGGATGAAACGATTTCATCCATTAGACAAGTCCTTCTTGTCCGCGCGGCTTATCGTTACTTACTTGGGGCGCTTTGCGCCATAGCGGCTGCGAGCCTGCTTGCGATCGTTAACGGCAGCGCAGTCAAGAGCAGCACGAATGACCTTATAACGAACACCTGGAAGGTCCTTTACACGACCACCACGGATAAGAACCATGGAGTGCTCCTGCAAATTGTGACCAATTCCTGGAATGTAAGCCGTAACTTCCATGCCGTTAACCAGGCGTACACGGCAAACCTTACGCAGAGCAGAATTAGGTTTCTTAGGCGTTGTGGTATACACACGAGTGCAAACGCCGCGCTTCTGCGGATTGCCTTTCAGAGCTGGTGTCTTTTTCTTTTCAACGCTCTTTTTGCGTCCGTTGCGGACCAATTGATTAATGGTAGGCAAAATCAAACTCCTTAATAATGTGTATCTACCTGCGAATTTGGGCGCGCATATAAAATGCGCCCTTAAGACGCGGAGACAAAAGTTACCACCCGTCACCTGGGTTGTCAAACGCCACGCAGCCGGGTGTGTCTAGTCTCCATAACTCGACCCTTTTTAAGCCTATTTCACCGCTTTTCTTCAGCTTAAGAAAGCCGTATCAAAGCTTCAACTAATGAAGCGGAATCGGCCAGGTCTTTAACTGATATATATTCATCGACCGAATGATAGTTAGTCATACCGATTCCTAAGGTAATAGCCAAAAGACCATGACTGCAATAGACATTTGCATCAGCGCCTCCGCCAGAAGAAGCAAGCACCGGTTCGAGACCGATTGACTCTACAGCTGACATAATCTTTTGAATGAAGGGGTCACTTTTCTCATATGAGATAGCGTGGTAATCGAGGTTCCAGGCAAGCTCCACCGTTCCGCCGAAACTTTCAGCTGCGCCAAGGCACGCTTCGCTCATAGCCTCACGACACTGGCGTGCCTTTTCCTCATTAAAGGAGCGACACTCCCCTTTTATCACGCAGAGGTCGGCAACAACATTCGTTTCGCGGCCCCCTTCTATGACACCAATGTTTGCTGTAGTCTCGTCATCTAAACGTCCCAAACGCATAGCCGATATGGCCTTCGATGCCATTTCTATAGCAGAAACACCTTTTTCAGGAGCAACACCAGCATGTGATGCCCTGCCATGGAATGTAGCTTGTAAGGTGCAGTGACACGGAGCTTTATAGATGATGGTACCCGGATGCCCATCGGCATCAAATACATAGCATGGCGCCCCCTGCGGCACCGCACCCGCCTCTAAGTTTCGTGCACCGAGTAAGCTTAGCTCTTCGCATGTGGAGAAGATGACTGTCATGGACGGATAGGCATCGCCGGATTCAAGAACGCGCCGTATACCCTCAAGAATGCTTGCGATGCCTGCTTTATCGTCTCCGCCGAGAACTGTATCGCCTGCGGAGCGTATGATGCCATTTTCTATAAGAGGCTCAACACCACATCCAGGATTTACCGTATCCATATGAGACGAAAGAACTATTTCGCCATCACGCGTTCCCGGCAGATAGGCAATGAGGTTTCCGGTATTAGATTCTGTCTTATCGAGGGCATTATCAAAGTGAACGGAAAACCCAAGACTCTCTAATTCTGCCTGGCACCGTTTTGCAACTGCTGCTTCGAAACGTGAAGGGCTATCTATACGCACCAAGTCCAAAAAGAGCTTAAGTAATCGCTCCTCGCTCATAGAATTGCCTTCTTTCGATTTATGTATTTCTATCGTTGCATGCCTAAGATTTTGGCCGCAATCTGCTTCTTACGGCTTAGCACACCTGGCATCCAGGTTCCACCATGACCAGTACATTCGATACCAAAGGCACGGTTGATGATACTGCGATTACCTTCACAAATAAGCTGGCTTCCTTCGGCCATAATGTCGGTAAGCATTAAAAGAACGAACTCGTATCCCTTTGATTCTAGAAGTTTATCCATAAAGGCACGAATTTCATCTTCGCGACCCAAAATAGCGTCAAGATCAACTGTTTCATGCTGTGCAATAAGAACAACCGTATCGCCAAGTTGGAATTCTTTCGAGTCGGCAGCTACAAGTTCTTCAATCGGCATTTCTGCATCGTTTCCGCGCGTCTTGAATACCTGTAGGCCAAATTCCATCGGATCCACTTCAGCAATTTCAGAAAGATATTCGACCATCTTGTGGTCAAGCAGCGCCGTCGTCGGAGACTTCAGAAGCACCGTGTCGGTAAGAATTGCTGAAAGCAAAACACGCGCAATATTTTTTGGCACAGGAATTTCATGGTGCTGAAACTCAAGCGTGACTATCGTACTTGAGGAGCCGACCGGGAAGTTAATGAACTGAATAGGACGAGATGTTGACACATCGGCAATGCGATGGTGGTCAAGAATCTCTACTATCTCAGCCTCTTCGATACCACTAGCCGCTTGGCGCATTTCATTGTGGTCAACAAGAATAACCTTGCGACGAGGGCGTACAGCGACATCGCTTCGGGTCACAATGCCAATGGCCCGGTTTTCTTCGTCGAGCACTACAGCTTCGCGAAGTTCACTTGCCATCAGTTCTTTAATAGCATCACGTAACAGAGCTTCTTCATCAAAGATAAGTACTTCGCGCTCGGTAATATCAGTCACTTTCTGCGTGAGCGAAAAAATGAGATCGCTTGCCACGGCCATATCATTTGAACCATCCTCGGCACGAGCGTCGGTTGCTTTGATATAGCGCTCCGCAATCATACGCGTAGTAACCAAGCCGCAGTACGTACCATCGTCGTTGGTAACAACAAGAGCACGAACGTTGTGATGGCGCAGCGTGCGACCAGCCTCCATGAGCGTGGCATGACAGTTTATGGAATAAGGGTTGCGGGTCATAACATCACGTACGCGCGCATACACATGACTAATAGCCATGGGAGGCTCAATGCCACTTGACTCAAGCACCCAAGCCGTCTCAGGAGGAAGTGGGCCGAGGCGTACCGGAAGATAGGTCTCGGGCTCTTCGCCTTCTTTCGCATATCGCTTCGCAAGCTCATTTTTCAGATACGCATAGCCCACGGCAGACGCGATAGCATCGTTGTCCGGATTTTTGTGGCCCATAACAAGTGTGGGGGCGCTCATGGAAATTCTCCTTTTAGTCTTCTCAAGTGGCGATAGATGATTTTTCATTGTATACAGCCTTGCACAGTAATGGTAGTAATCGGATATTAATTACCGAATCCCCAAAAAACTATTGCATGCAAGACCTTTCGCGCTACTTTACAACCTAAACAAGGCAAAACGGTGATAAAAATTACGTTCACCTGGTAATAGGACATACGGAAGTGATTTTATGGCACTTTTAGGATTAACTGACATCATCGGTCCGATTATGGTCGGACCTTCAAGCTCGCACACCGCAGGCGCGCTTCGCATTGCCAAGATGGCACGCAGCCTTATGGAAGAAGAGCCGCTTCGTGTGAAGTTTACCCTCTACGGGTCTTTCTCTCATACGCAGTCCGGTCATGGAACAGACCGTGCTCTTGTTGCTGGAATACTTGGTATGCAACCCGATGACCTTGAAATCCGCAATTCTTTTGTCCATGCGCGGGCCAAGGGTATGCAGATAGACTTTGTTCGCTCCTATGACAACGACAACATAAGTCACCCAAATACCGTTGATATTGAAATGGAAACAAAGTCCGGCGACACGCTTACTGTGCGTGGCGAAAGCATCGGCGGCGGTGCTGCCGCCATCACGCGCATTGATGAAATTTACGTAAATATCACAGGCGAACACGCAAACTTAGTTATTAAGCAACGCGATATACGTGGCGTACTCGCACGTATTGCAAACTGCTTAGCAGAGGCCCAGGTAAACATTGCTACGACGACCATGTACCGTACGCACCGCGGGTCTATCGCGTATACCGTCATGGAAATAGACGATGAGATTTCTGCAGAAACCTTAGACCTTATTCGTCAATCTGATGGCGTGCTGTCGGTGCGACTGGTTCCTGCTTCAGAAAGAAGTGCGCTTAATCTTACTGAGATGAATAAGGAAGCTGAACAGGTCTATTACAACCACCTCAGCATTCCTCCTGAAGAAATTGAACAGCGATTCGAGCACGCCGGATTTTCTGATGGTGTCGAGCTATTGCAGCGCTGCGATGAGTCGCACATTTCTATCGGAGAGGCAACCAGACGTCGTGAAGAAGCGCTGAGAACACTAGAAGAAAAACCACTTGATATTGATGCCTACTTAAACCGTGTTTTAGATGTCATGAGAGAGGCAGCGTTTATCCCACTTAAGACACCCCACAAATCGTTGGGCGATTTAATTGGTGGGGAGTCAAAAAAGTTCGCGCAGGCAAGTGAAACCAAGGATGCACCTTGTGATTCCTTGACCGCGAAGGCAGCCACCTATGCTATGGCCGTGCTCGAGACGAATGCGTCTATGGGTCGTATCGTTGCGGCACCGACAGCAGGGTCTGCAGGTGTACTACCCGGAGTTTTACTGGCTCTTGCCGAAGAGCGCGACTATTCCGACGATAAGCTGCGCCAGGGCCTGCTTACTGCTGCCGGTATCGGATATTTAATTACGCGAAATTCTACTGTTTCAGGTGCTGAAGGTGGATGTCAGGCTGAAGTCGGCAGTGCCGCTGCAATGGCAGCTGCAGCGGTTGTCGAAATGGCCGGAGGCACTCCAAAGCAGGCCTTAAGTGCGGCAAGCAATGCGCTTGTCTGTCTTATGGGGCTCGTCTGCGATCCGGTGGGCGGACTTGTTGAAGTTCCTTGCCAAAAACGAAATGCGAGCGCTGCAGCCATGGCACTTGTTTGTGCCCAGATGGCTTTATCAGGCATTGATAACTTGGTCAACTTTGACGAAACCGTTGATGCAATGGATGCGGTGGGACGCTCACTTCCCTTCGAGCTTCGTGAAAGCGCCCTTGGCGGTCTTGCCGCAACACCGAGTGCCTGTGCCGCCTGTAAAGGTTGCGCCGCCCTGTAAAACTTGCCCAGACGTAATCGCCTGCAAAACAGAATAGCTAAGACTTCACTTTCACAATGGGTGCAAAGTCTTTGAGAAGCTTCTTTGTCTGATTGAGTCGTGCAAAGTGGACGTAAATCACATCGCCGTCCACTTTGGTGACTTTTCCTCTACCAAAGGTTTTGTGGTCCACTTCGTCACCCTTTGAAAAACTAAGGAGGGCCCCGCTTTTCTTCTGTGCGCTCGCTGATGCGCGGTCGGTGCGGTTACCAGAGCCGGATGCGCTCGATAGGCCAAAGACTCTCCCCTCTCCAGCTTCGGTACCTGACCCAGCAATGCCGCGCCTGCTGCCGCGTTTCTCCCAACCGGTTCCAGAAAAACCAGTTGAACCAATACCTGAAGTTCGACGCAGTTCCGTAGGAATTTCGCGAATAAAGCGAGAAACAGGATTGACTGAAGTTTGTCCAAAAATCTGTCTTTGCTGCGCGCAGGTAAGGTAGAGATACTTTTTTGCACGTGTCACGGCGACATACGCAAGGCGGCGCTCTTCTTCAATCCCTTGCGGGTCTAATACCGAGTTCGAATGTGGGAACAACGTTTCTTCCATGCCAGCCACAAACACGCAGTCAAACTCAAGACCCTTTGAGGAGTGAACAGTCATTAAGGTAACAGCGCTTCCATCATCAGTTACGGTGTCAAGGTCGGTACGCAAGCGCACCCACTCGATAAAATCTGCAAGCGAGTCACCGCGCAACACACGGACCGGTTCTTCTTCATCTTCCTCCCCTGGTTTGGGAGCTTCAAAGAGTGCATCAGCATCGTCGTGCGTTTCTTCGTATTCGCTCACTACACTGAGAAATTCTTTAATATTTTCGATACGGCTCTGAGCTTCATCGGACCGCTCTGCTTCAAGCGCCGAAATAAGCCCGCTTCGCTCAATAACTATTTCAACAAGATTGCGCAGCTCGCCCTCATAGTTTTGCGAGTCAAAAATAATAGACGTAAACTCACCAATGCTTTTGCGGGTTGCCAGGCGAATCTTTTCATCTGCCATGCAGAGCTGAGCCGCATCAATAAACGATATATGTTCTTGAACTGCAAGATCTTCTATATAAGAAATTGTCGTCTTGCCAATTCCTCTTCGGGGTGTGTTGATAACACGCTTAGCTGAAATATCGTCCGCCGGATTAACTACAAGACTCAAATACGCCATAAGATCGCGAATCTCTGCACGGTCAAAAAACCGCGTTCCGCCAACGAGGCGATATGGCACCCCTGCCCGCAGAAGCATATCTTCAAGCATGCGGCTTTGAGCGTTGGTTCGATAGAAAACACCTATTTCGTCATAGGGAACGTTATCTTCACCATGGCGCTTTTCTATCTGGGCGGCAATCCAGCGTCCTTCATCACGCTCGTCTGCCGCCATAAAGACCTGGATGCGCTCACCGGCTCCTGCATCCGTGAAAAGCTTCTTTGGCTTTCTATTGTTATTGTTTGCAATGATGGCGTTTGCTGCAGCAAGCACATTGCCCACACTGCGATAGTTTTGTTCGAGTTTTACCACGTACGCATTGGGATAGTCCTGCTCAAACTCAAGAATGTTTCGAATATCAGCGCCACGCCATGAGTAAATAGATTGGTCGTCATCACCGACCACCATGATGTTTTTATACTTGCGAGCAAGCTGCTCACAGATTGCGTATTGGGCATGGTTTGTATCTTGGTACTCGTCAACCAAGATATAGCGAAAACGTTCTTGGTAAGCTTCTAAAACATCCGCATTTTGCTTAAACAGCAGGTAGGTATAGAGCAGAAGGTCATCGAAATCGAATGCGTTTGCGGCCTTAAGACGCTCCTGCAAACGAACATATACCTTTGCAGCAATTTTTCCAACTGGATCTTTTGCCTGCGATTCGAAAACCTCAGGAGTTATGAGTTCATTTTTTGCCGTTGATATACGGTTTCTTAGCGTATTAATAGGAAAGCGCTTCGGGTTAATATCGAGCTCGAACATGATTTCTTTTACCAAGCGCTTTGAATCGTCATCATCATAGATGGCAAAGTTGCGTGTGAAACCAATACGCTCAGCATCGGTACGCAGAATTCGAACGCACATGCTGTGGAAAGTTGATACCCACATACCACGCACACGAGGTCCTACCAAGACTCCCAAACGTTCGCGCATTTCAGCTGCAGCTTTATTGGTAAAGGTGATGGCGAGAATCTCCCACGGAGCAACCCCGCAGTCGCTTATAAGATGAGCCACGCGGTAGGTCAGAACCCGCGTCTTTCCACTACCTGCGCCAGCAAGCACTAAAAGCGGCCCTTCAGTATGAAGGACCGCCTCTTTCTGCGGGTCGTTTAATACGTCTAAATCCATATCAGTGGTGCATATGCTACACGATTTTCTTACCAAAAACGGCGGCAAGTTCACGCAACTGCGCAAGTAAGTCTTTGAACTGGGAACACGTAAGCTGTTGAGGGCCATCTGAAAGAGCAACGGTCGGATCCGGATGAACCTCAATCATGATTGAGTCTGCACCCGCAGCAACAGCAGCCTTTGCAAGAGACGGAATCAAATCACGCCTACCTGCAGCATGAGAAACATCAACACAGATTGGATAGAGGCTTTGCTGGTGAATAACCGGTACAGCCGATATATCTAGAGTAAAACGGGTTGCGGTTTCAAATGTACGTAGACCTCGTTCGCAAAGCACAATATTATGATTTCCCGCCTGAGTCAGATACTCAGTTGCATTGAGCCACTCAGAAATAGTGCCAGCAAATCCACGCTTAAACAAAACCATGGACTGGGTTTTTGCCGTTGCCATGCCAATGTTTTTTAAGAGGCTGAAGTTTTGGAAGTTGCGCGCACCAACCTGAATACCATCACAGTAACTCTGCACCATAGCAATGTGTTCAGAGTCCATAACTTCGGTTAGTGTTTGCAGCCCGTATTTCTTGCCACCAGCCTGCATGATTTTAAGCGCCTCTTCGCCTAGACCCTGGAATGAATGCGGGTTCGTGCGCGGCTTGAAAGCGCCACCACGAATCCAACGCAGTCCTTCTGAAGCTACACACTCAGCAACTTCATTAAACTGCTCTTCCGACTCAACCGAGCAAGGCCCGGCAAACATGGTTATCTCATCTGTCTTTGTTCCTAAATCAGGTAAGGGTGGAATGTTTTCGTTGCTCACCGTGACGGCACCTCCTTCATTACTTTCAAAATACGTTCATAGATGTCACGAAGATTGTCGTTGTAAAGCGGACCTTCGTTATATTCGTAGAGTCGCTTGACGATTTCTTCTTCCCGCTTCGGGTCATACAGCCCCATATGCGCTTCAGGTTTCAGGGCACGAATCGCAAGCGACTGCTCGGCACGTTTGTTTAGTAAGTCAACAATCTGCTCGTCTATTGTGTCAATCTCTGCACGATGTTCTGCAATAGCTTCGTTAACGTTATTAATGTCTGACATGGTCTTTCCTTCCCTTGTGGTTACCATGACCATTGTTACGCCTTACATATAAGCAGTATCCGTTCGTCCTTTTTTTTATTTATAGAACGTTCGTTTATAAAATACTTCCCTAAAAAAGGAATTCACAAAATATAAATGGGACGTGAACGGAATCATTAACAGTTCAAACGGATTCTTCGCTGCTTGATTCCGTTCGGTTCTCACATTGCCAAGGTAAGTTGCCCTTGAAATTCAGACATAGATTGGCAGTTTCCTCTTACTTTTCGGGTACCCTGCAGGCGTTGCCTCCGAAAATCGCTTAGAGCAAATTTTGCGCTGCGTCTTAAAGGCTTTGCAGCTTTCCCTGCCTACGGCAGCATCCCCATCGTTTCGAACGCAAAGTAACCAAGAACAACTGCACCTACGATAATGCGGTAGACGCCAAACGCGGTAAAGTCATTGCGCTTGATATAACCCATGAGGAATTTAATGGAGATGACCGAAAGTACAAACGCTGTTACCACTCCCGTTATCAGCACGGCAATTTCAACTTGCGTCATGGCGATGCCATTCATGATGAATTTCACCGCTTTAACAAGCCCCCATCCGAGCATGACCGGAATAGCCAAAAAGAAAGTAAACTCTGCTGCGGCTGTACGAGAACATCCGGTTAGCATGCCGCCAATAATCGTAGCTCCTGATCTACTGGTTCCTGGAATGATAGCCAGCACCTGAAAACAACCAATTTTTAGGGCTGTTTTCCAATCAATATTGTCAACGTCGGTTACGTCAAAAAGCAGATGCTCGGGGTCGGCGTCTTCCTGGCGTATATGTTTCCCATGAACTCCTTCGCTTACCTCTGCAAAACGCCGGCGATTGCGGCGTTCGAGCACGATGAAAATAATGCCGTAAAGGATAAGCATCGCGGAAACAACGACTTTGTTATAAAAGTGCGCATTAACCCAATCATCAAGCAAAAAACCAACAATAGCAGCTGGAATACAGCCAATCACGACCATACCCCAAAGTCTCCAGGTGCTCTTTCTTTCCTCTTTAGTTTTCTTTCGCGAAAATGGATTTAATTTATGGAAGTACAAGATGATGACCGCCATAATGGCGCCAATTTGAATAACAACCAAAAACAATGCCAAAAACTCTGGTGATACCTGCAGGTGAACAAATTCATCCACCAAAATCATGTGTCCGGTTGAAGAGATAGGAAGCCATTCAGTAATGCCTTCTACAACACCGATGAGTATTGCTTTTAAGATTTCGTTAAGCATCATATCCGAGTACCTAAATGCAGAGTTTGAACGTTATTATGTATCCGTTGCGGCATCATATCAGCAGCTTATGAAAATATAGTGCATGGATGCCCGACTTATGGGAAAAACACACGCGTACAGAAAAAATGTCTAGAAGGAGACAAGGTGCTCAAGGATTCAGCAAACCAGATTGCAGAAAAAGTTATCGTGCTTGACTTTGGGGCCCAGTATGGACAGCTCATTGCTCGTCGGGTCCGTGACCTGCAGGTATACTCAGAAATTGTCCCTTGTGATATTTCCGCAGCTGAACTAAAAGCACTACGTCCTTCAGCACTTATCCTATCGGGAGGCCCGGCAAGCGTGTATGCTGAGGGCGCACCATCCATTGATCCCGAAATCCTTAATCTAGGCATCCCAATTCTTGGATTCTGCTACGGCCAGCAAATTATGGCAGTAACGTTAGGCGGCAAAGTAGGACATACAGAAAAGGGCGAATATGGTCCTGCACGACTGCACCGTCATGGTGAAAGCAAAATTTTAGAAGGCACACCGGAGGAACAAACCGTATGGATGAGCCACTTTGATGCGGTAAGTGAAGTTCCTGAAGGATTTCAAATCACCGCATCGACCGAAACTTGTCCTATTGCTGCAATGGAAAATGCCGCACGGAACCTCTACGCGACTCAGTTTCATCCCGAAGTACACCACACGCCCTATGGCAAACAGATGCTTGAAAACTTCCTTTTTAAAATCTGTGGATTTGGAAGAACTTGGCGCATGGAGAATATCGTCGATGAGATGGTAGCTGCTATCCGTGAACGGGTCGGAGACAAGCAAGTAATTTTAGGCCTTTCAGGCGGGGTTGATAGTTCGGTAGTTGCAGCACTTTGTTCTCGTGCCATTGGCACCCAACTCACCTGCGTGTTTGTCAATCACGGTCTTCTACGCAAGGGCGAGCCTGAACAAGTTGAAGAGGTGTTCACGAAACACTTTAATCTCAATTTTGTTCATGTTCATGCCGAAGAACGATATGCAAGCTTGCTTGCAGGGGTAAATGACCCTGAAGAGAAACGTCGCATAATTGGAACCGAATTTTGGAAAGTCTTTTTCGAGGAAGCTCAGAAACTTGATGGGGTTAAGTTCTTGGCCCAAGGGACAATCTATCCCGACATTATTGAAAGCGGTGCCCGAAAAACTGGTGGAAAGTCTTCAACTATAAAAAGCCATCACAATTTAATTCCCTTCCCGCCAGGAGTGAGCTTTGAACTTATTGAGCCACTTGATCACTTTTTTAAAGATGAAGTACGCCAGCTCGGCACGGCACTTGGCCTGCCGGATTATCTCGTTCACCGCCAACCCTTCCCTGGCCCCGGCTTGGCCATTCGCATTATCGGCGAGGTAACACCAGAAAAACTCACGATATTAAAGAATGCTGATGCAATTGTTCGCGAAGAGCTCGATGCATATAACGAACAGCTTTTTAAGGAGACAGGGCAACGTGAAAGTGCTCATAGCGTTTGGCAGTATTTTGCTGTTCTTCCCGATATTCGAAGCGTAGGAGTTATGGGCGACGAGCGAACTTATGCACGACCTGTCATTTTACGCGCGGTTGAAAGTCAAGACGCTATGACAGCAGATTGGGCAAAGCTCCCCTATGAAGTTTTAGGAACAATCTCGAGCAGAATCGTTGCTGAAGTACCGGGAGTAAATCGAGTGGTTTACGACATTACCCCAAAGCCACCTGCAACTATTGAGTGGGAATAGGCATTTAGCATGCATTGACACTTGGTGCCATCTCGTCCCTTCTCGAGTATTCCCCTACACTGAGGAGGGGCTTCTACTAATTGGAAACAGCAGATGCGTTTGGCCTCAGCTCCGAATGTGCGCTCAACCTGTGGAACCATCACCGAATATGGCTGAATGTTCCCAGAATCAAGGGCTATGATAGGCAACCGTGCAATACTTTCGCAATACGGAGCGGAAACACGGAAGCGCCAACTTTAGGAATGCTGGCTTAGCCGTAATCATCGGGCTCTCTCAGAAGAGAGGAGGTGTAGAGATGCAGTACAGGCTTGTCTTAGATTTGGACGGAGCCTCCTATTATGGACACATTCCCGAGGTTTCTCAATGCGGGGGACCCAACGTCGAGATATTCCAGTTCGAGATGGAAGACTGGCCTCTCTTCAGGGACGACTTCATCGAACCGGTCGACGTCCTGTGCGATGTGCTGCTGGACTACGGCGATGTGGACTATTTCGATGCGGAGAAGTGCAGGCTCCTGCACGGTTGGCTTCAAGATCGCCTTAAGAAGCCCATCGTTCCACGTCTCGAGCTTCTTTACCGCAAGCTCGACGAGTTCGCGCTACGCGCCATAGAGCTAAACACTGGTGTCGTGGTGGAGTTCTAGCATGAAGTCGACGTACAAACTCATCGGAGCGTATTGGGATCACACACCTCTCCCGCAGGAGAAGATTTCCCTCATCTCCTTCGATCCCACCTATCTGCCAGCATCTTCACCCCTATAAGCGACTCTCGCCTACTCTACCTGGCTCCAGGCTTGTCTTCATGCTTCCGGAGGAGCGGAGGGGAGCTGCGTGATATCGAAGCTCACGGACATCATGGAGCTCATAGACAGATGCACGGGTTATCTTGCCGAGAGGGGCGTCGGCTTTGATGCCCTCGGCTTCCCGGCCGTGGAGAAGTCTTGGTACCTCGACGAGATCCCTGACCAGATGGTCACATACAGGGACCGCAACAACGGATATATCAGGGACAAATCTAGGACCGTAATCTGCTTCTTCTGCGAGGACGAGCGTATCTATCCCCGATTCGAGAACCTCTTTGAGGAGCTCGATGAGTATCGCTCCTTCATGGGCGTTGTCGGAGTCGACGTTACAGTCACCTCCGATATGGATACCGAGTGGCAGGAAATGCTCATGCTTGCCAATCAGCTGTTCGCCGCCGTCCTCGGTGTGAGCGGGGTCAAAATCGTCCAGAACCTCCGATGCGGCTCCGTTTAGACGCTACGGTGCCTGAGCTCCGTGCCCAAGGGGGTCCTATGCGCCTCCGGTACGCTCGGATGCGATAGGACGGCGAGCCATGTGGATACGCGTTATACGGAGAAACTCATGCATGTCAGGCCATCCGGCGTGCTCATCTATGGGAAGAGCGACCCAATCATGGAACAGCAAATCGAACTCGTTGGAATTCCTCACTTGTTATATCGCGACGCCCATGTCGAAAAGAAGAGGTTCAGCGCATCTAAGAATATGAAGAAAAAGCCAGCTTTCGACAATCAACTGATGCGCGATGCTTGAATAGCCGCAGTTCAGAGATTTACTATCGGTTATGCGGGGCCCAACCTCGCCGGGTATACTCAACAATATGTTGAATTTCGTAATTTCTGCAGGTCAGCGGCTTTACTCCCGTTTCATGCAATTTACTCGCGCAACTGACTACCAGGTGACTACCAGGGTTTGGGACGCTCTGCACTCCCAAGAGTAAGCATTCGCGCTGGTCATGCGGCATGCTGACTACCAGCGGAGAATTTTTACGACTATCGAGTGGGAGTAGGTAAGAATCGTCAGATATGCCTAATACGATTCGTTGAACAGCGTTTTTTTAATTGCTTTCTACCAATTAGGGCTGTCGTATGCGGCCCCTGAATCATGATGTTGTCACTGCGGCACGGGCGACATCACGGAGCACGGCTCCATAGCCCTCAACTGGCGCTTTCTTCCTCTCTATGACGGCAAGCAAGGAACGCACCAAAGATACGATTTCACCTACAATGGGGCACGACGGCGAGTAACAATCACCGTTTCGGAGAATGGATACATTGTCGGGGCAAATCCCAAATCTCTGCCAAAGGAGAGTTGAATTGAAGACAATTAAGATACAGCTCGAATATAGATGTTATCCAGTGTGGATATACGACAGCGAAGGTTTCGTTGATGACAACGCGCTTCCGCAAGAGCTCGCTGGGGACGCTGAGCTTGATCGCAAGTTTAAATCAATACAAGACCGATACGACGCGACGTTCGTCGATACCCCAATGGACTTTTACCATAAAGGATTCGAGACGCAGGAGGCAGAAAGAATCTTTATGTCGGATCTGGAGAACGCCATCGCCGACCTGTCTGAAAAATGCTCGGGCATGTACTCGATCGAGATAAGCCCTAGCCTCTTCGAAGATTAAGGTTCAGGGCGCAATCACATCTACCTCTAAATTGCGGTTCATGTTGGCGGTCGCCCTTGTTTGCTAAGAATATCGTCTGGCCTAAAGCGCTGATAAGCGTTCAGTCTCCCCGTCTTCAACGACGAACGAACATTCGTTGATTTCGCTGAGCCTAGCCTTTATCTTGAAAATGGCATCCAGCAGTTCCTGCTTGACTTCGGTTTCTCGTGCTTCATCGAACTTGAACGCACTTTTGTCATCTAACCCATACAGCGAAGCGTAGATGTCCTGCGCTTCCTCGTCGAGGCGCGCAAGCTCCTTGTCGTTATCGATGACATCGATCCCCCGTGCTAAAGATGCCGGTATCGAGGTCGACGCATTC
Source organism: Eggerthellaceae bacterium (assembly GCA_050945155.1). Taxonomy (GTDB): domain Bacteria; phylum Actinomycetota; class Coriobacteriia; order Coriobacteriales; family Eggerthellaceae; genus JBMNSK01. The sequence continues at coordinate 10,756 of JBMNSK010000009.1, read as the reverse complement.
CTTCCAGATGGGGCCGTTTCCATAGTCAAGCCCGATAATGCTTCGGGGGGCCTCGCGTTCAACCGAGACCCGCACGAGCTCGCCGACGGCACGTGGACGGTCATCGAGGCCTGCGACGTCCAGGCGTCGGGGCCTGCGGCAGCTGACGACCCGGCAAGGTTCTACCGCGCGCTGTCGGACGTAGCGTGCTGCTTGCCGTGAGGCTTTAGCTTTTGCATTGCGACGCGAGAGGCATTGCGGCTCAATCGGCAGATACCCATTCGCATTTCGAGACCGCCGCCGCGAATGCCATTCTCTAATAGGGTCGCATAAGCGGAGAGCGGTAGTCAGTATTCAGAGGACGACTGCAGTTCCGCAGGTCGGAGGCTTTACTCTCGATTAGTGCAATTTACTCTACTTTCGCGCAGACCTTCCGGGCTGTCCGGGTGTACTCAACATCGTGTCGATTAGCGGCGTTTTCGCAGGTCGGGGGCTTTACTCTCGATTTGCGCGATTTACTCGCGCAACTGACTACCAGAGTGGTAGTCAGCGGTGACTACCAGGTGACTACCAGGTTTTGGGACACTCTGCACTCCCAAGAGTAAACGTTCGCGCTGGTCATGCGGTATGCTGACTACCATCGGAAAAATTTTGCGACTATTGAGTGGGAATAAATCGTGTTTAGCATTGGCTGCCACCTGCTGGAATCGAATGCCATTTCGTATGTTTCGTGGTACCAATAGAGCACTTATGTCAGCAAAGCCACTCCCGCCGCTCTAAGATTGCTCTCGCTCCCCTCGCCTCTTACGAATACCTGTGAAGCAGACTCCGACCAAAGCTACAAGCGCAACTCCAAGGGCAATCATCGCTGATAGGGAATCTCCTGTGTTTGGCAAACTGCTGTCAGAAGTATTCGGTGTTGTACCGCCCGGGGGCGTCGTGCCTCCCGGTGGTGTGGTCGGCGGGGTATTCGGCGGTGTGGTCGGAGGTGTGTAGGTATTGGTGAAGTTTGGCGCCTCGGCTGCGCCATCATCATAAGTAACCGACGTGGCAAGCTTGCCATTACCATTGTCAGTAACGGTAACATGAGCAAGATGTACGCTGGTATCGTAACTCATGCCGTCTTCGCTTCCGACAACTTCAGCTATTGCATAGTCGAAGGTCTTAAAATGCTCACCTTCCAAATCACTCTGGGAGTATACCAACGGCGCGAATAAGACCGTACCGTCTGCTACATTCGTAACTGTCTGAAGCGCAGTTCCCTGCGCCTCGGACCCCTCATAAAGCGAGAAGGAGAAATCGCCCTCTTCCAAATTTCTTCCAGAGAGTGTTTTGGTAGCTGAAAGCTGCGCGGTACCGGCAGACTTATAGGCATTCATAAACACCGGTGCTCTTTCAGCATCGTCACCAGACTTGTTGTCGTATGCCACACTGGCGTTAAGCTTACCTTTACCATTATCCACAACAGTAACCGTAGCGCCGTGCGTGCTTTTATCGTAGGTAATACCATCTTTTTGAACACCAGGCGTGGCCTCGTCATCATCGGTCGGCACTACCTCAGAGAGCATGTATACAATTGTCCATGTTGTTACACCGTTGACGCTCGAACTCGTAGCTTCCCCACCTGCAACAAGCTCCGACAGGCTCTCCAAGTTATAGGCCAGCTCAGAAGACGTAAAGCTCGTACCAACATTGTTAACCAAGAACACCTGATCTTTTGAACCTTTGGCATAGCTGCCCTTAATGGCGAACTCACCATCAACCAGATCGCGACCGGCAAGTGACTTATCGGCGCTGATAGTAACCGATGCCTCTTCGGGATTGTAAGTGTTGGTAAAGGTAGGAGGCGTGGTGCCCTGACCAGACGTGCCGGCATCATAAACCACGCTTGTCGTGAGAGAACCGTTACGGAGATTCGACACGGTAACCGTAGCGGTATGAGTCTCTGTCGAATAAGTTACACCCTGCTTTTGCGTACCCGCTGTAGTGCTGTCGTCATCAACTGGTAGTACTTCAGAAATCTGATAGGTAAACGTCTTGCTGTCGGCGTAGCTACCGTCATCATTTTTCAAATCATCTACGTTATAAAAGATTTGAGGAAACGAGGCAGTGGGTTCTGTCTGAGTTGCAGACGTGCTCGTAAGTGAGGCCACGCTCTCCCCTGTTGAAGTTATACGCAGAGGGGCTCCGTCTTGTGGCGTTAATGTAAAGCTATACGTACCATCACCCCAGCCAGCGGGTGTAGCGCCGTTGCTATATACCACGTTCTTGGTCGCCTTGAGCATAGTAGCTCCTCGAGGATTACCGCGGTTGGTAAACGTTGGTGATGTCGAATCACCCGATTGACTGTTGTCGTAGATAACCTCGGTGCCTAAACTACCGTCGCCTTTATCTGAGACCTTCACCTGTACCGGATGCATTGTCCCGTCATAAGACACATCCCCTTGTACGGTTCCTCCATCTACTTCACGCAGCGTATAGTTAAAGGTCTTTTCTACCGCATAGGTACCGTCATTATTCATAAGGTCTTCCAGCGTATAGTCAAGCTGTAAGCTCACTTTGCCATCGCCATCACTGCGACCAGTTGACACGACTACCCCGTCTTCATCAAGCAGCTCAAAAGCGAACTGGCCGTTACCAAGCCTCATACCGGTAAGTACTTTGTTCGCAGATACGGTTGCAGTTCCAGAGGCTGCATAATCATTGGTCGCTGTTGCCAACGAAGTTGACGGGCTGGTGTTATCGCTCGCGGGATCCTCCGACGCTGTATCAGCCGTAACCGTACCGCTTAGGTTTTCAGCAGCGGTCTGCTTCCAACCACTCGGCACTAACTCCTCAAAGGAATATGTTGTTCCAACAGGGAGGTTTCGAATATAGAGGGTTTGCCCACTCTTAATCTCAACTGTTCCACCGCTAGAAACTGTACCGGACCCCACAGATTCCTCTACGCCGCTCGCATTGGTCTCAACGATGTCGTAATGATGACTCCCCGGAGCCGACAGGTTCACTTTGAAGGGGAATTTTTGGTCCGGATTCTTAGGCGAGCCAGTGCCCACCGTCTTTTTCAACCACACAGTTCCATGTTCCGCACGGTTATTGACGCTCACACTACCTTGAGGATATTGAACCTGGGTGCTCAGCACGCCATTACCCGTATCGCTCACCACGACGTCGACAGGATAAGGCTTGCAATCGTAATTGATTACGCCATCAGAATAGTGGTCGCTCCCAAGATTAGTAGCGCCTGATGGAGCAACCTCTTGAACCACATAATGATAAGTTTTTGAGGTCGCCCCTTCTAAATCGCTCAAAGAATATTGAATAGGAGAGAATTCGAAGCTACTTGTGCCTAAAGGACTCGGTGCATCATTCGAAACAACTTGAATAGGGTCACCGACAGGCTTACCTTCATCGTCTGCATTATAAAGAGCAAATTGGAAGTCGCCGCCGCTATAATCTGAGCTTGCGTTTCCATCGGGGCCTTCAAAGTTTTTGTTCCCCTTAATAGCCGCCGAACCAGTCGCGTGATAGGTATTGGTAAATCTTGCTTCTGCAGTAGCGTTGGATGTAATGGTTCCTGAGGTATCCGAAGATCCCTCCTGTGTCCATCCGTCACCAGCATCACTTTCAGTCACCGTATACAGCGTGCCCACCGGCAATCCGTAGATAGTTGCCGTTTGTCCACCAGCAAGACTAATAGTGCCGCCGCTTGTAACGGTACCGGACCTGCCGTCAGTCGAAGACCATTGGTAGCTACTGTTAAGCTCTGAACCGTCTTTTAAAAGCGTGACGGCGAAGTTAAACATCTTGGTGGAATCTGTGGAAGCCTGAGTTGTCTTGGTGATAGACAAGCTACCCGGCAGTGTGGCATCCGCGAAAGACGCGGCACCACCATCGTATTCGACTTGAGCTGAAAGATTACCCTGCCCGTCATCACTTACAGTGACGGTGGCGGTTTTAACTGCGGAGTCTATGGTATAGGTGATGCCATCCTTGGTGAAGGTACCGTCGTGATTATCCGTAGCGCCTGCGGGTATTGTCTCTTTGATTGTATAAGTATAGGTTCCTGCCGTCGTGTACGTGATACTGCCAAACGATACCCCCGCTCCAGCATTGTATGCTTGTACCGAACGTTCGGCACCTTCTCCTGAAGCTCCTTCTGGCATAGGTGCGCTTGTAGCATTTTCCCCTGAAGGGCTCAGAACAAATGAGAACAGCCCTGATGAAGGCGTAATGCCATCAAGCGTCTTGGAAGCACTTAGGCTAACGCTTGTCTTACCTGGTGCATACCTATTCACGAAGCTTGCAACAGGCGCCCCGCCCGAAGTGATGGTGCCGCTGCTATTCGTCGAGTTAGTAAGCGTCCAGCCTGGTGCACTCGACTCAATCACCTCATAGCTTGTACCTGCTGACAAATTATCAAAGGTGGCCTTCTCCCCCGCCTTTAATTTGAGCGTAAAGGTACCGTCAGTAACGTCAACTGTGGTATTAATCTTTTCCCATTGAGCAGTAAGACTAAGGTCACTGGTGAGAGGTGACCAACTATCTGTACACGCCGAAATAGATGCGCCGTCACTATAGCTTCGAGAGTTTGACCCCTGCCATCCAGTGAAACGATATCCCATGCGATAGAAAGTATTTTTGGACAGGTATAACTGGTCACCTACGTAATGTTGGGGAGCCATTGACCCAGTGCCACCTTCGCCAGGATCAAAAGTAATTGTGTAATTAATTGTCTGGCGAACCCAGGTTCCCGGCTGAGCATCATCATCTGGATACTCGTCACGTAATTCCGTGTTCGACTTAACGGTATCCGTTCCCTCAAGCCGCCACCGGTTGATATATTTCCCCCCAGCTCCAGGAAGGAGCGCATCTTTTGCTCCATTTCCTTTGAAGGAAAAATTATCACCAAGTTCAACTGTATTAAGGTTTGAGCAGTTCCTAAACATATTAAGCATATTCCTTGCACTGCCCATATCCCAATTCGAAAAATCTAGGGTAGTAAGACCACTGCAGTTAGAGAACATAGATTCCGTGCTCGTTACCATGCTTGTGTTCCAATTCGAAACATCAAGCGCACTTAGAGCGCTGCAACTAGAGAACATATATTCCATATTGGTGAGGGAAGCTGTACTCCACTCGGACACATCAAGCTCTAAAATTCCTCTGCAACCGCTAAACATGTATCCCGCATCGCTCAGTGCTGATGTTTTCCAATGTGATACATCAAGCTCTGAAAGCATTGAACAATTGAGAAACATTCTGTTTGCGTTCGTAAGGTTTGACGTATCCCAATTTGAAACATCAAGAGACTGGAGGTTTGAGCAACTGAAGAACATTCTCCGAGCAGTTCTCAGCTTCGACGTATTCCAATGCGATACATCAATCGAGCTAATACGGCACTCGTAAAACATACTTTCCATATCGGTAACGTTTGACACATCCCAATTTGACACATCAACCGAGCTAAGACTTGAGCACTGGAAGAACATGCTGTTCATATTTGTTACGCTGCCTGTTTCCAATCCGGTTAAATCAAGCGAGGTAAGAGATTTAGAACCAGCAAACATACTCTCCATACCCAGCACGTTTGATGTATCCCAACCTGCAGCATCAAATCCTGTAATTGAGGCAAGCTTCGTACAGCTCGAGAACATGCGATTCATGCTCGTTACACTCATTGTCTCTAGGCCGGACACGTCAAGAGCGGTAAGGCTACTACAGGACCCGAACATACTATCCATGGTTGTTGCTTTCGATGTGTCCCAACCAGCAGCATCAAGACCGTCAAGCGAGGTCAGACCCGAACAGTTATAGAACATATAGCCCATATTGGTAACGTTGCCGGTTTCTAACCCAGACACATCAAGTGACGTGAGGGCTTTGCAGCCGTAGAACATAGAACGCATATTTTCAACATTTGAGGTATCCCAACCACCAGCATCAAGACCGTCAAGCGAGGTCAGACCCGAACATCCAGAAAACATATATGCCATATTGGTGACGTTGCTGGTTTCTAAACCGGACACATCAAGTGAAGTAAGGGCTTTGCATTGAGAGAACATTTCCCGCATGTTACTAACATTTGAGGTATCCCAGCCATCAGCGTTAAGCCCTATGATTGAAGTGAGCTTCCCACAGCTATCGAACATTTCATACATGCTCACTACATTACTTGTATTAAAGCTAGACACATCAAGAGTTGTAAGCTTGGTACAACCAGCAAACATGTCAGCCATAGTCGTCACGTTTTCCGTATTGAAACCAGACACATCAAGCGAACTTAAGCCCCAGCAACTGAGAAACATATTGCTCATGTTTGTAACGTTTGCGGTATTGAGATTCTCAAGATTGATACTGGTTACATTGTTGCAATTGCTAAACCAATACTTAGTCGATTTCGGTTTGATTTCATCCTTAAAGGCAACAGAAGTGATAGAGGTGCGATTGCTGTACCAGGGAACGTTGGACTCCCGGTCATAAGGTGTCGCCGTTTCGAAACCGGTGTATATGGTGCCCGTATAGGTATTACCCTCGCAGTCAGTTATCGTCCCGCTCGTATTGTTTTCAACAGTGTCGTTGGAGCGAATAAAGGTCAATGTGCCATTGGAGTCAAGCACTGCATAAGCTGTTCCGGTGTCGGAATTCGTAAGCGCATAAGCCTTTTCAGGTGCAATCCATGCGGCGATGTCGGCACCAGCAAAATCTTGGGCATCAACTGGCATAGCTTTAGCAGAGGAAGTTTCCTCAACCCGTGAGAGTGTGTAACTTAATCTGCTCGGAACAGTCTGCCCATCTGGGTATGTAATCTTTACGGTATAGGTAAATTCTTGGTTAGGGTCAGGGGTGGTACCTTCAGGGTGGGTTGTAGTCTTTTGAATAGACAGAGAACCCGGCATCGTCGTATTGGTAAACAAGGGTAAATCGGTGGTGGATGTCGTCGAACCATCGGGGTTCAGCTTTACATTTTCAACCGTTGTAGCAAGCGAACCATCACCGTTATCACTTACCGTAACCTTCCAAGAACGCACTTCTTTTGAATACACTATGTTGTCTTTGACAAAGGAGAAGCTGTCCTTTTGGTCTGACGTTGCATCGCGATATTTCAAAGCCTCAGCAGAGCTTGATACAACCTCACCCGAAGCATTGACCATCTTTTTCTCATCATTGATTGCCAGTGCATCGTCTGGAATAAGCTCCTTGGCAGAATAGATAAAGGATTTTTCTGAGTATCCACTCACCTGGCCTTCTGCATCTCTATCTGCGAGATCATCTTGAGTGTAGGTCACTGTAGGAAAAGTCACAATACCATTCGCATCATTGCTGGCAATGAGTGGAGTGTCAGTTTCGGTCGTAGTTGTCTTACCTTCACTGTCGAGGTAGAGCTTTCTTCCCTGGTCATCGTACAATTGGAAGCTAAATTGGCCGTCGCTCAGATTGCTGTTTTCTATCTTCTTGTAGGCAGATAAAGACATTGAACCTGAAGCCGTATAGCGGTTGTTGAACGAGACGGCGTTTTTGTCAATTTCGGTCGTACAGGCAGCATCTGAGTAGTACTTCACATCACAACTCATGGTGCCATCGCCATTATCCTTTGGCGTCACCTGAGCATAGTAGACAATATTCGAATAGCTAATCCCCTCATCGCCACCGTAAGATTCCGAGATTGCATACCTAAAGATATGACCATCGTCATCGGCGCTATAACGCAGCGCGCCAAAGGTAGCCTCACCTTCGGCACTGTTCGTGGTAGATCTCACGAGTTGGTTTGTGGCTTCGCGTATCACGGTGCCTTGAGCATCTCTAACGCCAGCATCGCGTAACTCGAAGCGGAACTGATTGGGCTTCAGGTTGGTTCCTTCAATGGTCTTTGTGGCACTCAAATTTGCCACACCGACACTGGAATAGGCATTGGTAAAGTCGGCGCGAGCAGTTGAGTTGGACACGATTGTTCCTTCAAGGGTATCCGAACTCGCTTCATAACCAGCTTCTTCACCCTCGACGACCGTATAGCTCACACCCTTCGGAATCTCCTTTAGGGTAAGCGTTTGATCCGCCTCAATCTGGAGGGTCTGACCATTGCAAAAGGTACCCTCTGAGACTTTGGTTCCGTCTGAGCTCTGAGTAATCACATAGGCAACTTGGTCAGAGAAATCTTGCCCGTCTGCCGCGGTGAGATTGATGGTGAAAGAAAACTTTTTGCCAGCACATGCCGAAGAGGCTCCGGTGACCTTCTTGCTAATAGCTAAAGCGCCATAGGGATGATAGGTATTCTTTATGTTCGCGGTCACGTTCCCGCTTGATTCATCTGTAGAAGCATCAATCTTTGCATCATAGTCTTCAACAGATTCGGTAACCGTATAGCTATATTTTTGGCCGTGATCGTGATAAAGCGGCAAATCAGTGAAACGATAGCTCCAGTTTCCGTCAAGGTCCGCGTGTACAGTTTGCGTTTGGAAGGGTTGACCGTCTTGATTGAGCACCACGTTAATAGAAGTCGGCCGCACCGAGCTCGAATCATTCGCCCAGGTCTTCGTTCCGGAAACTTCCACAGTTTTCGGCTTATGTGTATTTACAAGCTTTCTCGTACCATCGCTTTCTAATCGCGTAGAACTCGTATATCCATCGGGCGTTTCTTCCACGAAGCTGTAGCGATATGGCGTGCCCGTCTCATCGCAGTAGTCGAGATACTTAAAGCTTGCCACCCATGAATCGCTCTCATAGCTTCCACTTGCAATGAGAGCCTCGTTCGTATCTGCACTACCATCAAGGGTGACTGACCTATGCATGTCCACACCATTGCGATACAGATGCACTGTCACTGAACTTGGACGCAGGCCATCTCGGTCATTATCGTCGTTCCATTCCTTAGTCACCGAAACGTTGTAGTTTTTTAAACCCACCTTTGTATACTCATGGCGAATGAGCTTACTTGAAAGTTCAGAACCGCTTTCTGCATTCGATGTTGTGCCCCAGAGATAGACGTTGTTGTAGGCATGCGCCCCATCTTCATCACTGCTCGTACCGCCATCTTTCGGCGCGATATATTCTGAAGCGTCAGGGTTTTTTGGTGCCCGCATATTTAAATATGCATAAAGCGAATCGCCTGCTGGCAGGACAAAAGCGCCTCCATCGCTTGCTTTTGAACAATCGATAGCTACTGCCGTTACCTTCGTCATATCGCTCGGCGGAGTGGTTGACCAAACCTCGGTATTGGAAAGGTCGCTTGCATCTTCGGAGCGTTCCGAACTGTTGTCGTCCTGCTCTATCGTGATGTTTTCTTTGGTCGAATAGTAGACAACCGGAGCTACACCCTTGGCTTCCAGAGCAGAGACATCAACTGATACGAGCGTGCCCTTCCACTGGCTGTCGCCCGCATCCGCTTTATCTGCAGTAGGAACATAAGCCTCTATAACGTCATAGAGCACAGCATTAGAAACACGAGTATTTGGTGCTGCTATGGCTGAAAGACGATAGGTGTAGGGGCCACCGGTATAGGCAGAAAGCTCTCTTGTGTCAGTTGGAGCTGTATTCGTTCCAGCACCGGTAACACCGGTTCCCCAATAACCATCGCCATTAACCTGCGCCTTTTTGTTTACCTCAGCGACAGTGTAAGAAAGGCTTGATATGGTACCTGAGCATCCTGCATAGACAAAGGCCGGCTTATCAGTACTTGAATCAAGGTCGGTCATTGTCTTTCGTTCAAGATCATTGCCCTCTTTGTCTATAAAAGTTGAGTCCGCTCCAGTCACCGTGTTATTGGACGAATACGGAGTATCAGGCTCGCCGGAATAATTCTCAACGCTACCAAGATTTTCGTTCCCGCTTTCATAAGCGATTACGTTGTGTGGATGGTTTCCATACAGACGTAGAGAACTGAAGTCATAGACCGCATTAAAGCTAATGCTTGGATCGTCTTCGACAGGCGTTAAGGCATTGTCGTTTTCTCTCAACGGCGCAGGGCTTAAATCTGCCGTGATAACAAGCAAAGTACGTCCTGAATCCTTGTAGTTTGCAATGGTGTAGGCATCGGTAAGAACATCACCGTCGCGAAGTTTGATGCTAGAAAGATCAGGCGAAGCACCTTCGGGTAGCAGGTCATACCAGGTACAGCTTGTATCTACGGGAATATCATCATTGGATACTGCCTGATTCCAAGTATCCGTATTCACGATGTCAGAGATTTCGCGCACCTGTGCCGAATAGGTCAAAGTAACCGTCTGGGCATCATAGTCAACTTGCTGGTTTCCCGAAACAGTCTTGCTGGGAATAACCTGCACGTTCTGCGAGAAACCCTTCAGCTGATTGATTCCTGAACCGTCCATGGTCAGAATATTCTCGCCATCCTGTGTGGCTTCGAAGGAGTCTGCGTTACTGAGATAAGCCGTAGGGTCGCTTTGCTCATCAAGCGCTTTCTGCGCAACGGCCTTCACTTTGTCTGTGGGATGAAGAGTGATACACGGCGTCGCAAAGGCATCTGCTACAGCCGCTACATAAACGCCATCATTATCTTCATCAGCACCAGTTGTCACTGAATAGCGATATCGCGTAGTTCCACTTGGCAGCGTCATCTTCTTTGTTTCGGCACCATCGCTCCAATCAACAATCGCTACCGTTTCCCATGACCCGTTCACCTGCGCATCAACAGTGAAATTGGGAATATGCGAAGCATCGTCGTCCTTCACATAGCCCACGCCGTAGCTACCACCGTAGGCATTCTTGTCACCGGTCCATACCTGTTGTCCGTTGTCATATACAATCTGATTTTGATCAAGAT
>JBMNSK010000008.1:0-46526 GCA_050945155.1 Eggerthellaceae bacterium | reverse complement strand
TGAAGAGAGTGCTTCATCAACGTGGGATACCTGGATACGAAAGTTGACGCCTGCCTGCGTAAGGAGTTCGCGCCGCCGTGGCGAGGCACTCGCTAAAACGATATCGCCGGATTCCGAATTAAAACCAGCAAGAAAATCCGACATCAGTAACGCTTCCTTCGTCGGCGGTATGCCTCCATCGGCTCAATACGCACACCCTGTTTGTTTGCACTTACGGCTAAGTTTCCCTGGATATTGGTCACGTAAGCGCTAATTGGCTTGCCTTCTTCGTTATACGCATGAAGAATCGCCTCGATAGTGGCCGTTTCCACGCGCGCATCAGGACCCAGAATTTGTCCGAGCACTCGAACACAAAGACGCCGCTGCAAAGGAAGTGGCTTTTTACCCAACGAAGGGCTCAAAACGCAACCAAGCGAATAATCGGGCCCATACTCATCGAAACTTGAAACCCATGAAACACACTCTTCTACCAGGTCATCAACACGATCTTCGAGCATATCGTCTTCATCAGCGATAAGATTCATAGTCCGACTGAGTGTCTCAAGGAGATTTTCATTACGAGCCTTTGCAAGCGGAACAATTTTATGGCGCACATAGGCCCGGAACTTATCAGTATGGGCGTTTGTTGCATCAAGACGCCAAAGCGAACCGGTCTCGTCTCGCACACACGCTTCGCCATTTGCGTCCCGCTTCTGTATATAGGACTCCAAATCGCTTCGTCCCAAATCAAGTAAGGGTCGAGCAACAAGACCATTGAGATATTTCATCGAGCGGAAACCGCCTGGTCCCGTTCCAACAATGGAGCGCATATAAAAGTTTTCTACCCGGTCATCTGCCGTATGAGCCGTAAAGATACGCCCATCAGAAAGCGGGCAACTTTCGTGGTAGCAAAGACTTTCAAGTGCCTCGTTTGCTGCGACATAACGTTCCTGGCGGGCAATTGCTTCTTCATTTTCGCCCGTATCTTGCACAAGTTTTGCGATATCAATCTCAACGGAGAAAAGAGGAATGTGAAGCAAATCACTCAGATGAGCAACAAAGCGCGCATCACCATCCGCAGCTTCCCCGCGCAGCTGGTGGTTAACATGTAAAATTACCACCGAACCCACTATGCCTTCTTCGCGCAGCTTGCTCATGATATAGGCAAGAGCGGTCGAATCGGAACCCCCTGAAACCATAAGCAGAACGGGTGTCTGACGTTGCGCGAGTTCGTAGCGGCGGATGGTAGCGCAGACTTTTTGCTCGATACTGTTCATTACGTGAGAAATACGTCTTCACACAAAAGGGTATGCAGACGTTGCTCCTAGTCAGCAGAAGGCGTATACACACGTGCGGCACAATCGCGGTCGAGCGCATAAAGCATGGTCAAATCAGAGCCAAAGACCTTCATGCGGTCAATCAAATCGCGAGCATTTACTTCTTCTTCCATCTGCTCATCGATAAACCACTGCAAAAAGCTCGTGGTGCGATAATCATTTGCCTTTTGAGCTGCGGCATAAATGTCATTGATGGAAGCAGTGATGAACTCTTCATGCTCAAGAGCGGCTTCTAAAACTTCAAGATGAGTCTTGAAAGTTTTGTCCGGCTTTTCGATGGCCTCAAGCTTTACCGGACAGTTGTTATCGAGGAGGTACTGGCGAAACTTCATTGCGTGGTCAAGCTCTTCGTGCGCCTGGATGAGATACCAGTTCGCAACCCCCTTTAGACCCGCGTCCTCAAAGTAATCTGCGAAAGAAAGATAGAGATAGGATGAATAGAGCTCCTTGTTAATTTGCTCGGTCAGCAATTTCGATACTTTCTTTTCCATTACAACCCCTTTCTCGCCTATTTACCTATCCTCATGATACTATTATGCGTGCAGGGCGAGTACCTGCTACCACGCTTTTTGTTTCGTGTTAGTTACCTTTACCAAGGACTGCTATGCTCCAGCTCACAAACATCAAAAAGACGTATGTGACCGGCGATTTTACACAAGTTGCTCTTGATGATGTTTCCATATCTTTTAGGGATAGCGAGTTTGTCGCAATACTTGGCCCATCAGGTTCGGGAAAAACCACGCTGCTTAATATCATCGGCGGACTCGACCACTATGATTCAGGCGACCTTATCGTAGATGGCGTTTCTACGAAAGAATATTCCGACCGTGACTGGGATACCTATAGAAACAATCGCATCGGTTTTGTTTTTCAAACCTATAACCTCATCCCCCACCAGACCGTTCTTGCAAACGTAGAGCTTGCTTTAACCCTCTCGGGAATTGGAGCTGAAGAGCGCCACGAACGAGCACTTGAAGCGCTTCGCCGTGTAGGGCTTGAAGAGCACCAGGACAAAAAGCCGAACCAACTTTCAGGTGGACAAATGCAGCGTGTGGCGATAGCACGTGCGCTCATTAACGATCCAGAAATTGTTTTGGCCGACGAACCTACTGGCGCGCTTGACTCGAAAACCAGCACGCAGATTATGGACCTGCTTACCGAGGTTGCGAAAGACCGTCTCGTTATTATGGTTACGCACAACCCTGATTTGGCGGAAACGTATGCGACACGCACTGTCCATATCTATGACGGCAAAGTCGAATCAGACTCACAACCCTTTGATGCGGCATGCGCCCAACCAACCAAAAAGCGCGACCTCCATAAAACAACGATGAGCTTTAAGACCGCGCTCGCGCTTTCTTTCAACAACCTGATGACGAAAAAGGGCCGCACCATCATGACGGCATTTGCCGGTTCAATTGGCATCATAGGCATTGCGGCTATTCTGGCGCTTGCAAACGGAGTGAATAACTACATCGAAAACGTAGAAGAAGAAACACTTTCTCAATATCCGCTTACCATCCAAAGCACCGGAGTCGATTTAACGAGTCTCCTCATGGGAACAACCGATGAAGAAAGCACCGGGATGACCGGCGGTTTTAGCGCGTTTGCGGCAGAAGCGGACGACAATACAGACCAGACTGCCGGCGAGACAAAGGATGTAACCGAACTGAAGATGGTGGCTGATATCTTTGACCACATCGGTTCGAACGACTTGAAATCGCTCAAGGCTTACTTCGATGACAACGGCGGCGATATAAACTCTTATACCAAAGCCATCCAATATTCCTACGATGTCGTACCGCAGTTATATAACCCTGATACCTCACACGGCGTCCACCAAGTCAACCCCGATACCACCTTTTCAGCTCTCGGTCTCGGTTCTCAGAATACGCAAAACAGCGTGATGTCGATGTCAATGAGCACCGATGTATTCTCCGAAATGATGGACGATGAGGAACTGATTCAGTCTCAGTATGACCTCAAGGCTGGTCATTGGCCCGAGAACTACGACGAGCTTATCTTGGTACTGAATCCCAGCGGAAAAATTAACGACTACCTTCTCTACACTCTCGGTCTGCGTGATTATCGCGAGATGGATGAGATGGTAGATGCGCTTGCTTCAGAAGAGCAAATCGACCCACCCGATGATACCCGCTCCTACTCGTATGATGAGCTGCTCAACGTGTCTTTCAAACTCGTGTACCAGTGCGACTACTACCAAAAAGATAGTGCAACTGGTGTTTGGAAAGACAAGTCATCAAACGAGTCCTATATGAAAAACCTCGTTAAAAATGGCAAGGATGTAAAGATTGCAGGCATCATTCAGGCCAAAGAAGAAACGTCTACCGCCGCCCTGCGCCCAGGCATTTACTACACTTCCGACTTGACGAAAAACATCATGGATACCGCAGCGGATAGCGATATCGTACAAGATCAGCTCGACCACCCAAAGACCAACGTATTTACCGGGAAGTCCTTCGAAGAAGAGAAAAACGGAAAATCGAGCGCCCTGGATATGTCATCGCTCTTTAGTATTGACGGTCAGAAAATTCAGCAGGCCTTTAAGTTCGACGCCTCTGCGCTCGACCTTGATGGGTCTGGACTCATTGATGAAGAAGAATTGGCCAAAAATCTTCCCGATCCGCCTGAGGTATCGGGAGGTGGCTCTATTTCTACTACCGACTTTGCTAATTTCATTCAGTATGTCATGGCCACCTATCCAACCAGCGGCTACGCAAGCGTTGAGGAATTTTTGAATAACGACCCACAGGCGCAGGCTATTCTTTCGCAGTTTAGTGGACAAGGTATCCAAGAAGCTTTGGAGGAATATATTACGACCTATACTGAGGAGCTCACACAGGCGATAAGTTCCCAGGTCAGTTCAAAGATGCAGTCATCGCTTCGACACATCTCCGACGCATTCAGTATCGATGCCGATAAACTCAAAGATGCGTTCAAGGTCAATATTGACTCTGAAGACCTATCTGAGGTGGTAATGTCGCTTATGAGCGCTCAAGAAAGTTCATGCGACTCTAACCTGCAGAAACTCGGATATGCTGATCCCGACAGTCCTTCCGAAATTGAAATCTACCCCAAAGATTTTGCCTGCAAAGAAAAGGTCATCCAAATTCTTGATGATTACAATAACCAGGTAGCCCAAGAAGATTCTTCAAAAGAGATTACCTATACCGACTTCGTAGGCACACTTATGACTTCGGTTACCTCCATCGTCAACATGATTAGCATGGTACTTATCGCCTTTGTGGCAATCTCGCTTGTTGTGTCGTCGATAATGATTGGTGTTATCACCTATATTTCCGTGCTTGAAAGAATTCGGGAAATTGGTATTCTCCGATCGCTTGGAGCAAGCAAGCGCGACATTGCCCATGTCTTTAATGCTGAAACTCTTATCATCGGCTTTGCGGCAGGCGCAATAGGTATTCTTATCACCGCACTGTGTTGTATTCCGGCAAACGCCATCGTCTATGCAAACTTCCAGGTTCCTGATATTGCTATTTTGCCGGTTGGTGCTGCCTTGATTCTTATTCTTATCAGTATGGGTCTTACGTTCTTGGCTGGTCTTATCCCATCCAAGAAGGCAAGTAAGATGGACCCCGTCGAGGCACTCAGAACGGAATAGAAGGGACTCGCAAAAATCCTTCAGGACAGAAAAAAGTGCTCGCAAGAATTTTGCGAGCACTTTTTCATGCGTCTCAGTTAAACCAAGACCAGGTTCTTATGCATAGTCTTCTGCGAGTGCCTTAAAAGCGGGCATGCTTCGTTTGATAACATCCTCAGAAATACAGTAGCTTAAACGTACCCATCCCTTCATGCCGAAGCTATCGGACGGCACAATAAGCAGTTCGTGAGTTTTTGCCTTTTCGCAAAACGCTTCCGCATCTGGCTCAAGTGCTTTCATCCAAAGATAGAAGGCACCCTCGGGTTGCACATACTCATAACCTAAAGCATCAAGGCCTTCGGTGAGAAGCTCGCGGTTATGCTCATAGGCACGTACATCACTCGGTAAATCAAGGCAGCGCTCAACTACCTTTTGGAAAAGAACCGGTGCGCAGACATACCCAAGTGCACGCCCTGCGCCGCAAACTGCAGCGAAAACCTCATCTGCTTCTTCCATAAGGCCAGAAACATAAATCCAGCCAATACGTTCACCGGGAAGCGATAGCGCCTTGGAATAGGAGTAGCAAACAATGGTCCGCGGATAAATCTTTGGAATGAACGGTATCTCGGCACCGTAGGTAATGGCACGATACGGCTCGTCACAGATGAGATAAATTGGATGCCCGAATTCCGCTTCTTTACGCTCAAGCAAGCGAGCCAATGCCTCGATGTTCTCACGCGGATAGACATTACCCACCGGATTGTTAGGTGAGTTAATAAGAATGGCGCTTGTTTTCTCGGTAATAGCGTCATCTAAAGCTTCGATACTCATCTGGAAGCTGGGAATCTGTGCCAGTACTTCCACACACGTGCAAGACGCAGTTTCTATCCAAACCTTGTACTCCGGGAAATAAGGTGCATTTACCACGACCTCGTCACCCGGACGCGTAACTGCCGACAGGGTAATTGCAACCGAAGCAGCTGCTCCGCAAGTCATATAGATATTTCCCATAGAAGCAGGAATATCGAAGTTTTCTGAGATATAGGAAGCCACCTTCTCGCGAACACTCGGGATACCGGCTGAGGGCGAATAGCTATGAAGTTCAACGGGAGGGCAATCGAGTAGGTCTTTCACAACCTGTTTCACTTCAGGCGGAGCAGGTACGCTGGGATTTCCCAAACTGTAGTCAAATACATTTTCAGCACCAATCTCTGCCTTACGCTTGAGACCGTAAGAAAAAAGTTCTCGTATTGCCGATGGCTCGTTGCCGAGCCCGTACATCCTCTCGTTAAGCATCTTGTTCTTCCTTGGGTTTGATAACCAAAACGTCGCAGTCCATATTTCTAATAAGGAAGGTTGAAACGCTTCCTACAAAGGCATAGCGGATATTTGAAAGCCCGCGAGCAGCACAGATTACTAAGTCTGGCTCGTAGGGTTCGATAAGGCTGTCAGCCAAAGTGTCATTAATACGGCCGGCCCTTACCTTAATCTCTACCGAAGGAATCTCTGAGGAAGCGCGCGCTTCAGCCAAAACATCTGCCAAATCATCCTCAATGCGCTTGAGGGCGCTATCGCAAAGATCTGCAAAGTCGGCGCCGAAGTCAACGCCATGCGCTTCATAAGGAACAGAATCAACAACGTGACCAAAGAGCAAAGAGGCCTTTTGCTGCTTGGCAATTTCGATTGCACGGCGAGCAACCAATTCCTGCGTAGTGCCTCCGTCTAGTGCTGCAAAAATACGCTTATACTCTGCCATGAGAAACTCCTTTGTTGTTGGCGGATATTTCCCGCGCTCTGCGCGGCCTAAGCTCTAGGCGTATTGTAGCGCAGGATAAAGGCCTAAAACGATTTAGTTACCCTGCGGAAATATGATTATTGTACTAATGGCGCTGCATACCAAGGCGCTTCTTATACCTGAGAGAAAATCAGAAGAACACCGATTGCAATAAGAAGCCAATACACAAAGATGAGAAACTTCTGCTGACTGATGTGCTTGATAAGACGCGCACCCAAAAAGGTAGCAAGCATAGCTAAGGGAATGCAGATAATAATGAGCGAGACAACCTCAACAGTGAAGTACCCGCGATACAAAGCAATAAGCGCATAGAAGAGGTTAAAAATTGCCCACAGCGCAGATAAGGTAGCCCGAAACTTTAGCTTATCTTGAAACTTCTGAATGGCATAAATAACCAGAAGCGCTCCACCGGAGACAAACATGCCCTGGATTAACCCCGCGAGCATAATGATTAGAATCATGAGCCATTCAGGCATGAAGCGCTGCTCTTTTGTTAAAAGGTTGCGAATGCCGACTAAAATCACCACAACACCGAAAATTTTTAAGAGAGCAGGAAGAGGGATGACGCTGTCGAGCCATATGCCCAAGATAACGAACGGCAACATGATGCCGGCTATCTTCCCAAGTTCTTTCCAAACGATATGGCGGTAGTTAAGTACTGCAAGAAGGCCGCAAGCAAGAAAACTCGTCGTGTTTAAGATGGCGACCGCAGCGTCGAGCCCGAAAAACATGGTCGCAACAGGCATAGAAAAAACGTTACCTGCAAACCCTGTTATCGCTTGTATGGTATATGCCGCAAAGAACGCGACGGCAAATATCACTTGTTCCATCTATGGTAGAATCCCTGTTACGAAATATACAAAAATCTGCGCACAACGACCGCTGGTCCAGCAATAAAGCCACCCTATTCTACAACTTAATCGGGTCTTTGCATGCGACGGCAAAAACGTTGTCGGTTTGAGAAGGATAGATGGCGGAATACACAATCACCATAGCGGGAGATTCAGCAATTAACCTGGTTTTTTCCCAAACCATATCTCCCGAAACCAGTATGCTTATCCGCACGGCGGCCAACACGCTTTCTGAGGATTCCATCGAAGGCGTCATGGAGCTGGTGCCTACGTTTTGCTCGCTCATGATCTGTTATGACCCACTTGTCATAGACTTCGATACCTTGGTCACGCGCGTCCGTGGCAAACTGCGCGGCCTCAGCGGCATGAGCTCTCATATACGGCGTATCTTCAAGATTCCCGTTCGCTATGGCGACGAATATGGACCAGATATTGAAACGGTTGCTGACCATGCAAACCTTTCAGTAGCTGAGGTCATAAAATTTCACTCCGGTCACGACTACCTCATTGATATGCTCGGTTTTCTACCGGGTTTTGCATACCTCGGCGGCCTCGATGAGCGACTCCATACCCCACGCCTTGAAGTCCCGCGCACGGTCATTCCTGCGGGCTCTGTCGGTATTGGTGGAGCGCAAACGGGCATTTATCCGCTTGACTCTCCAGGAGGATGGCAGATTATCGGACGCACCCCGGTTCGTCCCTATGACCCTGAACGCAAAAAACCTATTCTTTATGAAGCAGGCGACTATCTGCGCTTTGTCCCAATCTCTACTGAGGACTACCACGCCATCGAAGCGCAGATAAAGGCGAATGCCTATGAGTACGAGATTGTCATAGAGGAGGTATAGCATGGGATTTACCGCTAATAAACCAGGCATCTCCACGACAATCCAAGATCTCGGCCGCCATGGCTATATGGGCAGCGGTTTTTCTCCCTCCGGCGTTATGGACACGCGCGCATTTTTTATCGCGAACATTCTGGTTGATAATCCGCTAAACACTCCGGTGCTTGAATTTTGTCTTACCGGACCTACGCTGCGTTTTACAACGAATACTTTTATTGCCATCACTGGCGGAAACTTTCACCCGAAGCTCGACGGCAAAGCCATACCAATGTATAAGGCCATACCCGTCAAGCGGTCTTCGGTGCTTTCCTTTACCGCTTCTTCGCAGGGAGTCTTCGGCTACCTTGCCATTGCAGGAGGAAGCATCGAGATGCCTGAGGTGATGGGAAGCTATTCCACAAATCTGAAATGCGGCATCGGTGGGTGGAAAGGACGCGCATTAAGTACCGGCGACTACTTGCCTTTTGTGACGAAGAACGTCGATTACTTACCGAACCTAAGCTCTCACTTCTTGGAAGGAGAAGATGAGTACTACGGCTATAACGAAGAGGAGCTCTTACTCCGGGTGGTACTCGGGCCGCAAGATAATCTCTTTACTCAAAAAGGGATCGACACTTTTCTGAGCGAGCCCTATACAACGACAAATCAATGCGACCGCATGGGTTATCGCTTGGACGGACCTAGTATAGAAACCAAGCATGGATCAGACATTATTTCTGATGGAATAGCCTTTGGTGCTATTCAGGTTCCCAGCCACGGTCGTCCTATTATCATGCTTGCTGACCGCCAAACAACGGGTGGCTATACCAAGATTGGTACGGTTGCCTCAGTTGATACCCCAAAACTCGTGCAGTGCGCTCCCGGTAGGAAAATTCGTTTCACCTCTATTAGCGTTCAAGAAGCGCAGCGTTTGTATCGCGAAGAGTCGCTTCATATGAAAGCGTTAGCCCGCATGGTGCGACGCCCTTCCTATGGAGACACCTCGCCACGTCGAACGGCACGCAGGCTCACTCCCATCTTAGAGGCACAAGCCCTTATTTCGGCAAAAGAAAAAATTTGGATTGAAGATAAGTCTTACTTTAGGAAGAAAACTTCTTATCATGATACAAAGCTCTAGAGCACGGCAAAGGAGTATGGATGAACACCGATAATATTAAAGAACTACTTACCATCATGGACGAAGCTAACCTTTCGGCACTTCGTTTTGATGATGGTGACGTAAAAATTGAGCTCGAGCGCAACGCGAGCGTTTTATCTGGTACCGACATCCCCCACATGGCAGAACGTGTGCGCCAGCTCCTCGATTCGCGTGCCGACTCGAATGGCGTTACCGAAGGCGCTGACAGCCTGAACTCTCGCGAGGACGCAAACGGGGATACCTTGGTGCGCAGCCCCATGGTAGGCACGTTCTATGAGAGTCCAAGCCCTGATGAGGAACCGTTTGTCAAAGTTGGTCAAGAAGTGCTCGCCGGCCAAACACTCGGCATTGTTGAAGCAATGAAAATGATGAATGAGATTACTTCCCCAACGCCCGGCATCGTAACCGAAATACTTGCTGCTAATGGTACGCAGGTCGAATACGACCAGGTACTGTTCAGGATCTCAACCAAGCAGTAGGTATAGAAGAAAGACAGTCGGTATATGTTCAAGAAAATTCTCATAGCCAACCGCGGAGAGATTGCTGTACGTATTATTCGTGCCTGCCGCGCAATGGATATTAAGACCGTTGCCGTATACTCAACGGCAGACAAGCATTCTTTGCACGTCTACCTTGCAGATGAGGCGGTTTGCATTGGACCACCTCCTGCACGTGACTCATACCTCAACACAACAGCCATTCTTGCTGCTGCAGAGGGAACCGGCGCAGACGCCATTCATCCTGGCTACGGCTTTCTCGCAGAAAATGCTACCTTTGCAAAACTATGCCGTGATAACGACATCGTCTTTATTGGTCCGACACCGGAAGTTATCGACCGCATGGGCAATAAAAGTCAGGCACGCAGGACCATGGCAGAAGCTCACGTTCCCGTTGTGCCCGGCACCAACCACGGCGTTCATGATGTAGATACCGCGCTTAAAGAGGCAAAAGAAATTGGTTGGCCAATTATGATTAAAGCCTCCTCAGGAGGCGGCGGTAAGGGCATGCGCGTTTCCTATAATGAGGACGACTTCACTGACCAGTTCAATATTGCCCAGCGCGAAAGCCAGAATGCCTTTGGCGACAATACTATGTATCTTGAGCGCTTCGTAAAAAATCCTCGCCACGTAGAGATTCAAGTTATTGCGGATACCCATGGCAACATCGTTGCTATGGGCGAACGTGATTGTTCAATACAGCGCAACCACCAAAAAATGATTGAGGAAAGCCCCTCTCCATTTTTGGATGAGGAACTGCGTAAACACATGATGGATGACGCAGTTAAAGCGGCTCGTGCTGCAGGTTATACGTCTGCAGGAACTGTCGAGTTCTTGCTTGACCCAGACCGTAACTACTATTTCATGGAGATGAATACGCGTATCCAGGTTGAACATTCCGTAACTGAAATGGTCACCTATTCCGACATCGTGGGCGAAATGATCCGCGTAGCCGCAGGTGAAACCCTATCGTTTACCCAAGACGATATCCAACTCCACGGTCATGCCATCGAGTGCCGCATTAATGCTGAAATTCCCGAAAAGAATTTCATGCCAAGTCCGGGAACCATCGCCCAGATGCACCTTCCGGGTGGAAACGGCGTACGCGTCGATACAGCCACCTTCGACGGGTTTGAAATTACACCCTACTACGACTCAATGATTGCAAAAGTTATTGTTCAGGGTCGAAACAGGCGCGAAGCGATAGCTAAAATGCGCACTGCCCTCGAAGAAATGGTCATCGTCGGAGTTTCCACGAACCTCGATTTTCAATACTCTATTATGGAAAATGAGACATTTAAAGCCGGGCTTGCAGATACCGGCTTTATTGAAAACTTCCTTAAGGGTGAGGTCTAGCGTCGCACATCTCAAACCGACTGACACCAACTACGTTTACCTGGCTTAGATTGCTTTAATCTGAGATTGTTTGTTTGTGCGCACCTAAGTTTTCTCACCCAAGGAACCGAATAGGGCATGCGAGTAAGACATGTCCTGAAGGACTGAGGTGAGAACATGGCAGCGCCCACACTCGTAAAACCAAGAAACGTCGATGAGATAGTTTGGAGAGATATACAAAAAAGTACGCCACGCATCGCGCGGCACCTCATTCGAGAAGGTCACTATGATGCGCCCACAAGCGGTCTGTGTCCTGGGTATGCGCAAGCAAACCTCATTATCCTCCCGAAAGACCAAGCATATGACTTCCTTCTCTTTGCGCAGCGCAATCCTAAACCCTGCCCTCTTCTTGAAGTAACTGAAGTTGGTTCACGGCAGACAAAAATCTGTGCGCAAGACTGCGATATAGCTAAAGACTTTCCCCGCTACCGCGTCTACAAAGACGGCAAGCTGGTAGAGGAAATAACAGATATTGAGTCTTTGTGGCGGGACGACTTCGTATCCTTTATCATCGGCTGTTCGTTTTCGTTTGAATCTGAACTTATTGAAGCGGGTATTGAAATTCGCCATAACACCCTTGGTTTAAACGTCCCCATGTTTAAGACAAATATTGCTTGCGAACCTGCCGGTACCATGAAGGGAAATATGGTTGTTTCCATGCGACCCATTCGCCACCAAGACGTGGTTAAGGCAACGCTTTTGTCTGGGGCTATACCGAAAGTGCACGGTGCACCGGTACACATCGGCGACCCAAGCATCATCGGCATTAAAGACATTTCGAAACCAGATTTCGGAGACCCAGTTCCTCTCTATGATGGTGAAGTTCCCGTGTTTTGGGCATGCGGCGTTACTCCCCAGTCCGTCGTGATGAGCTCTAAGCCACCCCTGGCTATAACTCATGCTCCTGGTTGTATGCTTATTACCGACACAAAAAATATTGACCTTAGGAATTAGGTGTTTTATGCATACCGTTGAATTGAACTGTGATCTAGGCGAAAGCTTCGGCAGGTACAAACTCGGCCTGGATGAAAAGGTTATCCCGCTCATTTCTTCTGCGAACGTCGCTTGCGGCTTTCATGCGGGCGACCCCCAGGTAATGCGCAAAACCATTGCCTTGGCAAAAGAGGCAGGTGTGGCTGTTGGAGCACACCCCGGATATCCCGATCTTCAGGGTTTTGGAAGGCGGGACATGCGCTTAAACCCAGATGAAGTGTATGCGACGGTGCTCTACCAAATTGGCGCTCTTCATGCGTTCTGCCAAGCACAAGGCGTCTCCTTGCATCATGTAAAACCTCATGGTCAACTCTATAACCATGCGGCAATTGATAAACCGCAAGCAGAGGCTATTGCAGCAGCCGTACATGACTTTAATCCCCAACTAGCATTAATTGCTCTTGCGAACGGCAACCTTGTCGAAGCGGGACAGTCCCAAGGGCTTCGTGTTGCTCAGGAATTTTTTATGGATCGCAACTATACCGATGAAGGTGTTCTTGTTCCCCGATCACTGGACAACGCCGTCATTACTGATGAAGACTTCGCCATCAAGCGTGCTATTGACGTCATTAAAGAGGGAAAGCTCGAAAGCGAGCACGGCAAGATTATAGAAATTCAGGCTGATACTATCTGCGTACATGGCGATAACGTTAAAGCCCTTGAATTCGTACGAGACTTACGTCGTGCCTTTAAGACAGCAGGAATTGATATCAAGGCTTTCTAGAAAACTGCCCTTTGGAGCACTTCTCAGCTCTTAGATATCCTGAAAATCCATTAATAATGCATGCGTAAAAAATAAGCCCCGCCATGACGAGCGGGGCTTATTCATGCAGAAATTTAACCTATCCTAGCCACCAATAAGTGTCTGCAGAGACACAAGGAAGCTTGAGAGATTACGCCAGCAAATGAAGAGCGTAATAATAATGATGATAATACCGGCAATGTTTGCAAATGCATGGTTGCGGAAGTTTCCGAGGTCCTTGCCATTCGCGCAGTAGATGACAAAGAAGGCCATAACGGGCAACAAAATAGCGTTTGCCGCCTGCGCGACCAAAATAAGTTCTGTCGGACTTTTACCCAGTGCAACAGCCATGAAGCAGCCGCAGAACAAAACGATAATCCAGATGATTTTGAAGCGAAGATCCTTGAGGGTCTTTTTCCAACCCAATACGCCGTTAACCGCATAGGCAGCCGAAAGCGATGCGGTGATGGTGCTTGAAAAACCTGCAGCAAGAAGGCCAAGGCCAATCATCCAGGTTGCCCATGAACCCATCAAAGGCTGCAAAGCAATAGCCATATCTTTACCGTTGGTAACCTCAACACCGGTTCCAAAGATATTAGCAGCTGCACAAATTACGATAGCCATGGAAATGATGCCACCTAGGCCAATCGAAAGAATCGTGTCAAAACGTGCATCGGAAATCTGGTCAGGGTCCTTAAAGCGCTCTGCTGCACTTGATGCATGCAGGAAGAGGTTATAAGGAACAATAGTAGTACCGATCAAACCGACCGCGGCAAGAATTCCCTTTGTATCATTTTCTGGTAAGCGAGGAACGAACAGACCGTTGATAACCGCTCCCCAGTCAGGATGAGAAGCAAATGCCGTAATGAGGAAGACGATTCCCATGAATACAACGATGGCTGTCAAGATAACCTCAACAACACGATAGTTGCCTATCCACATTGCAATGAAAGCCAGAATACCTATGACTATGACGATAGGAATCATAGGGATATCAGGAGCAACAGCCTGAATACCTAAGATACCGCCGGTAATGTTGCCAGTTTCATAGGCAATGTTTCCGACAAAGATAGCGACCAAAACAATTACGATAGCAATCCATTTCAGTGCATTGTGGGTAATTCGATCGCGAATATTCTCGCCTAAACCTTTGCGTGAAACGATACCAATCCTTGATGCCATTTCCTGGAAGATAATCGTCGCTACGGTTGCAAATAACAGACACCAAAGCATAGTATAGCCATAACTTGCACCTGAAACCGTGCAAGTTGTAACCGTACCAGGACCAATGAAGCCTGCTGCGACGAGAGCGCCGGGGCCAATGCTTTTTATCTTGCGCATGAACCCGCCCTGTGAGGTAGCCTGACCAGCCACTTGCGTTTCGGCCATATCTCCCTCCTCTCTATATATAAAAACAACAACTTCATTACTTTAGCAAAGCGTATTGCCAAATCTTGTAGTTTTCGCTTATCGGCGCCTTATTTCTCCTGATGAGCATACAAAAAGAGCCCCAGCAATGCCGGGGCTCTTTTCTGATTACAGGTTTAAACCTAGCCTGCCGGATTCGGCTCAGGAGTGCTTGAATCACTAGCTTCTGCTTCAACCGCAGGTGCAGCTGCTTCAGCGGAAGAGTCAGCCTCGCTTGCCTTTGCAGCATCGTCGGCCTTTGCGCCTTCGATTTCGTCACTAGGCTGCGCATCGAGCGTACCGTTCTTCTTCTTCATCTTTGCACGAATGTTGTGAACGATGATGAAGATGATAACGAAACCAGCAAAGCTGCCGTTAATACCATAGATGATATTTACGAGATCCCTGAATGGCAGGAACTGTGCGATGAAGTAACCCACAACGCCCAGAACGATAGCCAGGATACGGAACCTTGCGGTTCCTTCTTTTGCAAAACGTGATACTGGGTTGTACAGCAGTGGAACTGCCGTCGTGTAAATACCAGCATAAACAACGATTGCATAGATCGCACCAAAGACAGGCGTAATCTTGGAAGCCAAGATGAGGTTTGGAATATCAGCATTCCAAACGTAAGACGTACCGTCTGCGCTTGGCGTATTGATGTTTGCTGCCTGTGCCAAAGCAACCAAGAAGATTGCAACGCATACAGCAACGGCACCGATGATGATGCCCCACTTGATGTTCTTAGCGCCATTCTTAGCACCAAGAGCGGTCATAAAGCTTGCAAACCACAGAAGTACGAAGCCTGCATATGACCATGCTGAGGTGAAGAAGTTAGCTGGCCAGAGGCCATTGCCACCTGCCTGCTTAATGGTGTTCGTTTCCGTTGCACCGGTAAACACGCCATTAGCGATGTCCTGCATGCCCTGAGGAATCATGCCGGCATCATTTGCAAGGGTGTAAACAGCGATGAAAATAACAAGGATTACAATCAGTGGACCAACCATACCAATTGCATCAACCAGTTTATCAAGGCCAGCAGCTACCGTGATGATGGTAAGCACGGCCATGATAGCTCCACCGATGAGCGGATTAAGTCCATAACCCTGATTCAAGGTGGAAGCGGCGCCACCAATCATAACGAAGAATGACATGTAGCAGAAAATCGTTGAATAGTAATCAAGGAACGTGCCCAGGTACTTACCGCAGTAGTACTTGTAAACATCATTAGCCTTTTCGAATTTCTGTTCTGCGCCTGCTTTTGCAAAGTTAAGGTTGTAATACAAAAAGGCTACCAAGAAAAGAATCAGTGTGCCTATGAACATCCAGCCATAGGATGTGTAGTACTGAATAATTTCCTGACCAGTAGCAAAGCCTGAACCAATAGTGAAGGCGATGACGGCACCGGCTAAAATAAGTACCCTCTTGAAGTCCAGTCCATCTTTGTTACTCACCCGGGCGCCTCCTTTCGTTTACTCGGGAGAAAACTTTTTCTCTACCTAAAAAGCTTTCTTCCACACGTTTTCCAACATGAGCTTTTGAAAAGCCCGGAAAATGCTAACAAAACATTTCCCAATTTCAAGTAGTAATAAAAATTCGACAGAACGAATCTTTTTTACAAGAGAACAGGGACATCCGGCACATTGCCAGACATCCCTGTTTCTTTTTCAAACCCGAAAGTTTAATAACCTATAGGGTCTCCAATCGATATACGACTTAGATCTCGTCGAGTTCCCTGTTGCTGTGGTCATGAGAGAGAATCATGCAGACCAGAGCGATGCAGGCAATAGCGATCATGTAATAGGCAGGAGCCATAGAATCGCCAGTGGACTGAATCAGTGCCAAGGAGATGTAAGAAGTAGAACCGCCGAAGAGTGCGTTTGCCAGGTTGAAGCAGACTGCAAAACCGGTGAAACGTACGGTGGTCGGGAAGGTTTCTACCAAGTAGCTTGGCAGTGAACCGTCGTTCATGGTCAACAGGAAGTTCATGATCAATTCAGCAATCAGAATCATCGTGAAGTCCAAGGTAGCCATCATCATGAAGCAAGGAATCGTAAGGATGATGAAGCCTACGCAAGCAGAAATCAGCATCTTCTTACGGCCAACCTTGTCGGATACATGGCCAGAGATAAATACCATCGCAATGTATGCGAACAGGGTGATGGTGGTAATCGTTGAAGCCAGAGCCGGGTCATAGTTCAACGTGGTCTCCAAGTAGTTCGGCATGAAGGTAAGTACGGCGTAGAAACCTACAGCGTTCAGTACAGCTGCGCCGAAGGAGATGATCGTAACCCTAAAGTGATTCTTGAAGAGGTTACGGACAGGATGCTTGTTCTCAGCAGTATCCTGCATACCCTGAGCATCGATACGCTTCTGCATAATCTCATATACAGGAGAGTCCTCGAGATGGGTTCGAATGTAGTGGGTAATCCAGCCTAATGGAAGAGCCAGCCAGAATGGGATTCTCCAGCCCCAGTCAACTACGAACTGAGAGTCGGCACCCCAAGTGCTGAACATCCAAGTAGCAAACATAGAACCTACCAACAGACCAGTAGCGGTAGAAGCAGGAACCATGGATGCATAGAAGCCACGCCTCTTAGCAGGAGCATACTCAGCGATAAACGTTGAAGCGCCAGCATACTCACCAGAAGCGGAGAAGCCCTGAATAACACGGAGTAACAAAAGCAGCAAAGGAGCGCCAATGCCAATCATGCTGTAGCCAGGCAAGCAGCCGATGAGGAACGTACCGCCGGACATAAGCAAAATGGAGATGGCGAGTGCTTCTTTACGGCCTTTCTTATCGCCAAAGTTGCCCCAGAACAGAGCACCAATAGGACGAACCAAGAATGCCAAAGCGAAAACGCCAAAGGTCATCATGGTTGCAACCGTATGGTCAGAGTCGGGGAAGAATACCAAAGCAAGAACAGTTGCCAGGTAAGAGTAACTTGCATAGTCGAACCACTCGATGAAGTTACCTAAGAAGGATGAGAAGACTACCTTGTTCAGGGTCTTTTTCTTTTCCTCTTCCGTAACTGTATCCCAAGAGATTTCTACATGAGGAAGACCATTAGGATTCAGTTCGGTGTTTGCGGTATCAGTACTCATTGATACCTCCTAATCTTTATTTCATGTGAGGGAGTAAAGGCTTCTATGGTGCGTTGCGAGAACCGCGAGAACCGCAGGAGCCTTTACGATCCAGGGGTGTGGACCCCCGCCCACGCATGGCGGGAGTCCAACACACGATTGGCTAAAAAACTAGTCGTTCCACATTTCTGGACGAACCAGAGTGTTGTCCTTGACGCG
The DNA here is from genome assembly GCA_050945155.1 of Eggerthellaceae bacterium. Taxonomy (GTDB): domain Bacteria; phylum Actinomycetota; class Coriobacteriia; order Coriobacteriales; family Eggerthellaceae; genus JBMNSK01. The sequence goes on along the minus strand of JBMNSK010000008.1, from coordinate 28,622 downwards.
ATTCGGGAAGTAATCGAGGCAATCGCCTTCACGATAAACGTCAGCAGTGGAGCAATGCAGGCCGCCGCCGAATGGATATGCATCGCGAAAATCGCAAGGAATAACTTCCTGACCGAGCTTGTCCATCTGCTCCTGCTGATGAACCTCAGAAGCCTCAATGATAACGGTCTTAGGATCGAGAACGAGGCAGTTCATTGACAGCCATACGGAGCTGTAGCAGAGCTCTGGTGGCTCGTCATGTGCTGGCTGTGCAGCATCAACGATCTCCCAATCGTTAGCTTCGAAGATAGCACGCTGCTCTTCGGGGAGATGACGAACTGGGTTGTTGATGATCAGACCTGGACGAATCGGCACGAAGGTTGCGTCGATGTGAATTGGATACGGGTCGCCAGGGAAGTTTACAGCGTGGATACGATAATCCGGATAGTAACGCTGGAACCAATCCATAGCGGTGCGGTTGGTGGTCAGACCATGCTGGATGAAGAAGTCCTTGCCCATACGCATAACGTCAGCAGCATCCCACATTGGCTCAACTTCGGTGGTAACGAAGTCTTTGTTAGCGGTGCGCTCGAGGCGCTCTTCCAGAGAGATGCTCTCATCATAGTAGTTGTGCTTGTAGGACTTGTCGGTCAGACGAGGACGAGGAGCCTGAGTCCAGATGAAGTCAGGATCCAGATCGAAGTACTGCTTCATCAGCGGCCAGTATGCCAAATACTCGAAGTAACGGCAACGGAAGCTGTTTGCAGCTGCCATGATCTCAGGGCCAACCGTGAGCAGGATGTCACGAGGAGGCATGCAGGTCATCATGGAGTCATTGCGGAAGTCTGGAGTACCAATTGCCTGGTTCCACTGCAAAGGAGTAGGACGGTCTACTATTACGCCGTGGCTCTCGCAAATCTTTACCAGGTTCTCGAGGCACTCATTGCCGCGCTCAACAGTGCGCAGAGGGCGGAGGCCCCACATACCGCGCATATCGGAGTCTACAGGAACCTTCTCAGAGGTTGCAGGCTCCTCCGGTGGAATCATGGAATTGTCGCAGCGACCGATGATAACACGCTTCAGCGGATCCCAGTCATTCCATGAATTGACTATCTTCGCCATGATAGTCTCCTTTCTTGGCAGAGCTTTCTTTACTCCGCCTGTTCGTGGTACAAATCAATACCAGCAGCACACTGTAGCTATCTTCATGGGACTTCGGAAAACTAGACCTGCGTCAGTTTGTCGAAAAAGCCCATAAAAATACCCGACAGATTCGCCGTTGGAATATTTATAGCACCAATCAAAAAAGCATGCAAGAAAAAGGGGCATCCCTGAGACCTCGTAAAATTGATAATAATTGCAATAAAAATATTATAATTTGCATATTATTGCTATTTATTGCAGGGTAACTGACAGGTTATTCAGGATTGAGTGGCCAATAATATGCAGGATATAATAAATATTATGCATATTTATGCACTTATATAAAATGTAGAAAGTCACAGAATAGGCGCAAAAAGAGGCAAATTCTTTGGAGGATTCACAAGTCTTCAGACCCGATATAGCCAAAAGGCTCTGGGCAAACACGGCGATAATCAGGCTTTTTACTAGGAAGCCTGACACAGTTCAAAAATCATACTAAAACGAAACCCCGAAATTAGACCCTGTAGTTTCCTACAGTCTTAACCCTGTTTTGATATAAAAAAATTCAATATATGCGTTTTTGAGTAATCGCAACTAAGCTTGCAGAAAGCTTTTTCCCTCTGTCAAAAAAACTTTTCTCTTAATCCTTATTTCGACTACAAAAGCATAAGAAAAGCCGCGTCCGAAGTTAGAACGAACTCCAGACGCGGCGTAGCGTATTACAGATAAGACTTAGAAGTATGGAGCGAAGCGTACCAAACAGTAGGCAGCCGCAATGACCACCGTAACCATCATGACGGGGAATCCGACCTTGGTATAGCTCGCAAAGGTAATGGGATACCCTTCCCTCTTACTAATATCCGAGAGCACCACGTTACAGCTTGCGCCAATAAGCGTACCGTTGCCACCGAGGCAGGCACCCAAGGATACGGCCCACCAAAGCGGCAGAACTTCCATACCAGTACCTTCCATGGCAAGCAAGATTGGAATCATTGTTGCTACGAAAGGAATGTTGTCGAGGAAACTCGAAATAATAGCCGAGGCGAAGAGAAGCACCAGCATAGCAATCATGACGTTGCCGCCTGTTACATCGACAAGCGCCTGCGCAACGATGCCAATAACACCGGTCTCAGCCATGGCACCGACAATAATAAACAGGCCGGCAAAGAAGGTAAGCGTGGTCCACTCAACACCGTGGAGGGCATGCTCGATACTGCTGCGGGAAATGAGCATGATAAGACCTGCAGCACCCATGGCAATAACACAGGACTCAACGCCAAGAACTCCGTGGAGCATAAAGCCAACGACGACAAGCAGCGTCATGCCAATGCTGATCTTCATGAGGCGTGCGTCTTTGATTTCGTCTTTTTCATCAAGCGCCATAACCTTATCGCGGTGCTCTTGGTCAACATGGAGCTTGCGTCCGTACATAAGGTAGAACATCAAAACAAGCGCGACCATGATAACGAGAACCGCAGGCGTGTCATAGTTCACGAAGTCAGCAAAGGTAAAGCCTGCTGCAGAACCAATCATGATGTTTGGCGGGTCACCAATAAGCGTTGCCGTACCGCCAACATTTGAAGCCATAATCTCCGTCAAGAAAAACGGAATGGGATCAACCTCAAGAAGGCGACATACCGTCAGCGTCATAGGGCCAATGAGCAAAACGGTCGTCACATTATCAAGAATCGCCGATAGAACAGCGGTCAAGAGAATGAACATAAGCATAATGTGCCACGGTTCACCTTTGGCTATTCGTGCGCACTTAATGGCGAGGTATTCGAAAATACCTGACTGTTTTACCACCGCGACGAAAAGCATCATGCCAAAAAGGACTCCCAAGGTATTGAAGTCCACATGCGACATGGCTTGGTCGAAGGTTAAAACGTGGATGAAAAGGAGGAGCATGGCGCCCACGATTGCAACGAGGGCTCGGTGAACCTTTTCGGTCATGATTGCCGCCATCGCGACAACAAAGACGACAACAGAGGTAATTTGGGCAGTATCCAAGGCGGGTGTCCTTTCAATCAAACGTGGGGCTTCTCGCCGAAGACCAATAAGTCATTGCCCATACGGCACAGCTAGTCACTTTATCAAGGGTACTGAGGAGACGCAAGAATATTTAGTGTAGATTTGGTCAAATTTGGCCACAAAAAATGTGGCTGGGTTTGAATGCCCAGCCACATTCCAAAAAACTCATTGAACAATTCGAAAAACTAGGCAAGAAGAACGAACCGTACCATGAGATATACGGCTGAAATCGCAACCGTAACAAGCATGATTGGAAAGCCAACCTTGGTATAGCTCGCAAAGGTAATGGGATACCCTTCCCTCTTACTAATATCCGAGAGCACCACGTTACAGCTTGCACCAATCAGGGTACCGTTGCCACCGAGGCAGGCGCCTAAGGATACGGCCCACCAAAGCGGCAAAACGTCCATGCCAGTTGTTTCCATGGCAAGCAAGATTGGAATCATCGTTGCCACGAAAGGAATGTTGTCGAGGAAACTCGAAATAATAGCTGATGCAAAGAGCAGTACGAGCATGGCAACAACCACATTTCCACCCGTTACATCAACAAGCGCCTGAGCCACGATGCCAATAACACCGGTCTCGGCCATAGCACCAACGATAATAAATAATCCTGCAAAGAAGGTAAGCGTAGTCCACTCAACACCGTGAAGTGCCTTTTCAATGCTTCGACGAGAGATAAGCATGATAAGACCTGCAGCGCCCATAGCAACAACGCAGGATTCGATGCCTAAGGTGCCGTGCAGCATGAAGCCAACGACAACAAGCAGCGTCATGCCAATGCTAATCTTCATGAGACGTGCGTCTTTGATTTCGTCGTTCTCGTTTAAAGCCATAACCTTGTCACGGTGCTCTTGGTCAACATGCATCTTCCGACCAAACATGAAGTAGAAGATAAAACCAATAGCAATCAAAACAAGAATGACGTCGGGAGCGTCGTAAATGATGAAGTCTGAGAAGGTAAAGCCTGCTGCAGAACCAATCATGATGTTTGGCGGGTCACCAATAAGCGTAGCCGTACCACCAATGTTGGACGCCATAATCTCCGTCAAGAAGAACGGGATGGGGTCAACCTCAAGAAGGCGGCATACCGTCAGTGTCATAGGACCAATAAGCAGTACCGTCGTTACGTTATCCAAGAATGCCGAAAGAACGGCCGTCAAAAGGATAAACATAAGCATGACGTGCCATGGGTCGCCCTTCGCAAGGCGAGCACACTTAATAGCGAGGTATTCGAAAATACCTGATTCCTTCACCACAGCCACAAACAGCATCATGCCAAAGAGGACTCCCAAAGTGTTGAAGTCCACATGAGACATTGCTTGATCGAAAGTAAGGATGTGAATGAAGAGGAGGAACATTGCGCCCACAATGGCGACAAGGGCGCGGTGGATTTTCTCGGTCATGATGGCCGTCATGGCAACGACAAACACGACCACAGACGTTATCTGCGCGGCATCCACAGTACGTTTCCTTTCTGCACGCAGCGCCCACCCTCCCAAGGTGGGTGCAAAAAACAAACATATATGTGGCGCTTGTCATGTGCTTGAAGCGACGTTGCTTACAGACCGTAAATTCTCACTGTGCTTTATAAAATCTCTCAAAACACCGTGACATTTGCCATCGGTGACTCGTTATACCACTGATTTTCAGAAAAACAATAGTGAAACAAAATAACTTGCCTAGAATCTAAAGTCGCAGCTCTCAGATATATTCGCGCCCTGTGAGCTCCGAAGATTCAAGAAGGTTGTGAGTAGCTGTATCAAAGGTTTTTAGACGAAGGAAAAACTGCTGCAAATCTATGAGCGAAGCAAGCTTTTCTCCGCTTTATGAGTCAGCGGCTTCCGCAAGAACCTGCATCCTTGTTTCGACTTCCTCAATAATGCGGCTGCAGTCCTTCAGCTCCTTGTATGCATCAAGCCCACCAACTTCTTTAATGGCTTTATAGCGAATATCATGTTCGAGGCTTGCCCAAAAATCCATTGCAATGGTGCGCAGCTGAATTTCAACTGGAACCATCTGCTTGTGATCCATGAAATATACCGGGATGCGCACAATCGCATGAAGGCTTCGATAGCCGTTAAGCTTTGGATCAGCGATATAGTCCTTTACCCGAACAATCTCAAGGTCGTCCTGGTGCTGTAAAAGTGAAAACAAGTCATAGACATCTTGAATATAAGAACAGATGATTCTGACACCTGCGACATCCATAACGTAGCGCTGCATGTTCTCAAGCGTGGGCTCTTTGTCATAGCGAATCAACTTGTCATAAATGCTCTTATATCCTTTAATGCGCGATTCGATATGGTGAATGGGGTTACGGTTCACTTTTAAACTTAAGTCCTGGTCAAGAATTTCAAACCGCACCTTTATCTCACGCAGAGCAGCTTCATATCCCTGCATAATTTCCTGCAGGCGTGTGGCAACACTTTCAAAGGTTTCCAGGTTGTCGGTCCAAAGCTTTACTTCTTCTTTATCGTCAACACCTAACTCACCCATGATTTCGCCGAGGTCTTTACCAAGGTAATCATTGGTCTCAAGTTCCTGCTTGAGATACGAGGTTTTCTTATTCATACATCCTCTTCCTGTTTTGCCTGCACCCACAAGGCTTCAAGTTGTTCAGAAGAAAGTTCATCTATGGCTTTGCCCATACTTTCTGCTTGTCTTTCCATAAAAGCCCACCGCTGTCGAAACTTACGAGTCGAATCACGGAGAGCCGTCTCGGCATCGATGCCCATCTTGCGACCTGCATTAACAAGCGAAAACAAAAGGTCGCCGAATTCCATTTCGACGGCAGCAATTTTCTCGTCTTGGGCTTTTACATTGCTCTGACCAGTTTCGTCTTGGTGCAAAAGCTTACCGTCAGATGACTGCGGCGCTGCGCGGTAAGCATCTTTTAGCTCGTCAACTTCTTCAAAGACCTTATCCCAGACACCGTCAACACTATCCCAATCGAAACCAACAGAAGCTGCCTTACGAGAGACCTTTTGGGCTTGCATAAGTGCTGGAAAACTTGGCGGCACGCTATCAAGAAGACTTGAATTTGTATCGCTCTGCCTTTTTTCCTCAAGCTTTACCTTTTCCCAGATGCCTAGTACATCGTTCGCATTTTCAGCTTGATCTTCTCCGAAAACATGAGGATGGCGTCGAATCATCTTTGCGTTAATGTCCCAGCAGACATCTTCAATGGTAAATTCTCCGGCATCAGCGGCGATTTGACTCTGGAGCACAACCTGCAACAACACATCTCCGAGCTCCTCACGCAAATCTTTCGTATCACCACGTTCGATTGCATCAACAGCTTCGTAGGCTTCTTCTACCATATTATGAGCAATAGATTCGTGTGTCTGAGCACGGTCCCACGGGCAACCCCCCGGTGCACGCAGCCGCGCTATGGTGTGAACAAATGCTCCAAAACTATCAGAACTGTGGGGAGATTCTTCAGGTTCATGCTCATCTGGCATGGTCGTTCCTTTCTTGCAAAGTGTTACCAGTATAGCGGAACCAAAATACCCGATTTCGCCATAAAGCGCGCAAATGACCATGTCGTTAGCAAGTTGTAGGAAAGGGGTTTCATGCGCGCAAAGTAGAAATGTGACTATACTAAAGAGGATATGAGCATTGAAAGAGTAGACAATCTCGACGACGAGCGCCTAAAAGCGTATGTCTCATTAACCGACCTTGAGCTGAGAAATCGACTTGAACCTGAACAAGGAGTTTTTATCGCGGAGTCGGGCAAGGTCATTACGCGCGCTTTTAAAGCCGGCTTTGAACCACTTTCTCTTTTAATGGAAGACAAGTGGCTCGACTCACTTGCACCACTCATTGAAAAAATGACGGAAGAAAAGCCCGAGTTACCAGTCTTTCTTGCAGACCATAAAACCCTTGAAAAGCTTACCGGCTATGAAGTAACACGGGGCGCCTTAGGAGCTTTTAGGCGCAAGCCTCTAGCCAAAGTTGCCGAGCTGACCCGAGATGCACGGCGAATAGCGGTGCTTGAAAATATCACGAATCATACGAATGTCGGCGCAATCTTTAGGAGTGCTGCCGGCCTTGGGGTTGATGCCGTTCTTATCTCCCCTGGCTGCTATGACCCGCTTTACCGTCGTGCCCTCCGTGTATCTATGGGAACAGTTTGCCAGATTCCCTGGACACGAATCGGAACGGATGCAGCGAACTGGGCACAAGAAGGCATTGAAACTTTGAAGGAACTTGGCTTTACTACCCTAGCCCTCACACTATCCGACCGGGCAATTCCTCTTGATACGCCTTTTCTTGCACAAGAACGCAAACTAGCCATAGTCCTTGGCTCAGAAGGCGACGGCCTCTCTAAAGAAGCAGAAGAAGCTTGCGACTACTGGGTACGCATCCCTATGGCGCACAACGTCGACTCACTCAACGTCGCCGCCGCAAGCGCCGTCGCCTTCTGGGAATTAAGACAGAGAAACGAGGCTAGCGGGCAATAAGGATGGAAGTCTGTGTGCCGTGCATCAGTTTAAGGCTCACGCTTCCGGTATATTCCTTCAAACCACTCAATCCGCGATTACCAATGACGACTAAGTCATAAGACCGTTGCTCGACGAGTTTCATGAGCTCAAGTGCTGGATCGGTGCCCGTTAAAAGCATCGTGTCAATCTGATCAACTACCGCAGAAGCGTCGTCGGCAGCGTGAGACAAAAGCTCTTTACCATCCTCAATCATCATATCGAGAATTTCCTGAAAACTCTCTGTTTGCTGGTTGGAGAGCACCGGAATAGGCACAACGTGCACGATGTCGAGGTGGACATCGGTGCTCAACTGTGCAAGTTCGGTAGCAACCTGCACCGCACGACGCGCGCCGTCAGACTGGTCGATAGGTACGAGAATCTTTTGCAAAGCCATAATCTCCTCCTGCCTCTTCGTTCTAACTCTCAGTATACGCCTGGTTTCGCACGTGAGAGTTTCTGCGCCTTACATGAGCTTACAAATATTCGCCGCAAAGCGAGCAGGGTCTTCAATAGGCATACCGCCGACCAATAAGGCCTCGTCATAGAGAAGCTCCGTATAAAGGGCTACCTTCTCATCGTCATTTTCCTTAAAAGACTGCTGGAGTTTATTAAAGACTTCGTGTTTCGGGTTAATCTCAAGCACTCGATCGGACTTGATCTTGTCTCCATCAGGCCCCTGCGCTAAGACTTGCTCCATTTCAAGAGAAACAGGTCCTTCCGCTGTCACGCAAGCAGGTTCATCACTTAAGCGAGAGGAAGCGCAAACGCGCACCACCTTATCACCGAGAACACCCTTCATTGCTTCAAAAAGGTCCTTGTTTTCTTCCGTCGCGGTTTCGGCTTCCTTCTTTTCCTCTTCAGTGGCAATGTCTAAATCCTCATTTGCTACGTTTTTAAGCGCATGGTCTTTGTATCCACCCTGCATGGACTGGAAGCAGAATTCATCGACATCCTCAGTACAGAGCAGTACATCAAACCCCTTGTTCAACGCTGTTTTAACAACGGGCATCTGTGCAAGCTGCGTTTGGATACTACCTGCCGCATAGTAAATGGATTCCTGGTCAGGGCTCATTTTTTCGATGTACTCATCAAGCGTTATCTGCTTTTCTTCTCGCGCCGAATAGAAGAGCAGAAGCGGACCTAGCTCGTCTTTGTTCATGCCATACGTGCTGTAAATACCAAACTTAAGTCCCCTACCAAAGTTCTTGAAGAAGTCCTCATAGGTCTCGCGGTCCTTATCGCGCATGTTTTCAAGTTCGCTCGTAATTTTTTTCTCGACACGACGAGCAATGGCTACCACTTGGTTATTGTGCTGCAGGGTTTCTCGAGAGATATTGAGGCTAAGATCGGGACTGTCGACGATGCCGTGAACGAAGTTATAGTAATCGGGCAGAAGATCTGCGCACTTCTCCATAATGAGGACGTTTGAGCTATAAAGGGCCAAACCTTTTTCGTAATCTTTGCTGTACAAATCAAACGGACGCATCCCTGGAATAAAAAGCAAAGCGTCGTAGTTAAGGGCGCCTTCAGCATGAATCGTGGTAGTACAGATGGGATCAGCAAAGTCGTGGAAATTCTGCTTATAGAATTCGTTGTACTCTTCCTGGGAAACTTCGGACTTCTTGCGCTTCCAGATGGGCACCATTGAGTTGATGGTTTCCGTTTCCGTATAAGACTCGTATTCCGGTTTGTAGTCATCCCCTGCATCTTCAGGGCGAGGTTTCTCGCGTTGCTTGGTTACTTCCATTTGAATGGGGTAGCGGACGTAGTTACTGTACTGTTTGATGAGGCGGCGGAGTGCGTATTCGCTTAGGAACTCATCGTAGTCTGCCTCATCAGTGTTGTCCTTGAGCGTAAGAATGACATCGGTGCCGTGTGAAGTTCGTTCGGCTTCCTTAATGGTATAGCCTTCGATTCCGTCACTTTGCCACTGGAATGCTTCATCACTTCCGTAGGGACGGGTAATCACGGTTACTTTTTTTGCCACCATAAAACTGGAATAGAAGCCAACGCCAAACTGCCCGATAATTTCACTTGCATCGGTAATTTCTTCAGCATGGCTATCTTTAAACTCGAGGCTTCCCGAGTGGGCAATGGTGCCCAGGTTTTTCTCCAACTCGTCGCGGGTCATACCAATACCGGTATCGGATACCGTAATAGTTCGGGCCTCTTTATCAAACCCGACATGAATGGCCATGTCTTCTTTGGAAATTTCTATTGATGAGTCGGTAAGGCTTTTGAAATACAGCTTGTCCACCGCATCAGAAGCATTTGAAATCAGTTCGCGTAGGAAAATCTCGCGATTGGTGTAGATAGAGTTAATCATGAGGTCAAGCAAACGCTTGCTCTCGGTTTTAAATTTTCTCATTCAGCAGCGCCCCCTTGTTCTTTTATGTCATAGGGAAATTGGATAACGTTGTTGATTCTAATATGGGACACCGTAGTGAAAATAAACCGCAACTGCTTTGTAAACAAAAAGGGTGCATAAGCATCGAACACTTAATGCACCCTATTACCCTCCCCAGAAAACAAGAGCTTTTAATTTGCGGTTTTCGCTTTGCTACGCTTCACGGCTTACGCTGCTTTTCAGGCTGTAACCAGCAGTTTTTCTTTCCGTACAGCTTGCAATCGTCGCTTCTGCTTCTTGATTTCCGCTTTGCGATTATAGCCTTTGGCTTCTACTTTGCAAGTTAAATTTTTACTTCTTGTTTCTTGGTATGTGTTTTTTTGCTTCTACCTCTTAGTTCTTCATTCCCCCGTATTAAAACTTTGCATACTTCTTTAAGTTTTCGCTCAATTTTTCGACATACAATTTGCCGATAGCGCTCAAATCTTCGCCCTTGCGAGCCACATAACCTAAGTGAAGTGTCACATCAGTATCGAGCGCTACCGTACTTAACAGCGATCCATCAGTAATGCCAACAAGAATGCCGCTTGTGATGGTGTAGCCATTAAGTGCCACGATGAGCTCACTTAATGAGGCACGGTCGGTGGCACTGATGCTCTTGGGGTGGTCTGCTCCCGCAAGTGCCTCTTCAGCAAAATAGAGCGGCGCATCCTTTTCTTGCTCAAAATAGATATACGGGTATTCATCAAGTTGGTCGAGCGTAAGAATATCCGCATTAACCAGAGGATGGCTCTTTGGTAGCGCGACGCGCGGGGTGGACTTAATAAGTTCAGTAAAACTAAGCCCTGCCTCTTCAAAGGTGCGCTCGAGGTCGGAAGCGGTCTCACTTGTTTCTAGCAAGACGCCAAGTTCGCTTTCCTCTGAAGCCACATCTTCGATTACGTCATAGGTTGACCGATCGCGGAAGGCATACTGGTACCTGTCTCCCCCTAAAGACAAAACCACATGAGCAAAAGTTTGCACATTAAATAGGTAGTGCTGACCTGAAACAGTAAATGTGCTCATTGCAACCTTCCCCCTAATCCTTATTCTGCTTGCGTTCGTCAATGAAACGAGAAGCCTTGTGTTCAGCTGAAACCCCAAGCTTGTCTGTGTCGTACACAATGACCTTTGCTGGACGGACACCACAGTGTGCCTTCAGGGCCGCCTCAACACGGCGAGCAATTTCATCATAGGGCTCATCGCTGCCAAACGCGCGCTCAACCGACACTTCATATTTCGTCGTGTAGTTCTTGTCGTAAACACGAATGCGGTACTCACCAGTAAGACCGGGTTCGTTGCGAACGACATATTCGATATCAGACGGGAAGACGTTGACCGCGCTTACGATAAACATCTCGTCCTTACGGCCAAGAACATGGATGCGTGCAAGCGTGCGACCGCACTTGCATTTTTCAGTGTCAACATAGCCGATATCGCCGGTACGGAAACGAATCATGGGGCGTGCATGCTTTAACAGCGTGGTGTATACCAATTCGCCTTTTTCGCCAGGCTCAAGTACCTCACCGGTGTCAGGGTCAACCGTCTCTACAAGAATCTGGTCTTCCGCGATATGTAGGCCGTCCTTGTGCTCACACATAGCGGCGCAAGCACCGTAAATATCTGAAAGCCCGAAAAAGTCATAAACCGAAGCATCCCAGATGTCTTCGATGGCTTTACGTGTCGTTGGAATTGAACCACCGGGTTCGCCGGAAATAATAATGGTCTTTAAACTGGCAAAGTCCTTCTTGGGGTCAAACCCTTTTTCGATGGCCTTTTGTCCTAGAAGCCACGCATAGGATGGCGAAGACCACATATAGGTAGGCTGGTAGTGCTTCATCGCCCATAAAAGACGGTCGGAAGGCACTGCACCAACCCAAATGGTAAGCGCGCCGAGCTCCTGAGAGCCAATGGTGCAAGGACCGCCCACATAGAGGGCGAAATTCATACCATGCAAATAGCGGTCATTAGGACGCATGCCTGCCTGCCAGAACAAACGCGACTCTACATGCTGCCAGTCATCAAAGTCCTTTTGCGTAAAAGGACTCATGGTTGGAATGCCGGTTGAGCCTGATGAAGTTGCCATATATACAACGTCATCTTCCGGAACGCAGCAAAGCTCGCCAAAAAACGAGCCGATACCCTGAGTTTCGCGCTCGGTTTGCTTGCTAATAAAAGGAAAGCGCTCGATGTCTTTTAAGGAAGAAATCTTTGGGCTTATCCCTAACTCATCCCAGGTGCGTTTGTAGTACGGACTATGCTCATAAGCAAAATCCAGCTCTTCCTGCAAACGCTCGAGCTGCAGTGCCTCGAGCTCTTCACGAGGCATGCACTCGATTTCAGGGTCATAGTATTTCTGGTCGTATGGTATGTTCTTTTTCGCCATATAACGTCCCACATCCCCCATATATCTTTCGTGCTATCAATTGCAGTACTAATAAAAACATCTTATCCATCCCCATACAAGGCTTTGAATTATTCGCATTTCTTAGAATTTGCTATCAGTTTTGGCGATAGCGCTATACAATGTGGTGCACAAACTTTTCTTGATAGCAACTATGAGAAGAAAAGTTCGCGTATTGGACGAATGACAGGACAGAGTTATGACACTCCAGCAACTGCGCTACCTCATTGCAATTGCCGAGCACGGATCTATTAATGCGGCAGCGCAAAGTATGTATGTTTCCCAGTCGAACCTTTCTTCTGCCGTCAAGGAACTTGAGCGAGAGTTCGGCATCACTATTTTTACCCGGAGTAATAGAGGCGTCACGCTCACCAACGATGGGACCGAACTTCTTGCTTATGCACGTCAAGTCATTGAGCAGGCGGACATGCTGGAATCTCGCTATGCTCATGGTGAAACTTCTGCCATGCGTCTTTCTGTTTCAACACAGCACTACGCCTTTAGTCTTGAAGCTTTCATTAAGACCATTGAGGACTGCGACAGCGATGAGTATGACTTTACCTTGCGAGAATGCAATACCGGCGCCATCATCGACGACGTCCGTACTTTCAGAAGCGATATCGGTATTCTCTATACTGATAACTTCAACAACCGCGTCATGCGGAAAGCGTTTCAAGACGCAGACCTTAACTTTTATCCGCTCTTCGATGCAAAGGTGCACGTTTTCGTAAACGAAAACCACCCGCTTGCGCAAAAAAAGGTTCTGAGCTTAAAAGACCTCGAACCCTATCCGCGATACGCTTTTGAACAGGGCACCGAAAACTCCTTCTATTATTCCGAAGAGCCCTATTCTTACCTTCCACACAAGCAAAACATTCGCTTCTCAGACCGCGGTACGCTGACAAATCTTTTGACAAGCTACTGCGGATACACCCTTTCAACCGGTGTTTTATCCGGCGAAATGCATTCGGGTATTACCTCGATTCCGCTTGAAGGCAGCGAAGTTATGCAAGTTGGCTACATCATGCACAGCGAGCGCCGGGCAGGTAAATTGCTCGAAACCTATATCGATGAGCTGCACCGGGTAATTGATGCAAACCCCTCAGTGAAACCTCATAGATAAACACTAATCGGACGTCTTAAAGCCGACTAAGCAAGGATATGGCTAGCTAATCATCGAGTTTGCCCAAATGGGATTTGGGTTATTGGGGTCGTCGGTGAGCTGACTGTACGCAGCAACACAGGCAAGCACAATAAGAATGATGCCCACAATGATAGAAAGCAGCCGAGATTTCTGCGGTTTTTTATCTTGCATACGTGACTTAGTTAATTGTTCCGCTTACGTACGATGTCTTGTCCTTGAGCAAGACGTCATGGGCGCCACCCTCAACAATGGAGGTAGCACTAACCACGGTAAGCTTTGCCTTCTTCTGAAGTTCTGGAATGGTAAGCGCACCGCAGTTGCACATCGTAGACTTCACTTTTTGCAGAGTAAGATTCACGTTGTCCTTCAGAGAGCCTGCATAAGGAACATAGGAGTCAACGCCCTCTTCAAACGCCATCGTTTTCTTATCGCCGCCCAAGTCATAGCGCTGCCAGTTGCGAGCGCGTGCTGAGCCTTCGCCCCAGTACTCTTTCATATAGCTCCCGTTGATATTGACACGGTTTGTGGGGCTTTCATCGAAGCGAGCAAAGTAGCGACCAAGCATGACGAAATCGGCACCCATGGCAAGTGCAAGCGTAATGTGGTGGTCATAAACAATACCGCCGTCTGAACAAATCGGAATATAGACGCCGGTCTCTTTGAAATACTCATCGCGGGCACGAGCAACTTCGATGGTAGCCGTTGCTTGGCCGCGACCAATACCCTTCTGCTCGCGCGTAATGCAGATAGATCCGCCGCCAATACCAATCTTGACAAAGTCGGCGCCTGCATCTGCCAAAAAGCGGAAACCTTCGGCATCTACCACATTGCCGGCACCTACCTTAACGCTGTCACCATAGTGGTTACGGATCCACTTCAGGGTGAACTTTTGCCAATCGGTATAGCCTTCAGAGCTGTCAATGCACAAGACATCAGCGCCTGCGTTTACCAAAGCAGGTACGCGCTCTGCATAATCACGTGTATTGATGCCTGCACCGACCATATAACGTTTGTGTTGGTCAAGCATTTCATTGGGGTTCGACTTATGTGAGTCGTAGTCCTTACGAAATACGAGATAGAGCAGGCAGTCATTTTTATCTACTATCGGCAAAGAATTGAGCTTGTTATCCCAAATGATGTCATTTGCCACTTTGAGGGTGGTGTCTTCTGGAGCAACAATCATCTTGTCGCGAGGAGTCATGAATTCAGCAACCTTGGTGTTTGGATCCATGCGCGAAACACGGTAGTCTCGCCCGGTTACAACGCCGAGAAGTTTGCCGTGAGAAGAGCCGTCTTCAGTAACCGGCATGGTGGAGTGACCGTATTCTTGCTTAAGGCGCAAAACATCACCAAGCGTCATAGAAGGCATCAGGTTGACGTCGCTTGTAACGAAACCCGCCTTGTAGTCCTTTACAGTGGCCACCATAGCAGCTTGGTCTTCAATAGTCTGAGACCCATAGATAAAGGAAAGGCCGCCTTCAGTAGCAAGCGCGATGGCCATCCGGTCGTCAGAAACTGACTGCATGATGGCAGACACCATAGGAATACTCAATGAAATTGCAGGCTCATCGCCTTTTTTGTATTTCACGAGCGGCGTTTTTAAACTCACTTCAGAAGGAATACACTTCGAAGACGAATAACCCGGAATGAGCAGATATTCATTAAAAGTCCGAGATGGTTCATCAAAATAGAACGCCATAGCATGCTCCTTCTGAACGGCTCAACATAGTCCAATTATAGTATCACAGGCCCCAAAGGAAGAGCCCCGTTGGACTCCCCCTTGAAAGCCTTAATTTCCCCACAATTCACGAAAACTGCAAGGCGTTTTCGTGAAGGTCAGAATATACAACTATCTTTCCAGATTACGAGGCTTTTAGTTATAAGCCAAAAACGCCTTGTAACCTTTATAGGCTTCGTACAAATCTGCCTTACTCGTTACTTCCCAAGGCGAATGCATGGACAAAACGCTGATTCCTGAGTCAATGACATCCATACCGTACTTAGCTGGAATATAGGCGATGGTTCCACCGCCGCCTGCATCAACGCGTCCAAGCTCGGCGGTCTGGAAACGAACGCCAGCCTCATCCATGATTTTACGAATGAGCGCCATATACTCTGCGCGAGCGTCGTTTGATCCGGCTTTTCCGCGAGAACCCGTATATTTATTGAATACGAGACCGCGCCCTAAAAACGCTGAATTCTTCTCTTCAAAGACCGAAGCATAGGGAGGGTCAAAACCGGCGGACACATCGGAAGAGAGCATGCGTGAAGCTGCAAGTGCACGACGCAGCGCCAAATCGCCACCTTCACCTGCAAGGTTCATAATCTCAGCAACCGTGTTCTCGAAAAACTGGGAAGTCATACCGGAAGCGCCGACACTGCCAATTTCTTCCTTGTCTACCAAAATGGTAAGGGCGCTGCGCTCTGGGGTGTCTATAGCCAGCTGCGCCTCAAGTGACGGAAACGCGCAGACGCTGTCATCTTGGCCGTAGCCTAAAATCATGCTTCTATCAAAGCCCATCTCGCGAGCTCGACCAGCAGGAACTACTTCAATTTCTGCAGAAAGAAAATCGTCTTCAGAGATGCCAAATTTATCGGCGATAAGCTTTAGGGCTAGGGCACGGACCGGTTCTTTTTCTTTATTGTTATCCTCATCCGATGACAAAAGTGGTCTGTTGCCCACCAAGATATCGAGGTCTTCGCCGTCGATTACTTCGCTTCCCTTCTTCTCAAGTTGGCGGCGGCCAAGGTGAGGCAAAAGATCCGTAATGCAAAAGACCGGATCAAGGGGGTTCTCGCCGATATTGAAATCAACGGTCTCGCCGTCTTTTTTCACAACCACCCCATGCATAGCCAAAGGAAGCGTTACCCACTGGTACGCTTTAATGCCGCCGTAATAATGCGTGTCAAGATAGGCTAGATCATGTGATTCAAACCAAGGATTTTGCTTTATATCAAGACGCGGTGAGTCAATATGAGCACCCAAGATATTAAATCCGGCCTCAAGCTTTTCTTTTCCCAGGTGAACCAGGATGATTGCCTTGCCCCGTGCCTCGGCATAGACCCTATCTCCCGCTTTTAGTTTTCTCCCCTCTTGAATGCAGGTTTTAAGTGATAGATATCCCGCATCTTCTGCACGTTTAATAGCAGCCTGGGTAATTTCACGTTCTGTTTTATTCTCGGAGATGAAGCCGATATAGGCCGTGCTGAGAGCTTCAAGCTCATGTACGTCTTGGTCGGTATAACGCTTCCACGCCAATTCGTGTTCCATAACAATCCTTTCTCGCATTTGCCCTCATAGTACACGGATAAGGTCTCAGACTCCTTCTCTTTTTTATTTCTTTTTGAAACTGTCAGGAACTGTGCACAAAAAATTATCTCGGCCACAAATTTCCTTGTTTGCTTCTTTCGTGCAAGACGTTGCTTTTTACGAGCAGCAGTTATACTATTCTTATTGATATTGAGTCCTATTTGTGGGATTCGATTTTGATAGAAAAAGAGGAAGGACAAGGTGAACAGTATGAAACTACGCGCAGAACGCCCGACAAAAGATAACTGCACCAATTTTGACATTGTAAGCGCAAGCACCACAAAGGTTGGAACCACGCTTGAAAATTTGAAAGCGGCTGTAGAAGGTGAAACGGGGGCTTCTGCTCGTTATGCCGCATTCTCAAAGGCAGCCGAAGACCAGGGCTATGCTCAGATTGCTCGCCTCTTTGCTGCCACTTCATTTGCCGAGCAGGTTCATATTGGTCTTGAGTCAAACCTCATTCTTAAGGAAGAGCCTGACTATGTAAAACCAAGTGCGCCAGAAGCACAGGCAGAAGCAAGTGACTTAAACCTTATTGCTGGCGCACAGGGTGAAATTTATGAGACCTCCGATATGTATCCTTCCTTCGTTAAGAAGGCTGCTGAGGAAGGAAAGGACGAAGCTGTTCGAGTATTCAGCCGCGCTAAGCTTGCTGAGTCCGTCCATGCAGAGCTCTACCTCCAGGCTTATAACGATATTGATGCCGCCGACGATGACGCATTCTATGTATGCCCGTTCTGCGGATACATTCACAAGGGCGACGACTTCGAAAAGTGCCCCATCTGCTTTGCGCCGAAGGATAAGTTTAAGAAGTTCTAAACCTGCAAAGATATCGCATACAGAAAGCGGCACCTTCTTGGTGCCGCTTTTTATTTGAAAAACCACCAGATTAAAAATTCCAAGACAAAATATATTCGTGCGCGAAACTTTCTCGATGCAGGTGTGCTCAGGTTTCTGCCTTAAAAAACGCAGGAGGGTTTTCAGCCCTCATTCATTTTTCCCTCGGCTCATCAAGAGAAAGAAGCTTTTCGCCTGACAAGGACCTAATTTCAATAGAGAGCACGCGCCCATTATCAACCTGCATGAGCGCAACGGAGCGTTCAGACCCACCGCGCGGTCGCGATGTCGAGCCGGGGCATATTACATATGAAGCTGGAAAAGCTTGAGAACCCGTCACAATTTCCGGGATATGTGTATGTCCGTGGATGCAAACCTGTGGAAGTGGGTTGCCCGGCTTTATATAACGAAGCAGCCCCGGTAGCCGCGTGCTTTCTGGATAGTGGCTTACAAAAATACGCACGCCCTCAACGACCGCTTGAGCAGAATACCCCAGATCGGGGCCATACTCGTCATAGTCGTTATTTCCTAAAACGGCTACAACAGGACTTATGAGTTTAAGGTCTTCAAGTATGTCTACCCGACCAATATCACCTGCATGAATAATGAGATCAGAGCCATAAAGCGCCCCATACAGCCTTTCATCAAAAAGGCCGTGCGTGTCGGATAAAATACCAATGACTTTCATGGGTTCCTCAGCTTTTCAATCGGTATCTGGTACCAGAATACTGAAGAAGGCCAGAAGTGGACAAGCCTTTTTCCCGCTATTTTTGACTCATAAAATCTAAGTATCTAGACTTAGATTTCCTCTATTTTACGCTTAGATTACAGGAAGTTTACGCCATCAGATTTAGCATTGACCCCCCCTTTTTCTCGGCCTTATAACGTAGATGTACAAAGAAATGGACCTCAAAAGAGAGTCCACGATATGCCGAAAATGATTTCCGGCATTATAAGGAAGAGAGATGATTATTTATGGCAATGTTAGTACCACGTAGGAACCGTAGTTTATTTGATGAGTTGATGACCGACCCATTTGATGCGTTTTTTGGCTCCATGCCTACACCAAAGCCGGTAAGCAATCTGATGCGTACCGACATTAAGGAGCATGATGGAGGCTATGAGCTCAGAGTAGATTTGCCGGGCTTCAAAAAGGAAGATGTCCACGCAGAGCTCAAGGACGGTTGCCTGACCATCGAGGCTCAGACCCAGACCGAGGACGAAAAGAAGGACGAAGAGGGTACCTACCTGCGTCGCGAGCGCTTCAGCGGAAAGTGCAGCAGGACCTTCTATGTAGGCGAGGATATTGCTGAAGACGATATCAAAGCTAAGTTTGAAAACGGCGTCCTGACCATTGACGTTCCAAAGCAGCAGCCTGAACCTGTCATCGAAGACAAGAAGACTATCGCCATCGAGGGCTAAAGTTTCGGAACACAAACAGGGTACAGGGGGTAAAAACCCGTATTGAGGGGCATTCGTTGAATGCCCCTTTCTTTTTGCCTAAGATGAACCTCATGGAAAGTACTGAGGAAAAAATTGAAACGCTGCGAACCTGGATAGATGCCTGCCCCGAACAATCTTGCGTTTTTTTCGGTGGAGCCGGTGTTTCTACTGAAAGCGGCATTCCTGATTTCCGTGGAAGCAAGGGTATCTATACGCAATCCCCCTCCCCCGAAGAACTCATTTCGCATTCTTACTTTGCAGCTCACCCTCAAGAGTTTTTTGATTTCTATTTTTCACAGATGGTTTATGCGCATGCGCTACCCAATGCCGCCCACAAAAAACTTGCGAGCCTCGAGCAAGATGGGAAGCTTATTTCCGTTATCACGCAAAACATTGATGGCCTACATCAAAAGGCTGGGTCGAAAAATGTTCGGGAACTGCACGGGAGCATTCATCGTAACTACTGCATGGACTGCGAAGCGCTCTATACCCTCGCTGAGATTCTTACGCGCTACCACCAAGCAGAAGATGGCATTCCTCGATGTCCACACTGCGGGGGCATCATCAAACCCGATGTCGTCCTCTACGAAGAAAGTCTCAGTTTCGATACGATTCGAGCGGCAGTGGCTGATATTGAAAAAGCGGATCTCTTAATTGTCGGAGGAACCTCATTGGCTGTGTATCCGGCGGCAGGACTGATTAAGTACTTCTTTGGCAGCCACCTCGTCATTATAAATATGACCCCAACACCTCAAGACGCGAGCGCCGACCTCTGTATTGCTGCACCCATCGGCGAGGTTTTTGATTTCTAGCCAAGCGAAGACGGTATGATTTTTACAAGTTAGTCACAGAGAAAAGGGACGAACAGGTATGATGCAGGCTCCTAAACTGACCGATATCAAACAAATTGCTGATGGCTGGATTAAAAAATACCAGGTCATCTATGAACGCCCCGACGGCAAAATACAAACCTACGATGTAGCATCACGCAAAAATTTTGAGGACTTCAAGGCAGAATTGCTCGCGCATGGAAAAGGTGAGGAGTATAAAACGGCAGATGCTGTGTGCATCGTGGGTCAAACTCAAGACGACAAACTTATCTTGATTCGGGAGTTTCGCTACCCGCTTAACTCCTGGTGTGTCGCATTTCCAGCAGGTCTGGTTGAAAACGGCGAAGACATTATCTCTTGCGTCAATCGGGAACTCCGAGAAGAAGCAGGCTATGCGATCCGCAAAGACCTCGGCGCAGAGGCGGTACGCATCATGCCGCAGCCTGGATATTCGTCGACAGGCCTTACCGACGAAACCGTACAGGTAGTTTTTGCTCAAGTTGAAAAAGTCGGCGAGCCCCAATTGGAGCCCGCCGAGTTCATTGAGCCATTTGAATTGCCTATAGACCAGGTTGCAGACTTCCTTGAAACGAATGACCTCCCCATTGGTATGCGGTGTCAGCTAATTCTTGAAGCCTTCGCCCGGAGGCATTAAAGAAAGCCGCTAGTCGCGATTAATAACCTTTATCTGGAGTGCCTCCATAATGTCGAGCGCTTTCTCGTTCATCTCCTCATCAGGAGCGCCTGTGCAAGCGGCATCGACAATAATCGGAACTTCGGGGCAAGCAGTTTTTGCCAGAACTGCATTTGAAAGAACGCAAAGGTTTGAAACAAGTCCGACAAATTCGATGCTCTCAAAGGGTTGTTTACCCATACCGCCAGCAACCTTCTGCGCCTGCAGGAGGCGAACGAAGAATTCTGGCGAACCAAAACTTGACTTGTAGTACACAGAATCGATGTCTTTGCGTGCATCGGCTACACGGCCATAGAGTGCTTGGCCTGGAGAGCCTTCGATGCAGTGAACAATAGGAAGATTTTTACCTTCCTGAGTTTGCAGGTAGTTTTGATGGTGAGTGTCGAGTGTGAAAGCTACATCGTTTCCCGTAGCCCGATACTCGACAATCTTGTCCATAATGGGACCTTCAAGTTTTTCGGCTCCGTCGAACCCAAGAGCGCCATCAACGAAGTCACGCTGATAGTCAACAACCACAAGCAGACGTTTCACCGTTCCCACTTCCCCTTCATTACAAACGAATAATCTTCATGCGGACAACATAGTCTAGCCCTCGAGAGAAAAAAGGTCTAGTAGGCTTTATGCTCGATTTTTTAGAATTTATTGGGCCGGTTTTTGGCGTGCATCAATTTTCTCGAAAGCCGCTGCATACCCTCCGGAACCATAGCTCAGACACTTGGAAACGCGCGCAATGGTGGTTGCCGAGGCGCCTGTTTCCTTTTCAATTGCGGCATAGGACTTGCCCGAATCAAGCAGTCGCGCAACCTGAAGGCGCTGAGACATTTCCTTGATTTCACGGATAGTAAAGAGGTCCTCAAGGAGAGCAAAGACCGTGTCGTTATCCGAAATCTCGGCAAAGGCGGTAAGCATGTTTTCTACGTCTGGTGTTCTAAGATTTTCCACCTTATACTCCCATTCTCATGAGCCCATATTCAATGGACTCCACTAACGCATTCCAAGAGGCCTCAATGATATTTTCCGAAACACCCACTGTGCCCCAGGTACCGTTGTCATCACGCGTGGTAATAACAACGCGAGTAATGGCGTCCGTTCCTACATTCTCATCAAGGATGCGGACCTTAAAGTCTATCAGCTCCATCTTGTTTACCTGGGGAAAGAATGCTCCAATGGCCATCCTCAAAGCATTGTCGAGCGCCCCAACCGGACCAACACCTTCACCAGTAGCGACATAACGGTTTTCACCAACATGAATCTTGATAGTTGCTTCACTCATTGCATCTTTGGCTGATGCACCGTAGTCTTCATGGTCGTCAACAATCACGCGAAAACTTTCGAGTGAGAAATAGGGCTCGTACTCACCAAGGTAGCGCTTAAGAAGAAGCGCAAGTGATCCATCTGCCGTCTCGTAGGAATAACCTGCCGCTTCGCGGTTTTTAATCTCGGCCAGAATTTCTTTTGCCTTTTCAGGTTTAGAGGCAAGGTCAATCCCTAAGCTTTTGGCCTTTGCAACTAAGGAAGCGCGACCAGCAAGTTCGCTTACTACCATGCGCGTAGTATTGCCTACATTCGACGGGCGCGTGTGTTCATACGCCTCGGGGAACCGCGCAATGGCACTTGCATGCAGGCCACCTTTATGGGCAAAGGCAGAAGCTCCGGTATAAGGATAGTGGTTCGGAATTGCCATGTTTGCAATGCCGGCGACAAACCTCGCCACACTAGTAAGTTCTTTTAAGTGCTCAGGGCCAACGCAGGTAATACCCAACTTCAGTTCCAAATCAGCTATGACTGTAAGCAAGTCAGTGTTTCCGACGCGCTCGCCATATCCGTTGATGGTCCCCTGCACTTCTTCAATGCCAGCACGGACCGCAGCTATGGTGTTTGCAACTGCGCATCCACAGTCGTTGTGGCAATGAATTCCATAGCGCTGGTCAGGAACGGCTTGCATAGTAGCTTCAATGATTTCAGTAATTTCGTGCGGTAAAGTTCCGCCATTCGTATCACAGAGGTCAATTGAGTCCGCACCTGCTTCATGAGCTGCTTCAAGGCAGCGCAGGGCATAGTCTTTATTCGCCTTAAACCCATCAAAGTAGTGCTCTGCATCAAAGATGACTTCTTTGCCAAACGACTTAAGGTAGCTCACGGATTCTGAAATCATGCGGAGATTTTCGTCGAGCGTGGTTTCAAGAGCACGGGTTACCTGTTCATCCCAGGTTTTTCCCACGATAGCAACGATGGGTGCTTCACAGGCAATCAGGGCCTGAAGACCCGCATCATCTTTGGCTGCAACACCCTTTTTGCAGGTAGAACCAAAAGCAGCTATCCGCGCATGAGTAAGCGGCATCTTGCGAACTTCTTCAAAGAACTGAGTGTCCTTGGGATTTGATCCAGGGAACCCACCTTCGATGATATTGATGCCGAAGTCATCAAGACGCTTAACGATACGCAGCTTGTCTTCGAGAGAATATTCGATTCCCTCGCCTTGCTCACCGTCACGCAAGCTTGAGTCATATGTAACGATGCGTGTCATATTCCCCCAACTTAATGCAAATGCTCCCGACAACCAGAATGGCTATCGGGAGCACCAGTTACACAACGTAGGAGCACCGAGGCAAAAACCGGTTGTGCCCGATAGGCGCTTTAAACCTCAGTCAACCAACCCTTGTATTCTTCAATCTGACCGCTTACTACCTCAAAGAAGCGCTGCTGAAGAGCACGCGTGATAGGACCTGGCTTGCCAATATAGCGGCCATCAACGCTTCCGATTGGGGTAATTTCTGCTGCAGAACCAGTCATGAAAATCTCATCGTTTGTATAGAGGTCTGAACGAGAGCAGGTCTCCTCAACAGCAAGAATATCAAGATCGTCTGCAAGGCAGAGAACGGTGTCACGGGTAATACCTTCAAGAACACCATCTGCTAGTGGCGGGGTGAACAAAACATTGTCACGTACCATAAATACGTTTTCACCCGTGCCTTCGCAAACAACGCCAGCCTCGTTAAGCATAATTGCCTCAGAGTAGCCGTGCTGCTTTGCTTCAAGCTTTGCGAGCAAGGAGTTCATATAAGAAGCAGTTGACTTCATTTGCGGAGGAATAGCATTGTTTGAACGCTGACGCCAAGAAGAAACGCCAACAGAAACGCCGTTTTCCAGGGCGTCAGGACCAAGATAGGCATCCCAAGGCCAAACAGCGATAACAACATCGATAGGTGCACCGCTTGGGTCAACACCCATAACGCCGTAGCCGCGATACACGATAGGACGGATGTAGCAAGCTGGCAAATTGTTCTTGCGAATCAATTCAACCGTAGCGTCGCAGAGTTCGTCAACGGTATAAGGAAGGTCGATAAGAGCAATCTTGCAGCTGCGTGCCAGGCGCTCCATATGGTCGCGCAGACGAAATACGCTGCTCTTGCCGGTTTCTTTATTGTGATAGCAGCGGATGCCCTCAAATACGCCGGACCCGTAGTGCAGCGAATGAGACAGAACGTGGGTAGTAGCCTCTGCCCAAGGAATAAACTCTCCGTTTTTCCAAATGTAATCCACTTCAGTAATATCGGCCATCTTGACCCTCCTTTTGTCCATACCTGCCAAAGGTGTTCAGATTCGTAACCTCAGCAATCGTCATTGTACTCCAACCAACTAAAGCACTGCAGAAATTTTGCTTGAGCTTTAAAAACTATGCGTAGAAAAGTAGGTCGTTGTACGTCGGTACCGGCCAGCAATCGCGGTCAACAAGTACTTCAGCCGTATCTACCGCATCACGGAGCTCGTCCATAACCGGTACAATTTCGTGCGCAAATGCGTTAGCACGCTTTTGCTGGTCTTCAATCTTAATAGTCTCACGATGCAGGTCGTAGAGCTTATCGAGCTGCTCGCTGATGATATCGATGCAGTCGAGTAGCTTTTTCAGCACGCCTTCCTGCTGCGGAAGTTTTGCTCCCTTATAAGCTCCACGCAAAGCTTCAATATTGCGAGCAACCGTAGCTGCGTAGTCGTTTATCGCAGGTAAGAATTCGCGACGCACCATGCGCTTCATGGTACGAACTTCGATGTTCATAAGCTTGTTGTACTGCTCAAGCTTTACTTCATAGCGGCTTCGAACTTCAACTTCCGAAAGCACGTTGAACATGCCAAAAAGATCAATGCTTTTCTTGTCCACAAAACAAGGCATGGCATCGGCCGTAGTTGGATGGTTTGCAAGACCGCGTCGTGCTGCCTCTTCAGGCCATTCTTCGTCATAGCCGTTGCCGTCAAAGATGATGCGCTTGTGGTCAATGAGAACCTGCTTAATATAAGCAATGGCTTCGCGCTCGAAGTCTTCATGCGGAACTTTTTCCATGGCATCCGCAAATTCTTTCAGGCTCTTTGAAACCGCCGTGTTAAGCACCATATTCGCATCAGCCAGATTGACATTTGATCCCGGCATACGGAATTCCCACTTATTTCCCGTGAAGGCAAAGGGGCTGGTACGGTTGCGATCCGTATTATCAATAAGGAAGTGCGGAAGTACTGCTACGCCCAAATCCATAGCAACCTTTTCGGCGCTGGTGTACTCGGTATCGCTTACCAAAGCCTCGACAATGGCATTAATTTCTGTGCCCAGGAAGATAGAAACAATGGCTGGCGGAGCCTCGTTTGCACCCAATCGGTGGTCATTTCCTGCGGTAGCAATACTTGCACGCAAAAGTTCCTGGTAGTCATCAACCGCTTGAATAACAGCAGTCAGGAAAACAAGAAAGCGTAGGTTATCCATGGGGCTTTCGCCCGGATCGAAGAGGTTTTTAGTTGGCGTAGCCAACGACCAGTTATTGTGCTTGCCCGAACCATTGATACCCGCAAAAGGCTTTTCGTGCAAAAGACAGACCAGACCATGGTGCGAAGCTAAAAGACGCATCTTTTCCATGATAAGCAGGTTCTGGTCAACAGCCTGGTTTGCGTTGGTGTATATCGGAGCAAGCTCGTGCTGTGCTGGAGCAACTTCGTTGTGCTTAGTCTTCGCCGGAATACCGAGTTCCCAAAGTTCCTTATCAAGTTCCTTCATGAACTCATTAACGGTTGGACGAATGGCGCCGAAGTAGTGTTCCTCAAGCTCCTGACCTTTACAAGGCGAATAGCCAAAAAGCGTGCGGCCAGTGAGCACCAGGTCGGGACGCTTCATATAGTCTTTTTCCGAGATAAGGAAGTATTCCTGTTCAGCTCCAAGCGTCGGCACCACATGCTGGTGCGGTTCACCGAAAAGCGCGAGTACGCGGTTTGCCTGCTCATCGATTGCAGACATGGAGCGCAAAAGCGGCGTCTTCTTGTCGAGAGCCTCACCGGTGTAACTGCAAAATGCCGTTGGAATACACAAAACCTCATCTTTGATGAAGGCATAACTTGTCGGATCCCATGCGGTGTAGCCACGCGCTTCAAACGTTGCACGCAGACCACCCGAAGGAAAGCTTGACGCATCAGACTCACCGCGAATGAGCTCCTTGCCGGAAAAACTTAAAATAGCCCTTCCGTCTTCGAGCGGCACCAGGAAGCTATCGTGCTTTTCTGAAGTCAGTCCGGTAAGTGGCTGGAACCAATGGGTATAGTGCGTTGCACCTTTTTCAATAGCCCATTCTTTCATGGTATGCGCAACAACATTAGCAACCTCAAGGTCAAGAGACTTGCCTTCTTTGACCGTCTTCATGAGGCTTTTGTAGGTCGCCGCAGGTAAGCGTTCCTGCATAGTGCGCTCGTCAAAGACCATGGACCCATAAATTTCAGGAATATTTGCCATACCGAACTACTCCTTTTTTCCTGATATTTCGGTGATTACATAATAGTAACGCTTGGTTTCAAATATCTTGCGCAGCTTATGCACTCTGCAAGATGTGCTCATAACCTGTCCGTTGTTTCGTACCGACCAAAGCTGACTCTGCCTGCATTGACCCGCAAAGTTCATACCCATGCTTTAACAAAAGCCGCTCCATCGGAACATTACCCTCATAGATATTCATGCGAATACTCTGCTTGCCAGCTTCACGTGCCATGCGGTCAACTTCGCCGAGAATGTATCCAGCAACACCGGCCCTGCGCGCCCGAAAACGAACTGAAACCCAGTTTACAACGGCATAATTCGAATTCGGCCCCGATTCGGTGAGCCACTGACCGTTTGAAATACTGTCGAAATAATTATCGCCGTGGGTTTCAAAGTTAAAAACAGCCACTATCTCTTCGCTTTGATCGAGCACCACATAACAGGTTCCCTGCTCAACACTGTTCGCTAAACGTCGAGTTGAAGGATAGTGACGCGGACCAAGGTGTACACCTGCATCTGTCAAAAACTTGCGCCCTTCAGCAAAGATAACCTGAAGCTCGCGCAAGTCACTGCGGACAGCCTTGCGTGTTGTCAGATACCCGAGAACTGAAGCACGTCCTCGGAACAAACCTGGTTCAGGAGGCATGGTCTCATCTGCGGCCTCTTGCTTTGCGCCCTTACGGTCGGTGACAAAGAAGACCATCAGCACGATCATGCCGCATCCAAGCATGTCCCAAATAGAAACTGGCGTCTGCAGAAAAATTGCCGAAAAGAAGGTAGCGGCTACCGGCTCAATGGACGAAACAAGGCCGGCGCGCATTGGACCGGCGTCTTTAATGCCCTGCAGGAAGAAAAGATAGGCACAAAGTGTTCCGATTACCACGATAGCGGCAAAACCAAGGATTACTTCAGGGGTAAGCACTACGTCATAGGTCCACGGCTGCATCGTAACCGTACACGCCGCCCCACCAAAGAAGGTGGCAAGACCCGTAACGATAAGCGCACCCCATTTATCAAGAACTTGCTCAGGAAGCAGAGTATAGAAAACAAGCGAGATAGCACTAACGCCACCCCAGAAAAGACCCATGGTTGGAATACTGATATGACTGATATCGCCCTGGAAGGCAAGAACACAAACGCCTCCAAGCGCAAGAATCAGTCCGATAAATTCGCCAAGATGTGGAAGGCGTTTATTGCGCAGACAAAGCCAGAGCATGATAAGGACAAGACCGGTACGCTCAAGGGTAATGCCGACGCCTGCCGTCGTATAAGAAATAGTAGCCAGATAGCTATACTGCATCAAAGCCATACCCAAAATAGAGTAGGCAATGATAATAAGCATCGACTTTTTATCACGAAAAACTGCAAGGAGCATTCGGCGGTTTCTCATGAATCCAATTATGAGAAAAATGATGCCCGAAACGAGCAGTCGAACGGGTGTAAGCCATGCAGCAGGGATACCTTCGTTGGTCAAAAGGAACTGAGCGCACATGCCGGAAAAGCCCCAGCAAACGCCACCGATTATTGCAAATAAAACGCCGCGTGCCACCTTGGACTTCATATCGCCTACCTGCTTCCACTCGCAGATGTTGTCCCCGAAGTCACGCACATTCTACCCCGCCGCATTTCTCCTGTTAAGAGGTCATTCTTGACGCTCCCTAATTCTTCAAAATTGCAAGCCCGAAAAGAAAAAACATGCCCGCCTCGAAGAGACGGGCATGTCGCAAAACTTGATTTTCTCAAAAGGTTTAACGCTTTGAGAACTGTGGGCGCTTACGTGCTTTCTTCAGACCGTACTTCTTGCGCTCAACCATACGGCTGTCTCTCGTAAGATATCCAGCACGCTTAAGTTCGGCGCGATAATCGCCAGCGGTAAGCAGTGCACGGGAAATGCCGTGACGCAAAGCGCCAGCCTGTCCTGAAATTCCGCCACCGTTCAAACGAGCAATCACGTCAAAGTGGCCAACCGTGTCAGTAACCTTAAACGGAGTGCTTGCGTAATCGACCAAAGCCTGGCGACCGAAATACTCGACGCCGTCTTTGCCGTTAATAGTCATCTTGCCCGTACCGGGTACTAAACGAACGCGTGCTACCGCATTCTTCCTGCGGCCGGTGCCTTGGTATAAAGCTTCACCTGCCATGATTA
>JBMNSK010000007.1:0-53405 GCA_050945155.1 Eggerthellaceae bacterium | reverse complement strand
GTACCGTCTGGTTCTGGTTTTTGGTTTGATGACCAGTCAGAATGACGCTACTCCAAAACCGATGGAGTAAGTTTTCCGCTGCAAAGAAACGGCCATTCTGAAGGAGATACATTACCAATGCTCGAATAATGCCTGGTCAATACTGTATTTATTTTCATTTTCGTAGATAGAAACATTATGTATTGACTCTAGCAAAAGACAAGAAATATTAAAAAAATTTGCTTGGTTCAGAAATGTATCGAGGTCATTTTGATTGAAAAAAAGCTTGAGATTAATAAATACAACCCATTTCTTGAATCGAATATCATGGAGAAAAGTAATAAACTCTATTAAGTTATCAATGAGCCTTGCGTTTGTCTCAAAACCAACGCGAAAATCAAGTGCTTTCAGCAACTTGTCTAACTTCCATGATAGACCAAAGGAATAGCTAGAACTAAAACTCAATGCAGTTTTACTTACTAAATCTTCAACCTCATTTACTAAATTTTCCAATTCAATCCGTTTATCGTTATCTACCAAGAACTCTTCATGTAAGCTCTCATACAGCTCTGATTCAAGAGCATGATTTGAGTAAGGCAAATTGAAAATATCCGGCACATAGAAGAATACAGAGTCCGGATTTACCCTCTTTTCGCCTATCCAAAGCGAGAAAGGCTCTTCGGGCTCACCACCTTTCGAAACAAGTGACTGAACAACTCGAGAAAACAGCGTCTTGTTTTCAATTTCTAAGGTTGTTACTTGCCCCTGCAAGAGCTCAATTGGCTTCTCAAACCCTTCAAATGCAAGTTTCATAGCACTATTAATTCCTCAAGCGTATCTATTTCTTCATAGCTCTCGCGGTTTCCGGTGATATACACCATCGTTTCAAATTGCTTTTCTGTTACTTTCAAAACTTGTACCAGTCCAGACGGGGGTCGATGTTTTCTCAGCCTTGCAATCTCACCACTTGCGTTTACATCCGTTGTAACAAGCTTTGAATAAACAGATTCCTGCAACATGAGATATCCTTCATGGATAAGAAACTTGCGAAACTGCCGGTATTCCTTTCTATCTCTTTCGGTCTCCACTGGTAAATCGAAAAATAAGACAAGCCTCATGAACCTCACCCGTTTTTTGGAAGTAGCGCTCATAAAATTCTGAAACCTGCAATATCTTCAACGGCAATTTTCTTATTCAACGCATTGAGGCAATCTTGAATATAGAGACTCACTACTGATGACAAGCGATAGGATCCGTCTTTGTATTCCATGCCATGATTACCAATGTCAACAAGGGTATGCTTTACATCGGTGTCAAAATCGGAGGCAAGTGAATCTACGACAAGTTTATCTACTGCTGGTCTAAAAGGCTCCATTAGATCGCATGCAAGATTAAATTGGTTATACTCGCTTCGATGACATATGCCGCATTGGGTTAAATAGCCACGAGAAACTATTTCTCTGTTAACCATGGAGAGCAATATAGCGTATCCGTAATTAAGAGCAGCATTTAAAGGACACTCGTAGGACCGGTTGAAATCTGTACCAAAAAGCGAAGCAAAATATATTCTTGCAGCTTGAGCTTCTCTGTTCGTAGTATCCCCTGATCTAACTTCCGCAATCATTAATTTAAGAATGTTTCCTTCGCAATATTCGCGCGAAGTAAGAAACTCTGCCTGAGAGCCTATCTTGTCACGTACAACTCTTTGCCACACTCTCTTTTTAATGGGCTCGCCCCATTCAAGCTGCTCGTGTATGCGTTTACTTACGTTGTGCGCACCATAAATTGGTAAACACTGCCCAATTGGGTTACTTTTTTCATCGGAGACTACGAAAGACACCTTCTGCTTAGACAACTCAGTAAGTAGATATGCGCTTATATACACTTGTTCCGTTTGAAGGATTACTGATGCTATTTCGGACAAATGAATCTTTACAGTTTCATCTTCCTTGCGCACTACTAAGTAACCGCCTTGGTAATGCAGCCTACAAGGATTCTCAATAATCACTGTCCGAAACGACATATCTGAATCATTCCTTTAAATGCGAAAGGACTGTACGTGTTTCGAACATCCCCGTAACAGATTGATCAATTATTGTAAGCCCATCATTATTCAAGATTTTCGTAAAAGAGTATCGTACGTTTCCAAGATAAGGCGAGCCACCAACAGCAGATAAATCGATGACATTTGATTTAGCATTGACTATGTTCAGTATTGAAAGAATAGTTTCCTTTTTTTGCTTCTGAGGACGCCTGATTAAACGTTTCCCTGTAGGATTTTAGGTGGACAATGTCTTCCAACACTTTTGCGTAAATGGCAATTTTGGTAGAGCAAGAATCGAAGAGTCTTAGGTACTGTTCAGAATCAACTTGTGTGCCATCTACTAAAGCCGCAATTATCAAAGCATCTGCCTTATTGAAAAATAACTGTGCCGCATTACGGACTTCCTTTTTACCTCGAAGTAATACTCGGCACCCATCAATTTCTAATACCTGATTCCTGTAGAGAATGGGGCGTACAATTCGCACGAACTCTTCGTTCTCAGCCAGTAGGCTACGTGAGTATTCTTCAAGTGCGTCAATACCGCCTTCTTGCACGCTGGCTGCAACACTTACCGGTACTGGAGCAAAATCAAAAACGAGGTTTCTTTTTTTATCACGCTTTTCAAAAATAAAGAAGTACGCAAACTGTTCACGTGAATAGCCACCGTATTTTTCTGTAGGTAAATTCCCCTTTAAACGAAGCGCTAAATTGCTTCCTTTCTTTTTATCGCGAGGTGAGAATAGCGTCTCGTCGCTAAATGCGCCCGAATCTATGTTTGGCATTCTCGAGATATAGCAATCGGGTATATCAAAATACCTTCCCATACGCTCAAGTTCTGCTTCTGCATCCCAGCTATCTCTAAAAATTTCGCCAGTTTCTTTATCAAAGCCACTCTTCAAAAAACTAGAAGGAATAAAACTATGAGCAGGAGCTTTTCCTGTCTCCTGATACTGCTTTGATACTTTCTCGATGTATTTCTTCATGACTCCGGCAGCTTTAAGAGGATTGTCGTAAATATAGGGGAAACGAATGGAAATAAAACGACCTACTTCAGCAGCTAAATAGGCATCATGTGCATGGTGGTAATCATTCATCTCGCGCACTTTGGGAAAACGCCAAACGTAGTGATCTAATTCGTTATCCCACTGAATACGAATCTGATGACTGATGCCTGCCTTAATGGTTCTAACATGAGTTCCAGAACCGTCTTCATATGCCGGATATCGCTGAGCAAGCATTTGCTTAACAAACTTAACTACTTGACTTGTTTCTACTATTTGGCGATTAATGAACCCTTTCATTTGCTTGTCATCAATCGTTTTGCGCATTAAATTGTTGTATTTTTTTTCACCTATTAACCCGGCATCTTTTAATGCAAGCCAAAAATACTTCATCTTTTTTTGAACACGAGAATCGAGTAATAGTGTGTCGGTCTTACGCTGGTTTTCTTCAGCATAGACAAGTACTCTATTTTCCAGACTATCGTCTTTGATATAACTCTGAGGCAGAATATGGTCTATTTGGTAAGTAGAAAGCTTTCGAATATCTAATGGCCTTCCGGAATACATACACTTGCCATTTTGTAAGAAGTAAAGCATGTATCTGTCGTTATCGATATCTTTTTCATGTTCAGACAATTGTTCCAGAATTCCACTTTTAAGTTCTTCACTTTGTTGCTCTCGAAGATTTTTCAATTGGTTCTTGATGCTTTTTATGCGAGAACTCGTACGCTTACCCTTTTTATGTACATCGTCGTCATCGCGAGTTGATTCAATATAGATATTTGCTGGAGGGCATTTAGCAATGGAAACAATTTCGTCGATGATACGGAGTGCTTGATTGATACTCCTTCGTAGAGCAGGTGACGCATAGGGTAAATCATCAATGCTCAGTAGCGAATCTCCTACTTTGCTTGCATTATATTCATCAATCTTCTTCTGGAAGCCCATAATCTCGTCGTTGAGAATTTGCATAAATACCAAGGCTTCGCCCATCTTAAATGTTCGGCCAGGATCACCATAATTTGGATATCCGTCCACCAATACATCCATAATGGAAACAGGCCCTTCATCACATTCTGCTTTAATTCCAGTAAGCAACTTTTTGGACAAACGGCCCCAACCAGTAAAGGGCTTTTTGCAAACCTGCTTTATTTGATTTTCGTCGAGAATAGACCCATAAACGCTTTGAATTTTGCGCCTCAGTATTGCACGATCTTCAAACAATGTATTCCATTCAATGAGGTCTTCGGCAATTTCTTCTTGCTTTGGTGTAAGTTCATCGGTGCTAAAGAGTTCACAGAAAAATTGGTAGCTTGTTAGTTTGGATTCAAAACCGCGTTCTCCTTGGCCTCCACCAACTTTTGCAACTACTCTGTTTCTCTGGGCTAGCCAATCTACGATACTTTTATAGGAAACAGACGACTTTCTCTTGAAAAGGTCCTCAACTATTCCTTCTCGATCCTTGAAGTCAAAACGATAGCGTTTTCCATCTTGCTCGTAATATGCACCATTCAGTTCGTTGTAAACGCAATACTTTTCATAGAGCAACGATGATTTCGGCAAAACAGGCTCTCCCAGTAAGTAGGTACAGGAGCCAACCATGCGATGCATAAAGGCATCAGCACTCGCTTCTTTGTCAATAATTTCATCCCAGTTCCAAGGATAAATTTTTTCATGTTTCTTGCCTGGCTGCCTCTTCGACCAAGCAAAACGATTTCCGCTTTCGTTTCTAGCAGCATTTTTTTGTGTAAGCGGGCCAACGTAATAAGGAATACGAAAGATAACTAGAGATTCAAGCTTGTTGCGGGTTTCACCATCTGTGGTGGTGTGGCATTCCGATAAGAAGGGATAGTATGCGGATTGGTTATTAATGATAATAGTCATTTCTTCCAGATGCAGCTGAAATGGAATAGCCCCGTTATCGCTTGTCTTTAAACGTCGCAGAAAAGTCCCTTCATCAAAGGCTTTCATCATCTTCCTAATACGCTCGTCTTCTGCAGCCTTTTGTGCGAGTTCGGTATTTCCGTTTGGACTTGTTGTTCCATTACTGAATTTAATGCTAAAAAGCTTCTGGACATCTTTAATAAAATCGTCGTAGCTTCTTTTACTTGTACCTAAGTCATAAAGCGTGTAGCCTTTCGCGGTCTCAGAAGCATATTTCACATATTTGTGCCCCTTGCCACGAACAGCTTCTCCGCTTTCAAGATCAGATAAGAAATCGAATCCTCTAAAGAATTCATTATATGCTGCTGAATTTCGTCCTGGATTCTTCGTATCTGGAAAATACTCTTTTACCAAGCTCTTAAGCTCTGCCAGGTTCTCTTTGTACCGACCATATTCAACTACCTTGCTGGCAGAGATTGTGGTGCCGTATTTATTCTGAAGCTCATAGCCTGCTAATGCAGTTTTGCCGTGACTTTTGTAACCGTCCGTTGTTAAGAATCCGCAAGTGCCTATTCTCCAAAAGGTCTCGGCATTATCCGTATGCAGAATTCCGTTTAATACGATGCCCGAATAGACAGCAAGCATACGCTCAAACAGCGGTTTATCTTCATCAGGACACGCTGCCTGAAATTCGCCAACCCTGTCTTCTTCTGATAGGTTAATTTTGAACTCTTGATCATCTGAAGTACGTATTTCAAAAATGCTTGTAAGGTTTGCCTTATATCCCATAAAAGCGTCGAGGAAAGCAACTGCAACCTTCTTTTCATCAACGGAATTTTGGGAAAAGCACTCCACAGCTTTCTTTTTCTTTTCTTTCCTATCTAAACTTTCATTGCTGAGTACGTCATATAATTTCTGTTCATCGATAACCATCTTCTGAGCAGGATGTTCTTCACCTAAGGTTAATACCCAATCGTTAAACGCTTCAACAAATGCGGTAACGACACCTTTTAAATCAGCGTTCTGCGCGCTCAGTCCGCGAGGGCCTTGATCTTGGTACAAGAAATTTCCCCTGTGTTTTACGATGTTATGAAAGGCTAAATAAATAAGCCGGATATCTACCTGTTCTTCCTGCCTAAGAAGCCAAGCACGCAAGTGATAGATGGTTGGAAATAGCTCATAGTATTCTGGTTCTGTTATCGTTTTCCCAGAGATAACGAGTGGATGGTTCGTATCAAAAAAAGGCCAGCGGTAATCGCTATGCCCCTCTGCCCTGTCCTCTTTCCATAATCGTGATTGGTTAAGTCGAATAAAGAAATCTGGATCTATCTTTGCAATTTCATCTTTAAACATCATCTGCAGCAAATTAAGGCGCTGACGGCGTCTATCATAACGACGACGCTGGCCACGATATACTCGAGCGTCCGCTGCAGGATTCGCGGAATCAAATAATCTGCTACCCCAAGTAGGCTTACCCTTAAATCGATATAGGTTGCCGTTCTCGTCAGTTACTGCCCACCCAACTGATCCGGTACCAAGATCGAGGCCTATATTGTAGTTTTGTGCGTTACGAAGATTTGTCATTTCGCTTCCCTTTCACTTGCGCCGACACACAGCGGGCAATTTGTGTTATACTGACGCCGTCTTGATACCAGTCAGGACGACGCTGCGAGTCAAAATAACGGCAAGCATACTTTCGGGTATGTGTGTAAGCCTTAAAAGCCCCAAGGGGCGCTCCGGAGGGAGCAAGTTTGACTCACCAAACGCTTCGCTTAAGCGAAGCGTTTTTTCTTTCTGTAAAGAATACTGCTTCTGACGAACAATAAGCCCGTAAAAGCCCAAATAGACCTTACATTTTGCCAGCACTATAGCAGGATAAACTGATACGGGTGTCCCATATTTGACCACTCTCTGTCATTGTTATCCCCTCATACCTCTTTGGCAATGACAGCTTGTAGTAATCCAAGTTCCCTTCTTCGCCATACCTGCCCAACAAAAAAAGGGAAGCGCGGACTCCCGCAGCTTCCCTTTCTTTTGTCGTATGGGCTACGACTAAACGGCGAATACAATGGTGCAAATACTAAGTACCACGGCACCAAACCCGAACGTGAACACCATCATTGGCCATACAAACTTCACCCAGTGCGACATTTTCATGTGAAGCATCTGTAAGGTTGCCATGATGAGTCCAGTTGGTGCGATGTAAAGCATTGTGTACTGGCCGAACTGATACGCTGCGACCACAATCCAACGAGGAATTCCAACCGTGTCAGCCAATGGAGCAAAAATCGGCATGGACAGTACAGCTAATCCGCTTGATGAAGGAACAACAAAACCGAGCAGGAAGAAGATAGCCATGAGCATAACGACGAACATCGGACCGCTCATCCCGGTAACTGCATTTGAAGCATAATAAAGAAGCGTGTCGCTTATGTATCCGGAGTTCAACACATAGTTGACCCCACGCGCAAGACCAATAATTAACGCTACAGCAACCAAGCTTGATGCGCCGGTTGAAAATGCGTCTACCATCTTCGTCTCGCCAATGCCATTTTTACCGACACCGCCAATGAACATGACCAAAATGGAAAGCGCAACAAACTCAGCAGCCATTTGTGGGAACCACCATCCAAGGTTCATAACGCCCACAATCATAATGAGGAAGGCTGCAACAAAGATACAAAGGACAATTTTTTTGCGAGCATCAAAGGGGGCACGTGCGGCATCGCTTGTGTTTGTGTTTTCGAGCGCCCACATACTTTCAAACTCTTGCTTGTCATCGTAGGCATAGCTGAAAGATGGGTTTGCCTTAACCTTCTTGCAGTACCAATGCAGGTAAAACAGGTAGACCACAGAAGCCACAATTAGGCAGAAGAGGCGAACTGCCATTCCCTCAGTAAATACCGTGCCGGCTGCGTTAGATGCAATTACTGAAGAAAACGGGTTTACTGTGGAGAAGGTTGTTCCGATAGAACTTGCCATAAAAATGGCACCTACCGTAACAATAGAGTCGTAGCCTAAAGCAATAAAGACAGGAGCCAAAATTGGGTAGAACGCTACTGCCTCTTCCTCTAGGCCACACATCGTGCCCCCAAAGATCATAAAGAGAGAAACACCAAGAATGAGAAGGAACTCCCTTCCCATAGTCTTCTTGGTGAGCGCAGATAATCCACTCTCAAAAGCCCCGGTGGCTTTCACTACGCCAATAAGACCTCCGAGACAGAGAATGAATACCATGATGTCGATTCCGTCGATGACACCGTAAACCATTGCGTAGGGAATATCCCCTAGACTAAACGGGTTTTGTGGTAACGATTCATAAGTACCAGGGATAGATACCGATTGCGTAATCGCGCCGCTGGTAAATTGCTCAATATTAATCTTTACCCCCATGCTATCGAGGGTTTCCTGTGTCGCATCATATTGCTGTACTTCGCCGTTTGGAGCTGTTACCTCAAGCATCGAAGTATCCTCGTTGTATGCCAACTTTGAATACTGTCCAGCTGGCACAAACCAGGTGCAAACACAGGCAATAATGGTAACAACAAAGAGAATGGTAAACGCCGAAGGGAAATTAAACTTTCTCTTTTTCTTCGGTTTTTCGTCGGCAACTTGCGCCGTGCGAGAAATTGTAGCCTCAGCCATCGTTTCCTCCTTTTCCGGAGCTGCGAAATAACAGCTGCTCCCTTGCCAAAGGGTGGCGATTCCAAAAATCATTGCGAAAACCTATTGCCATATACAAAGGACTTTGGAATCAGCATCCTTCTTCGTCGCGCGCAATTTCCGTATAGCCATTCCGTAACTGAATTCAAAAGTTCCCGCCTTTTTCATTCCGGAATTTTTACGCTGCCTATGCCGAAATACGCTGCGCTATCACAGGGATACAACCGCACTTAATTGGTGCATAGGTCTAAAGAGGTCTCTGTCTGGATGTAACTCGTATTTAGTGTTCAAGAATTTGAAAGACTTTAGCGCTACACCCTAAATAAACCCCAGGTGACACGCGTATTTTTATTTAAGAAAAAATCGCTCGTTGTTTGCAAGACAATAAGAATCTTTAACAATTTAAAAATGGCAAGGTATACTACACCTACTGAAACGTGACTCAGGAGTTACCAGATGCTCGTTGCTTTGTTCTATTACACGCTTGCCATCATGTTTATGTACATGATTGCTGGTGCAATTAGCATGTCAGCCTATTTGGTTTCTCGTAGAAAAACGTTTTTATTTCTTGCTATTGCATTTATCTTTTATTTTCTGGATGTTTCGCTCGTCTTCAAGGACGACTTCATTACGCCCCAGCTTGTTCTTAACGCACAGTCGTTTTGGGAAGTGGGCAGTCCTATGGCCAGTATCGTTACCGGTTCCGGCACGTTTTTATTCCTCTGGTTTTCTATTTGCGAATATCTCGAAAAGAGAAATTGGTGGCTGCGTATCTTACCCATCGTTATATTCGCCGTGGCAAGCTATACGGTATTTCAGGTTATCGGCAATGTGCAGTGGCGTGAATTTACCTTCTACAGCATGCGTACGCTGCTCATCTATGTTTTGATTGGCATCATATTCCTCTGGCGGCTCAGAGGAGACACGGTCACGCAAGCATCTATTAAACGTCACGGAATAGCACTTCTACTTGTCTTTATCTTCAATACCTGTATGTTGGCTGAGAATATCTATTTCCAACTTATTTTCGACCCTTCGCTCTTTCCGAAAGACATGTGGTTTTTCGCCGAACGAAGCCCCTCGGAAAACCTGTCGTTCCTTGTTATTGCCATAGTGACTATTCGCGTTTCAGCTGAGACGCTGCGCCTGCGTTATGACAAACCGCCAGAGCGTATAGACAATCAAATGAGTGTTTCAATTGCCCGCAACATGCCCGCTTATGCTCAGCGTTATAGCCTTTCATCGCGTGAGCAAGATGTTATGGTGCTCGTGATTATGGGCAAAGACAATCAAAATATTGCAACGGAACTTTGTTTATCACCCTCTACGGTAAAGGTTCATATTCACAATATTCTGAAAAAAACCGGGCAAGAAAACCGAAAAGCATTAATCCAAGACTTCTGGAGCAAATAATCCCCGTAGCGTGTGGCGGCCCAATATCCTTGTCGCCCTCTAGCGAACTTTCTTCAAATAGGGTGTTTCCCCTTCAAGTCCGAGAGCATTCCACGCATCCGTAAAATCGAGCGGCTGAAAATTGTCGTCGGTCGACAACACGGTATAAGGAATTCCGTACTCAAAAACATCGTACGGGGTCATATGAAAGCCATTACGCTCATAGAAACGCAGGCGACGTTGCCGTTGATTCCAGTTGTCAGCCTGAGGATCCATCGGCTCAATATCAAGCGCAAGCGAGGACTCAGGATATTCACTTGCAAGCCACTCGAGAATTGCCGAGCCGTAACCATGGCTTCGAACTTTATTGCTTACGGCAAGATACATTACAAAAATGACATCTGGAAGGATGAAGTAATTCGTAAAACCTACGAACTTACCGTCATCGTAAAACGCCCGCGTCTTCATTATGTCGGAGCGACTTGCCTCAACCATCGACTCCCACGGCAGTTTCTCATCTTTCGGGAACGCCTCTTCGTAGAGCTCATAGGATTCTGCTAAAGACCTTTCGTCTTGGAGGGCATCTCTTGCTTCAATCTGCGCCATATTCGCTCCCTTGCCTCGTAGGTTTCACTTCATTCTATATGAGGGCACAGATAATTCCACCGGGTGCTTTCAACCTATTTATGAACCGAAACTTAAGCTTTCAACATCTTTAGTGCGGCCTTATATTTTTCAATTCTTTTATAGTCCGCTTCACCAGGGTTTTTGATGCGTGTCAAATCGCAGTTGTTCTTCAAATCGGCAATCTTGACCACTCGAGCAAGACGGTTTTTCTGCAAGCGCTTTATATAGTCGAAATAGTCTTCGTCCTTATCTCGCGTAAGAACCACCACAGCATCGAGCACGCTATCCGAAAACCCAAAAGCTTTCAGCTCTTCAAGTGAACAGGAAGTATCTTCAAGCACATCATGAAGCCAGGCCACTGCCTTTTCTTCATCAGTACTCACCGACGAAGCAACGGCTGCTGGATGTGAAATGTAGGGATTACCACCCTTATCCACCTGTCCGGCATGGTATTTCTCAGCCACCCGCTTGGCCAATATTTCCTGCGAATCTAACACGCTCTGTCCCCCATCGCCTTTCGTCCAGGTACGTTTGCAAAACAATAGGTTGAATCAGCCCAAAAAATACGCGGTACAAGAAACATATATAGAACTGTCCCGCCGGCAATTGCAAGCAAGACGCTACGACACCCCTTATAAAGAAGTGATGAAACAATTACGCAGGTGTATTGCACCAGCCAAATTACCGCTTTTTAGTATGCCTTGCATGCATACCGGACACAGCTTTCGGCATTGTACATATTGCGCTATAGCCCACAAACTATAAGTCAAAGAGAAGCTCTTTTTGAAAGGGGAAACCATGGAGTATACAAACTTGAGTGATGGAAATAAGATGCCGATGCTTGGATATGGCGTCTTTCAAATTGAC
Organism: Eggerthellaceae bacterium; assembly: GCA_050945155.1. Classification (GTDB taxonomy): domain Bacteria; phylum Actinomycetota; class Coriobacteriia; order Coriobacteriales; family Eggerthellaceae; genus JBMNSK01. Next base: position 41,948 of record JBMNSK010000007.1, on the reverse strand, counting down.
GATGAAACCACCGAGCGCTGCGTCGCCGACGCACTTGCAAGTGGATACCGCCTCATCGATACCGCACAGGCCTATGGCAATGAGCGCGGTGTTGGTGCCGCAATGGCAGCAAGTGGAATCGCACGCGAAGAAATCTTCCTCGTTGATAAAGTTTGGATTACTAACTACGGTGAAGAAGAAACATACGAATCGGTAAAACGCTCCCTTGAACTGTTGGGAACTGACTACATCGACTTGATGCTCTTGCACCAGCCCTACAATGACTACCATGCTGCATGGCGCGGACTTGAGCGGGCGCACAAAGAGGGCCTGGTAAAGTCAATTGGCGTTTCAAACTTCGACCCGGTCCGCCTATCTGATCTTTGCATCTATGCAGATGAACCACCGGTTCTGAATCAGGTAGAGACACACGTATTCTGGCAGCAGGTCAAAGCGCATCAGATTATGAACGAGCTTAATGTACAGCACATGGCTTGGGGTCCCTTCGCGGAAGGTGCGAACAATTTCTTTAAGAACCCACTCTTGGCAGAAATTGGCGAAGCACACAACAAGGGTGTTGGCCAGGTTGCGCTGCGCTACCTCATGGACCTTGGTGTAGTTGTTATTCCTAAGTCAACGCACAAAGAACGTATGGAAGAAAACTTCGACGTCTTTGACTTCAAACTCACTGATGAAGAGCGCAAGCGTATCGCCGAGCTCGATGACGGACACTCCATTATCTGGGATCACAGCAATCCTGACTTCATCATGCCGTGGCTCAAGCAGGTACGCGCAAGCATCTAATCTTTGATGAATCAAAGCGCATTGAAAGGAGGAACTTAGATGTCGATTCTATTTATTAACGCAAGCCCTAATAGAGAAGGCGAAACAGCACGCCTTGCCCACCGCTTTCTTGAAGACAAAGACTTTCGCACTATTAATCTAGTTGATTTGAAAATTTTCCCGTATGGTCAAACGCAGTTTGAAGGTGACCAGTTTGACGAAGTTGTTGCCGCAATGCGCGAGGCGGATGACATCGTTATGGGTTCGCCTCTGTATTGGCACAGTATGGGTGGAATGCTGCGCAATCTCTTAGATAGAAGCTATGAAGCGTTTCAGGAACAGGAGCTTGCGCCCCGCCGCCTGTGGTTCATTTTCCAGGGTGCTGCCCCAACTCAAGCACAGCTTGAGGCGGGTGATTTCACCATGGGTCGCTATGCCTCACTTTACGGCATGCGCTACCAAGGCATGATTACCAACGAACGGGAGGCACGCACTGCACGAGCGCAACTGAACCGCTAATCGTGGTGTTCGCTTACCCACTTTAAAATATCGAGCACGTGCTCATGAGCATCGGCCGCACATGCAAGGAAATACGTTGCGTGTGCGGCTGCATCAGTTATGGGCACCTTTACGCGCTCATCCGATAAGGATGCATTCTCTGGAGCATCCGAAGAAAAAGCAAGCAGGGAGCTTGTTCTAAGAAACTGAACGAATACCTCTCGGTCTTCTTGAACCACAATCTGCGACGATGGCAAATACTCTTCAACTATATCCATCCATGAACCAATACCCGCAAAAACTAAAAATGGCTCGCCATCCAAATCGGCGAAGGAAACACTTCGCTTTTTGGCGAGAGGATGTTCTTTAGGAATACTCGCATATAAATCTTCGCTCATAATGGGCGCGCAGCGCACTGTTGGCAGTGCGAGAGGATGGCGCAAAATAGCCAAATCGGCCTCACGGTTCAGAAGTGCCGTATCGACCTCTTTTTCACCCATCAAATGCGAAGACAAGATAGTATCGGGAAAGCGTTCTACCACAAGCGCCGATAAATGCCAGGTAGGAGCAGGCGCTACCGAAACCACATTGAGGGTGCGCATCCGCTGCGACAGCTCTTCAAAATCGTTTCTCATCAGGCGTTCGTCGGCCAAAATATGTTTCGCATGCTGCAGTGCAAGACGACCTGCTTCATTAAGGGTTACGCTATTATGCCCTCGATCAAAAAGGTCATGTCCAAGATCTTGTTCTAAGCGGCGTATTGAACGAGACAGGGCAGGTTGGGTTATATGCAGTTTTTCCGCTGCTGCAGAAATAGTTCCTGAACGCTCGATTTCCACCAGCTGGCGGAGCTGCTCTAATTCCATGCAAGCCTCCCTCTCTATGCACAGAAAACATAAGACTGTCTCTATTTTACCCAGAGATCTATTTCCTCCCACAGCAAGAAAACCACCGCAAACAAAGATTTGCAAATATTTACACAAAAATTCGGCTCTGGCGTTACATTGGGAAAAGAAACCTCTATGCGCGCAAAAAGGAGATGGTCATTCTTATGGAACTAGCAGACATCAAAAACGTAAGCGTGTGCGGCTGCGGTACGCAAGGAAGCCAAATTGCAACCCAAGTTGCCTACAAGGGTTACCCGGTTACCATTTGGCTGCGTAGTGAAGGTTCAATTGAGCGTGGCAAAAAGCGCCTTGCGACCATGAAGGAGCAGTATCTCAGCGCGGTCAAAGATCTGAAAAAGGGCCCAGAATATTATTTTGGCGGTCTTACTGATGCCGACCATCTGAGCGATTCTGAAATTGATGAACTCTATAAGCAGACTGAAGAGCGCTTAAGCTCCATCAAACTTACCACCGACTATGCAGAGGCCTTTGGAAATGCAGACATCGTTCACGAGGCAATTGCTGAAGATCCTGCACAGAAGCAAGACCTCTATACAAAGATTGGCGAGCACCTTCCCGAGGACTCGCTTATCCTCAGCAACTCTTCAACACTTATGCCAAGCCAGCTCGTGGAATATGTTAAGAACCCCGAAAACTTCTTGGCCATGCACTTTGCAAATCAGTATTGGATTCACAACCTTGCAGAAGTTATGCCTCATCCTGGTACAAAACCAGAAAACGTCGACTTGGTTTGCCAGTATTCAGAATCGATCGGCATGGTTCCGCTGCGCCTCAAGAAAGAAAAGGCGGGATATATTGTAAACTCGCTGCTTATCCCGTGGATTGTTGCGGCACTCTCACTTGCAGCAAATGGATATGCCGATCCAGAAACCATCGATAAGACCTGGCAGCTAGACACCGGCGCCGAAATAGGACAAACGCCTTTCCATAAGGTAGACAAGATTGGCCTTAAGCTGGGCTATTCAATCTTTAATGCGAATCCTGCATCTAAAGACCCCAATTCAGATATCGCAAAAATTTGCGCCATGCTGAAGGAATATATTGATGCTGGCAAAACTGGTATTGATGCTGGCGAGGGCTTTTATAAGTACGAAAGCTACGACAAGTAAAACCTTCCAAAGGAAGATGAACGGTTGGAGGCCCTGACCCACTTGGTCAAGGCCTCCAATTTATTATTGGCCTCGCATCAATCTATAAGCCCTTGAGTTTAGCCGCTATAACAAGGTAAGCGTTGGAATCTTAACTCTTACGAAAGACCCAGAACCATGAAGCAAAGGGTCATGCTTACGATAGAGACCACCGTTGTAAGCGCTATGCCTTTTACGGCGTCGTCTGCAAGCGCTGGGTTATAAAGGTTCGCAAGAAGCGCAAGCACATTTCCCGAAGGTGTCGCAATGGCTGCCAAACAAACAGCGAGCAAAATGCGATCTTGAATAAAGAGGGAAAGAATCCAAACAATGCCGACCGGAACAATAAACATCTTGATTCCGGTGAAAAGCCAGATGCGAAAATCGCTTGCAAGTGTCTTCCAATTCACGTCAGTCAAAAACGACCCGAGCAACATCATGCCAAGTGGTGCCGTCATGCTACCAACCATATCCACGGCTGTTGCAAGAAAACTCGGAACAGGAATGTTCGCAAGATAAATTACGATAGCGAGCACACAGGCGACCATACCAGAGTTGAGTAGGTCGCGAGGTTTGAAAGCCCCCTTCTTTCCAATCTTGCCTTGGAGCTTTGGAATTGCGTAAGCATAAAACATAAGGTTAAACGGAATAAGAAAGACAGTCATATAGATAAGAGCGTCGTTTCCGTACAGCCCGCGAATCATTGGAACACCCATAAAACCAATGTTGGTAAAAACCGTCATGAGCGTAAAAATGCTGCGGCGCTCGCGTGGATAACGCAAGATGATGGGCAAAAGCCACCCAGCAACCATCGCAAGAGCAATAAGCAGGATTGTTGCGCCGACTGCGGTAAGAAGCGCATTACCTTCAATGCGCTCGGTTGCAGATAAGGCGCTGGAAAGAATAAGTGCGGGATAGGCAATATTTACCACAAGAGCCGATAGCTGCTGCTGGTTTGCCTCGTTAATCATCTTCAAGCGACGTGCTACCAAACCCACCAGAATAAGGATGCCGAAAATTATCATCTGTTCGAGTACTGCCATGTGCCAAAACCTTTCTACTTGCAAAAGCGCTCATATGAAGGCCTGCTATGATTTTCAATTCATGAAGTCATATTGTTTTCTATAGATATTTTCGGCACCCTATCAGGCAAAGTACAATACTGCTTGATTCTATATCTATGCACTGAATGCATAGTGAACCGCTCCCTTTTTTAACCTTGACGCATGGAAGCCTTATGCGTAATATCCGAAAGTTAACTTTAGATAACTACTGGCCGGAAGCGGTTATTAAGACGAAACCGGCTATTAAGATATAAAGGAGCTTTTTATGTTGATCGATATCGCAAGCGGAATTGCAATTCCCTTTTTGGGAACGACGCTTGGCGCCGCCTGCGTCTTTCTGCTGAAACGAGAACTGAAACTAAGTTTGCAAAAAGGCCTTATCGGGTTTGCTGCAGGCGTTATGACGGCAGCGTCGATATGGAGCCTTCTTATTCCTGCTATTCAAGAAACAACGGGCGAAGGTTTAATAAAGGTGGGTCCAGCCTTCCTCGGATTTTGGCTTGGCATTATAGCCTTACTAGTTATTGATAAGGCAACACCGCACCTGCACCGCTTCACATCCAGGCCCGAAGGTCCGGCGACACACCTTAAGAGTTCTACCCTCCTTCTTCTGGCTGTCACCATTCACAACATTCCTGAGGGCATGGCCGTTGGCGTAGTCTTTGCAGGCGCCTTATTTGGAAACGACGGCATTACGCTCAGCAGCGCGCTCGCCTTGTCTCTTGGAATAGCCATTCAGAATTTTCCTGAAGGTGCCATTATTTCTATGCCCCTTTGCGGTCGCGGTCTATCAAAAGCGAAAGCCTTTGCAGGAGGCGTTTTCTCTGGAGCGGTCGAGCCGATTGCGGCAGTACTTGTCCTCATGACGGCCCAGACTGCAGTTGGCATGATGCCCTACTTCCTCAGTTTTGCCGCAGGAGCAATGTTGTATGTCGTGGTAGAGGAGCTTATTCCCGAAATGTCTTCCGGCCAGCACTCCCATTTTGGAGTGCTTTCCTTCGCTTTAGGTTTTTCGCTCATGATGGTACTCGACCTGGTATTAGGCTAGGGATTCTGCGAAATGTTTGACAAAAATCGCCTCTTTTATACGCAAGGCGACTATGGGCTTTTTCAAAGTACCAACCCTGACAACCAGAAAACCTACGATAACGAAGCAATAGTCATGGAAATGATGGAAGCGCAAGGATTTGTGCGTGACGAAAGAGGACAATTCCAGCTTCCACCACAGTCGCAGGTGCGTATGCGTAAACCAGTTACGAGCAATATGCTTGCAGACAGTATTGGAAGCAATCCGGTAACCGTCCGAAACCTCATGATTGATTTGCAACAAGCAGGTCTTATTGAGGTGAAGCGTGGCACGGGTGGCCTAGAACTTACGCGCCCTCTCTCAGAAATAACGTTTCTCGATGTATACCGCGCTGTCGAAACCGGTGGTGAAGAACAAATTTTCCACTTTCATGAGCATCCCAATCCAAATTGCCCGGTTGGAAGAAATATTCACCGCGCTCTGGATAACCAGCTTGAAGAGATTCAAAGCAACTTCGAAGCGGATTTAGCGCATAGAACAGTCGACAGCGTTTACGAGAAAATCGTAGCTGAGCTGCGCAAGGGTAAGTAGAAAGCCCTAGAGCCTAATTCGAATCAGAATCACGTTTGCGCAGAGCAAACACAACAAGCGCCGAACCAATCGCAACAAGGAATGAGATGCAAGAAATAAGCTTTGCGCCATCGCCTGTTGCGGGCATCTTGTGACTTGCCTTGCTGGTATCCACCGAGCTTGTATCTGCATGTGCCTGCTCAGGTGAGATGTTCTTGTACAGAAGCGTAATTACCGGATTGTCAACGGTGCCTCTGCCATATACAGCCTGGGCAAGATAGCCCGGAATCTCCTTTGACACGACAGTCATAATCTGAGCGTAGTCGGTGATGTTCCAGTTTCGAGAGATAATTTCACCTGTATCCATATCGACGTATCTCACCACATAATGCGTAAGTGGAAACGGCGTATACACAAAGACGATGCTGTTTTCGCCTTCTGGGGACAAAAGCCTACTTTGTACAACGTAATTAGGAACAGAGTTAGCAGGATAATCCGGATCAGATACGTCGAGTGCTTGAGCTACCACATAGTGACGTGATGCGACATTTTGGAAGTGCTCGGTTTTGATAATCGTGCCGTCTGCCATCTTATGAATTACATCGTAGTCAACGATTGGAGTCGGAGGCGACCAATAAGCAATAAGGTCAATGTCGCTTGTAACTTCACGGTCGAACTCGTAGTACACGCCGTCGGCTTTATTGAACCAGCCAACAAAGACAGCCTCATCTTTAACAGGGTCTGCTGGCTTAGTGGCCTTCTGGTTCCTGGTCACCCGCTGCGCTAAAACTTCAGTACCGCCATCGCTGTCAAAGGTAACGGTGTATACCGGAGCGACCCATTTGGCCCAGTAGTTATTTCCCTCGTCGCTAATGGTGGTTTGATTAATAACTGTTTGGTCAGTATCGCCTTCTTTGTACCAACCGCCAAACGTATAACCAAGAGCCGCCAAATCAGAAGGAACCGCTGGTTGATAGTCATTTAGGTTTACCAAGGTCCCATAAGGATACTCGGCGTTGTTCAGTTCAGTTCCTCTGTCGAAATAACGAAGTGTGTAGTTGTTCGGATAGTAGTAGAGAGCCAAAACGTTCGCTGTTGCTGCATCGGTGTAGTAGGTCCTATTCTCAGGAATATTTCCGTCCGCATCAACCGTCGTATTCGGTTCTCCTAGAGGATCTGTCGTAACAGACTCCATAGCTCCAAGAACCGGATCACCCGTACCGTCGTAAGCCTCTGTACTGTAAGCTATATATTTCAGAGCATATCCAGAATCACCATTTGGAATAGTTGGATGACCCGTGTCACGCGAATCGGTAAGTACATGGGTGACAGAAAGCTCATAGTTTCCCGTAGTTGGATTGTATTCGTAGTACAGAACGTAATAGGTATAGTCCCTCGTGTCTCTAATGAATGGGTACACATCCACGACATGTGTCGTCTTGTTTACAGCACGAGCATAGGCCGTACCATAATCCGCATCTGAATAATATACATAGCCATTGTAGTTATAGTTATAGAAACACCACCGCAATGACCAGGTATGATAGTCTCCCCAAGCGCCGTGGATGACGTTGTCGTCATACCATTTGAGCGTTTCTTCCCTATCGGGGAAATAAAACTGGTCACCAGCACGCACGGTAATTGAGCTAGCTGGTGTTTGACCAGTTGTGAAAGGGTCTTCGTGATAGAAATTCACGGTAACAAGGTAGTGCTGGTAATACACGTTCAAGACCGTACTGCCGTCCCCGGCAATAGTTACCGAATCAGCTCTTTCAAGCTCATAGCACGCATCGTTAAGCCCGTCTAAATCCTCATAGGTAGCCTGAGAACCAACAGTGCCCGAAAGAGTCCGCTCTTCAACCATGACATACTCGTCACCCGATTGAGCCCAGTAAACCACGCGGTAAGAAGCAGTACCTGGAGCCCACAAAGCACGCAGGTAGACGTTATGGTCGGGCATCACATCGGGAATTTCTGAAGACCACTGCACGAAGGTATAACCCGTCCGCTCTGGTGGGTTGTTAAGTACATTGGCCTTGCTAGCGCTAATGTCTTCACCGGTAGACGCCACAATATAGGGCACATAGGTGCCGCCATCAGTCTGGAAGTAAATCGCATGTCGGGAATTAACCATGTCATAGTAAAGGTCTTTTGTGACCGTTCCTTGTGACGGCAATTCAACCGACAAATCAGTTGTGGTGCATACGTAGTTTTCGCGGTCAAGAGGAGTCACTTGAACCGTGTCATTACGATTTCCTGTGAACTGCTGAGTCTCCTTGACAACGTAAATTCCATCAACTGTTTGGAAATAGTGGTTCACGGTATACGTGACCTGGTCAGATACATAATGAACCGTAATGGTCGTATCTGTATCTGCCGTACCAGATATGGTGGCTTGAGAACTATCTTCGAGGGTATAACCGTCCACCGTTGGAGAATCAACAGAATAGGCTTCGCCAGGTTCAAGCACTGCCTTATACGATGAAGCAACGGCATGACCCGTATTCGTTTCGACATAGTTCACAACAACCGTAACGGTTTCTGGTGCTGCTTGAGCGGTTTGAGGCATGGCAAGTACTGCAAAAGCGCTGCAAACAAGAGCAACGATAAAGGCAAGTACAAGCGTCAAGGGCGTTTTAACAACACTAGAAGAAAGCTCCTGGTGAGAGCTGGTCGAAGCTTGCTCTTTCTGGGCATTATCTAAGTTTTGGGTCTGACGCAAAAACGTCACCTCAAACCCCCATTCCCCCTTAACGGGCCATCCCCCAGACAGCCATTACCTCAAGGAAGTGAACGTTTCATGAACATTCTTTCGAATGGGATAAATTATACGAAAGGAATCGAGATTTAAATGTGGATTTTTACCAAGTTATAAAAATTTTAGACGTATGTTCTTGCTTCGATACAAATGCAAAATAACGTCTCTATGCACATGTTTTTTGAGCTTTACTAAACCCTGCTGCCCAAGAACTTCAATGAGCTCTTTATGGTGACTAAGCCATCAGTTTTCTGCGCCGTGCATAGGCATATAAAACGATGGCAGTTGTCACGACAATACACACGCACATAATTGCGTACGAAATGGCATAGGTCCCGGTCAACGTCTTAAGGAGTCCGGGAAGCATATTAAAAAAGACACCGCCTAATGCATAACTCATCTGAAACGACTTGATATTGGCAAGCCTGCGCGAAGCCGGAGAAAGTTCGACCGACCAAATGGAAATTCCGACGCTTGCAAGTGCCGCCCCAAGCCCATAAAGCACGGCGTTAAGCACCGCAAGATAAAGATTGTGCAACGGCATGAGCGCCCCGAAAAACAATCCCGCCACAAGGACAATGCTGAAAATGCAGGTTGTCTTTGCCGTTCCAAACATATCAACTGCACGCCCAATAGCTACTTTCGAAACCATGAGACAAGCTGCGGCAACAGAAATCATAAGTCCAGCAAATACGCCATCAAAACCTTCGGTTGTCATGTTGATAGACTGGTATGCCATGCCGCCAAAAGCCACCATACCAAGCGTAAACATCCCCACCATCAAAAGCCGGTGGGTGTGGTTGCGTAAATCGATATCATCCCGGTGTGTCGCGTCAACCTTGCGCCCCGTGCTTTTAGAGGTTCCGGATGTCGCTTCATAGTCTGGCTTGGTCGCAGGACGATTACGCAATAAAGCGCCCACAACGACCGCAAGTACAAGGGCCATGGCGCTTTCAGCAAAAAATGCAGCCGAAAGCGAAATGTTGTGGATTATTGGAAGCGTAAGGGGCGGCAAAACAACAGCAGCAGCGCCTGAACCTACCGAAGCAATACCTACCGCTGTGCCAAAGTCATGCGTAAACCACCGACGCAGCACCTCTGTTGAGGAAATGAGCCCGCCAATTCCATAAGCAAGACCGGTTAAAACCGCGCCCGCCACGAGCAAGACCATACTGTCGGCAAATCCATAGACAAGAAAACCTACCGCATTGAGCAGGCATGCAAATACAACCGTACGGCGGATATCAAAGGCGTCGATGAGCCGAACTACAAAGAACATGCCCACTAAGGAAAAGATGTTTCGAATCATTAGGACACCCGAACCACCAATGTCTCCGACACCAGGCAAGGTAACAATGTAGGGCTGGAAAATGGAAAAGGAGGTGGAGGCTATTCCAATATTCGAAAACAAAAACATAAAGCAGCAGGCCACAATAACCCACCGGTACTGCGGGCTGAGCGTGCTACTACCGATTGATCTATGTTTGTTTGAAGCCTGCACGAACGGTTTAACTGCGACCCCACATAAGGCATTGCGCCTCATCAATTACATGCTCGCGCACAATATGCACCAGTTCATTTGCGTAAAATGGCTTCTTTAAAATTTCTGCGGAATCAAGCGCGAAGACCCTGAGTGTATAGCAGTGGTCACAATCAGGCGGACAAGGACCCAGATAGCCAATCGCTGTTTGAGCATCACTTTTTACTGAGCTGTTATACCCATTGAACAGATTCGGCGCACCCTTGCGGCTTATATCGTCTGGAACCGAAAGCGCGCCCTCAAAGGGTCCTGTCAAAAAACTGCACCAATGGATCCAGGGAAACCCGCATACCGTGGTGCTATCCCAGTCATAAAAAAGAATGCCAAGTGCTTGCGTTTCTGCGGGAATGTCTTCTACCTGAAAAGGAAACGAGCGCACGCAGGATGCATGAACGCTATCTGCTGGTGCCGCATATTTGCCGTAGGTATCGGGCAGATATCCATCTTCTAAATTGATATTTATACGCATATCGCCCTCCTTAATTGCCTGATCAACTGTCTTTAGCATACCCCTCAGGTTAAGAAGGTATGCTTGAAGTTCATTATATTAACCGGGCGTTAATAATGTATGAAACTACTATTCAGGAAACGAAAAGTGCGACCGGAATAAGCATTAGAAAGAATACGGGATAGTAAAAATTTCAATTATTACTAAATTACTACCCTTTAAGATGTTATGATACCCGCTGAGGGGATTACGACATCTATGCGGTGGGTTCTGCATATTTGTCGAGGAGGTTTCGCTTATATCCTCGGATAGAGATAGGTACGAATATGGGGGTGTCCTATGGAGACTCAACGCTCAGCGGTTTTGTCGCGTTTCAGTAACTCGATAAAGATTCTTGTAGCAGTAGCAATTGCGATTCTTATTGCAGTAGTTGTTCTGCCACCTAAAAAAGCTTGGGCACCAGTTCAAGACCCAGTTATCACCTACCATGCAAATGGTGGAACCTGCTCAGCAGACGGATACACCTATGACGAAACCGCAGGTGAGTATCCTTCGATTACCGCTTCTAATGACTCAATAAGCACTACCGACCCCGATGCAGCTATCTACAGCGACGGAGAGAATTACTATTTTAAGGTAGGCAAAGTAGATTCTATAAGTGGAACCTTTGGTGATGTTACGGCGTCTCGTAGTGACTACACCTTTGCGGGTTGGAATACAGCGCCCGATGGAAGCGGCACAACCTATCAACCAGGAAGTACCTATACCCACAACATCTTAAACGATAGTCCCTCCATAGATTTATATGCGCAATGGGTCCCTGAGGCCGTCAACTGTACCGTCGCATTCCAATTTGTCGGCACTACACCCGATGGGGTCTCTGTCCCCAGTACACAAACTGTTTCATCTGGAGCTACCGCAACTCAACCAGAACTTGCTTCAGTATCTGGTTGGACTTTTAACGGATGGTATACCGACGAAAGTTTGACACAGCAATACAACTTCGCGACACCGGTAAATTCGAACATCACCCTATATGGTTCGTGGGCGCAGACACCAGCCAATTCTGATTCCGACAACAATGACAGTGCTGACGAAACTGGCGATGATACCGCCAATGAAGAAGATGATTCTGCGGATACGATGCCAGACACCGGTGATAACACAGGTGCTGGTGCAGGTATTGCTCTTCTGTGCTCTGCAGCAGCGCTTGCCGTTATTCTGAAACGACACAGCGTAGTGAGCGATTAAGGAAGCAGATCATCAGGAACTATTTACTAGTAATTTAATACCATTTTCAAAAGCGAGTGTTACCTTTTTAGAATTCGTGTTACCATTGTCTTAATCCGGTACTACCGAGAAAGGATGAACTATGGCATGTTTTCTTGTTGGCGGCGGTGAAGCTATCGTAGTAAGTGCCGTTCGCGCAAAGGTTAAGAAGAACGAAATTGAAAAAGGAATCATCGACGAGAACGGAAATCAGCTAACCGATGCATCAGAGCACGGCATTTGCTGGACCCGTAAGCTTAGTTGGCTGATGAATATGCTCTGGGGTGGTGTTATCTTGCTACTCATTGAACATGTCTGGCACGGCGAAGTGGTCCCGTTCCCACCATTTCTCACCGCCATGAATGACCCAACCGCTATTCCAGTTATGCTCCAAGAAATTGGAACAGTTGGTGTTGGCATGGCAGTCTTGGTTACAGCTGTTTGGTTTGTAATGACGCTTGTCGCTGATGCAAGCGTGCGCCGCGTTGCTTCCACTAAGGCAGCTAAGGAGGCATAAAGATGACGCTTGTTATTACCCTTGCTGCAGCAGCTATAGCCACAGCAGCCTGGTATGCAAAAGCACCCGATAGTTCGATGAGTTTTGGAGCACTTGCCCTTATGTATTGGGGCGCAGCTCTAATGTGGATTGTTGATGGCATTGCCTGCCTTATGGAAGGCGAAGCTTTTATCGAGATTACCGATACAGCTGTTATGTTTGATGACGCGATTCTTGGTCTACTCGTTGTGGCGATTGGCCTCGTTGCCTGGTGCATCTATCTCGTTGCGCGCGATCCAAAGCGTGTTATGAGTAAGGTCTTTGTGAAGCGCACCAACTAATCGCTGATATCGGCATCAATCGTGATGGAAAAAGAATAGCCCGGATACTGCTTCTCAAGCTCTTCCTTTATTCGAGCAACCACGGCCTTAGGCTGAGGTTGCTCGAAGCTTATTATGATGTCAAACATTACATGCTTTGTTTCTTCATCCAGATAAAACCCGTGTGTTCCCAAGATGCAGGCATCAGCATCCACCAGCTTCATAAGACTCGCGTGAACTTTACGCGCCAGCTCGCTTGACGTATTGGTTGGATAAATACCTACCGTGTGTAAAAACACGCTCTCTTTATTAAACACAGCCCTTTGAATTTCGCGCGTAATTGAATCTATCTGCACCGCATCGGTAACATCGTCCACTTCAACGTGAACGCTCCCCCACAGCCTTTCGGGTCCAAAGTCATCAAGAATCAGGTCGTACGCACCGTTTACACCGTCAACACTACAGACGGTTTCTTTAATAGAACGTGCAAGATCTGAGTCAACACGTTCTCCAATAAGACGGCTTAAAATGCCCCGCAAAATATCAATGCCAGCCTTGATAACAAAAAGCGCAATGATGGCACCGAGCCAAGCTTCAAGAGCAAGGCCGGTGAAGATATAAATCAGCGCAGCCGCCAAAGTAGCAGCAGAGATGATGGAATCCATAAGCGCATCAATTCCCGATGCCACCAAAGCGTCTGACTTAGCTTTCTTGCCCACGCGCCGTGTGTAAAGGCCTAAGAAAATCTTTGTGATTACCGCGATAACAACGATGACCAGCGTCAAGGTGTCGTAAGTCGCAAATTGTGGGTTGATGATGCGGTCGATAGCTTCTTGAAGAGCACTTATGCCAGCCCAAAGAACAATAACGGCGATGATAAAGGTTGTGATGTACTCGATACGTCCATGTCCAAACGGGTGCTCACGGTCGGCTGGCTTGGCAGCCAGACGAGTACCAATGACGGTGATAATTGAAGATGCTGCATCAGAGAGGTTGTTTACCGCATCCAGAATAATAGCGATTGAATTACTGAGGAAACCAAAGACTGCTTTTGCCGCAGCCAGGGCAAGGTTAGTTACAATGCCAACAATGGCTGCTCTAAAGATCTGCGAATTTCTTGACTGGACCTCTGAAAACACCTCTTCTTTATCAAGCGAAGTGCCTCGATTTAGGTTTTCCTCTTTGTTCGTATCAGCCATCAGTACTCACTGCTTATCTATACACCAGGGCTTTACTACCACTTTGCCGTGCCTATGCGCGCAACCTAAAGCTTAGTTGAACAGGGTTATGGTCGCTTGTTGCAAAACCGGTATCAATATTTTCCGCCATAGCTTCAACGTTGCTTGAAACAATAAACCCATCGACGGTGGTCGTATAGGTTACGCCTTTTTCATATGGGATGTCATCGCCACGACAGGTAGGAACGTCAGCGATATTTGATGCCGGAACCACCGAATAACCTTCGGCAAGGTCTCCATCGTTTAACACAGAAACCCAGTCAGGTACTTGTTGTTGCGAGGGATAGATATCCACGCTTCCGGAGAGTGCATGGTTCCAATCGCCGCCGCAAATAACATAATTGCCTGCGTCAGCTTCCTGTTTCAGAAGGTCATTAAGCATGGCAAGCTGCTGCGTGCGCACCGTGCCGCCTTCATCGTAGGCAGACATATGGCTGTTAATGAGAACAAGTTCGCGGCCGTTGTCGACCGGAATGCGCATCACTTCAAAACAGCGATCAAGGTCAAAGAACTTCGTAGGAAACGATTCGTCGACAGGATAGCTGCGACGCACCGCACTATTAATCTGCTTGTCTGAAAGCGTCAAAAGACCCGAATTTACACTGCCATGCGGTTCATAGAGTGGATAAGCCAAATAAGCACTGTGAAAATTAGACGCGAACACGGAAGCATAGCCAGGAAATGCGTCGATGAAACTCTGCACCTGGTTTACGTGATAACTGCGGTCGGAATCTGTGTCCACTTCCTGCAAGAGAATAAAATCGGGATCGAGGTTTTGCACAACCTCGATATCACCCTGAGTACAGGCTTCGACACTTTCACGGCTTTCTGCCCGAGCGCGATTTCCCTGCGTCTCAGTGCCATCAGCCATCACTCCTTCATCCATAAAGAAAGTGTAGTCCGGAGTATAGGCACCGAAGCCAAGATTGTAGGTAACCGCCGTGTATGATTCATCCACCGTCAGTTCAGCAGTCTGATTGCTGACAACGTCGAGTTCTTGATTATCTGCAATGCGGTAATACGTGAGTTGCAAATACAGGGCATAGATAAGAACAACGGCAACAATCACCGCCACTACAATCCCAACAATTTGAGCAACACGCTTTGCTACTGTCTTTTTAGCCATCGCTTTATGCTTCCCTGTTCTCTGGGACGATTTATCGAGTTCATGCCTTTGTTTATGCTCGAAACGCAAGTTTGCGCACGTGCAAAAGCAGTACCTCATACTACCAAATTCTCACAAGTTTCTTGTTGACGGAACGATAAGAAAGGAAGCTGCGTGCTGAGATTCGTAAAAGTGCAGAGGAAACAACAGCTACAGAGCGCAATACGAAGCATGGAAATTCTGAAGCAAATGAAAAGGGCCGCTCATGCGAGCGGCCCGAGTATCCTCATAAACCAGGAAAGTTATTTGACCTGACAGCTCTTATTCATGGAGTCGCTTACGAAGGAGGTAGGCGCCTGCAAGTGTCGCAACAAGAACCTGTATGCCAACAAAGGTCAAAGCAGTATCCCCCGTATCGGGCAAGCTGTCGCTTGAACTTTCCTCGTCAGAATCAGGGTTATCTGAATTATTGTTCTCTATAGTGTCATAGTTCGTGACAATAAAGCCGCCTTCGCCATCGCTTTCGACACGATACTTATAGGTATTCGTTTCTTCAACGACTCCATACTCAATTTCTGTGCCGTTACTATCGTATTTCGGCAGATTATCGAACGAGCCTTTCCAGTTGTCGGTAGTCCCGGTCAAAGTAATTTTTTGGTCAGTCTTATCGCCGTTGCGTGTTAACACTATTACGGCTGAATCTCCCGTAACCCCATCAGCCCATTTCTTTTCCACATTGATAGAAGTAGTGTCTGGAGTGTTGTTCTCCGTTACCGTATTATTCACGGTCACTGTATGGGTACTGCCAGCAGTTGCGCCAGATAAATCAATTGTTTGATTGGCTGCTGGGGTGAAAGTGTAATTAGTGACGCTGCCATTAATTTCCTCTGTAAGGGTGTAGGTGGTTTCAGTGTCAATACTTACTTGGTTGAAAGTTACACTTGTTTGACCAGGGGAAAGTTGCTTGGCAGCAACGGGTGTTCCAGAAGTATCAGTGCCGCTATAAAGCTTAAAGACAACGGTGGGTTTTGTACCCGTATAGCTGTCTCCAGAGCTTAGGGTCCAAGTCTTATTAACCTGTATCGATACCATAGTACCTATCTGAGCTACAGGAGAGCCAGCAATAAGGTTTTGGCTCGCCCCTGAATCGGAGGTATACACACTGACCGATGTCGTCGTTTCCATTGAGGACGCATGTGCTTCTGCTAAATTAATCAGTGCGGTTGTAGGGTCGTAATGGCCAAAAGTTTGCCCGTTTGTGTAGTGCCAGATGGCAGCTTGCGTGTAAACACGCAGATGCGCAGGGTCGGAATTCCAGGTAATACCTTCGTTAATGCACTCGGTCTCCCATGCGCTGGTATCATTCGGATAGCCATAAGCAAGAACAGCACGTATCTTATTCGCAACATCCGCAGAGCTCGAAGTTGCAGCGGCATTGATGGTTGCGTTGTCCGCGTTATCAACTCCTGTGTACGTCCATGTACCAGAATCCTCTGGGTAGCTCGCATGGAAATCAAGACAATAGACAAGTTTATCGTTTGCCGGGTTGAAGTCAGCTTCTGATGTAGCGTGGGTTACATAGTAAGCTTGACCAGCATCATCGCTAATACTGTACGCGCCCCAATCGCCTGCGGCGAATGCGGGACTTACACATACACCGATGGTAAGCAACGCAGCTACTGCCCCGATAAGAAGTTTTTTGCATGTCGAACGAACCTGCGACATACCAACACCCCCTGTACTAGTACGTGTTATAAGCTAAGTTTTCTGGGCATCCAAACGGATTAGAGCGTTGCGATTTTCCCCTGAAAAACGGCTGCGCGAGCAGTTTCACAACCCCCTCGGCGCTGATTATTACACAAAATATGCACTAAAACTGCGAAATATTAATATTTCACCAAAAATGTGCTCGAAGAAACAAGCAAACGGAAGCCGAATACTACCTGTTGGCCACCATAGAAATGGATTTCGAAGAGCAAAACACGCCCTGTATAAAACAAACAAGCATTTCATTTTTCATCAGTGTTACACTCTGCGTGGTAAAAATTCCGTCGCTCAGGCGGATTCGAAGGCATCGAGAATTTCGTGTGAATGTAGATATCTAAGAAATGACCGAACAACAACGTTCAAGCATATTGTCCGTCATTTCATTCGGACTTATCGCCTGCATACTTTACGGCTTTGGCGCTGGCATGCGCGGTGACATTGGCATCTTGCTGCAACCGCTTGCTAACCAGTGCTCGGCAAGTTATGCCGACGTTAGTTTCTGTATTGCTGTTATGCAAATTACCTTCGGTGGTTCCCAGCCCTTCTTCGGCATGCTTGCTTCAAGACAGTCTAACCGCTTCGTGCTTTTACTCGGTGCTGGTATTGTATGCGCAAGTTTTGTTGGCATGGCATTCTCCCGGTCTTTCATTGCGCTGCTTATTACCCTCGGAATCGGATTTGGCATTGGCGTTGGCGCCCTGGGGTTTGGCTTAATCCTTACCTCATCCATTAACTACGTAGGTGCTGACCGCGCCATGATTATTTCTGGCATGTTGAACGCCGCTGCGGGCATGTTAGGTTTTATCCTCTCCCCCGTTATTCAGGCGATGCTTGATGCATTCGGAACTATGCCAACCCTCTTATTGTTTCTTATTCCAACCGTGGCACTTGTTCCTATTGCGTTTAAAGTAAGCTCGCGCGATCCAAAACCAGGCTCCTTGCAAGATGAGAATCAGAATAAAGCTGCAGCTCCTATGAAGCTGACGGACATTCGAGCTGCATTTCGTAATAGAAACTATCTGCTTTTAATTGCTGGCTTTAGCACTTGCGGGTTTCATATGGTTATTATCGAAAGCCACCTCTTCAACCAATATGTCCTTTTCGGCATTGATACGACATCGGCGGCTTGGGCATTTTCCGTCTACGGAATAGCAACCATCCTTGGTGCGCTTCTTTCCGGTTGGCTCTCCACGCGTATGCACAAAGGAAAGCTATTGGGCTTTTACTATGGCTTTCGCGCTGTATGGGTTATTACCTTTCTGATCTTGATGCCAAAAAATTTAGGATTTGCGGTTCTATTCGCCATCGGACTCGGCATGACAGGCGATGCCACCGTCTCTCCAACTTCTGGAGTGGTCAGCAAGAACTTTCCTATTACCCAAGTGGCAACCCTTATTGGCGTGCTGTTCTTCTGCCATCAAATTGGCGCATTTTTGTCAGCATGGTGCGGCGGAATAATTCTCGATGCTACGGGAAGCTATGACCTTATTTGGATAGTTGATATTGCGCTCTGCTGCTTCGCAAGCATCATGAGCTTACGGATACGTGAGCAGAACTAGAACACTTGAAGCGGGGCACTACAGCAACTAAGCAGTACCCCGCTCTTCGTACATAAACTTTCTCCGAAGCAACAAAAAAGCGCACCCGATAGTTCGGATGCGCTTTTAAAAGTTCAATTGCCCAGCAGTTCAAAGTTAAATCAAGAACCTTGGCGTACCGTTGGTCGCAAACCTTGAGAGCTAGCTTTCCTCTTAAATTGCGGTCCAACCACCATCGACAGGAATATATGCGCCGGTGGTATAGCTGGAAGCATCAGATGCAAGATAGAGCAAAATACCGTTGAGCTCGCCTGGCTTACCCGGACGACCCATCGGGCAATAGGTCTGGATAACCTTCATGAAGTCTTCGTTATCAAGAAGCTTCTGGGTCATTTCGCTTCCAAAGTAAGCAGGACCAATTGCGTTAACGGTGATTCCGGATTTTGCATACTCATTTGCAACTTCCTTGGTAAGCATCAGGACGCCGCCCTTAGTAGCTGCATATCCGTTCAGTGGAAGACCCGGCATGCCAACCTTTGAATGGATAGAGCCCATGTTAATAATCTTGCCGTATTGCTGCTCGACCATGATTTTGCCAACTTCATGGATGCAGTTATAAGTTCCGTAAAGATTGGTCTTAACGATGCGGTCCCAATCCTCATAGCTTTGCAGATGAATTGGGGTGCCATTGGCGACACCGGCCGTGTTTACCAGGATGTCAATACGTCCGTAATGATCCTTGATTTCAGCAACGGCCTTTTCGACGCTTGCAGGATCCGTTACATCACAGCTGGTAGCAAAGCACTCGCCACCATCGGCTTCAATTTCCTGCTGGACTGCCTCAAGCTTTTCTACGCGACGTGCAGTAATTGCAACCCTTGCGCCCTGCTCGGCGAGACACTTAGCAAACTGCACTCCGAGGCCGGAAGATGCGCCTGTTACGTAGGCGACTTTTCCCTGGATGTCGAAATAATTTTTCATTGTTACTCCCTTCTCAGGTGAAGAGGTCGCGCGGGAGTATGTTTCAATCCTACTGATGTATATGTTTCAGAAGGTTTCGGGCAGGCAAACGGCACGAAAATGAAATTTACCGGTATACCGCATGTCACTTCCGCCAAATTAGCTACCGTTCACCCGCCCGGTGATACAGCGGTTCAATAGGCTAGACTGTATCCAAAGCCATGATTTTGCGTTAAGTGGTTCAGTGATTTGGGTCGTTTGGCCATGCACGGCAAAACAACCCTAATTGGACGACTGGACTTAGACCAACTGCCACCAAGGGGATGAGATGGGCTTTCCGTATGAAATTATTTCTACGCCACCAGCTTATCTGAAGAAAGCTCTGGTGTGCTCCCAAGAAGCCGGGCGCTCGCATGACCCCGTAACAATCTCGTTTGGCCCTCACCGCTTGCAACACTGCGTACTGTGGGAACCTGATGTCGTAACGCACGACGTACCTGTGATGTACTTTCATGGTGGTGGTTACTTGGTAGGAACCCCCGAGTCTATGATTGATGCCGCTAATGTCTATAACTCGCAGGGATATCGTTTTTGTTCAGTTGGTTTTCGCCTTATGCCGCGCCACCCTTTTCCTGCCCAAGTCGATGATGCGTTTTCAGGAATAGCAGCGGCACTTCAGTGGCTTGAAGATAATAAACGCCCCGCGCAGCGCTTCGTCGTGGGCGGAAGTTCGTGTGGCGGACACCTTGCAATGCTGGTTGGTTATGGTTCGTGGCTGCAGCGTAAATATCACCTGGACGCCTCACGAGTCGCAGGAGTTGTATCGGTTGCGGGCATCACACATGTCGATGACATGCTACTTAAACCCATTCCTCCCTTTTTCTGGAAAAACTATATTGCCCTTCCCACAAATGGTTCTGGCAAAAATGCACGCCATAAGGCTTTGGTCCCCTACTCTCCCTATGACCTACTTGATGACTTGCCGGATACTTCTCCTCAGCTCAATGCCAATACAGACTTAAACAATGCGTCCATTCCGCCGTTCTTTGCCATTCACGGACGGTTCGACAAAACGAGCCCCTATAGACATGAAGCAGCATTTGGTCACAAGCTCAAGCAAGTCGCAGGAGATGATGCGGCTTGCCTCTACACCGTTGAGCAGAAAACATGGCAACATATGTGGACAACGGTCACTCTACACAAGGACCCTGTAAGTAAAAGTGCCCCACTTGCAAGTCTCTTTTTGTGGCTTTCCTCTCTTGATGAACCCTGTGCATCGGAACTAAGAAACTGATTTTCGTCGAAAGTTTATAGGGCAATTGCAGGCTGCCTATGTAGAAAAGCTGAAAACTTATCCCATTATTCAAGTTTATTAACAGTGTTCAAGAGCGAAATCACCTGATAACGTAAAGGGTGTTGTGGGCGGTTCTCGTAAAGATTTAAGAAAGCCGCGTACGGCACACGCATTTTCTGGTCAGTTGAGGAAAGCTTTAAGTGATGCAAACGTACACCGCAAAATATGACGCAATGAGCGCAAAGTGCTGCGTATACGTCGGTAGTGCCCCAACTTGCTTAAGCTTAAGCCTCCAGAAAAACGAGCATTACTGCACCCCGTCCACAACCTTCCAAAACATCACGAGCCTGCGACGACGCTAGTCGTCTGCTCTTTTTTTCTCGGGTTTCATACCCTGCTCCCATCTTCGGCATACAAGACTGCTGACGCATGTCTGTATCGCTCTGTCTATGGCCGCCAAGTTAGATCCTGGTTCGGCCCTAAAAGCATAGCTATACATTACTGCGCCCCCTAGCGGCGCTTGAAAGGATATAAAAATGGCTCAGAAAGAAAAGGTTGTCCTTGCCTACTCCGGCGGCCTTGACACTTCTTGTTGTATTAAATGGTTGCAAATTGCTAAAAACCTCGATGTCATAGCTGTTGTTGGTGATGTCGGCCAAGCACATGACGGACTTGAAAAAGTACAGGAGAAAGCATTCAAAATGGGTGCTCTCGACTGTGTCGTTGTTGATATCCAAGACAACTTCGCCGAGAACTTCATCACCAAGGCAATTGCCGCCAACGCACTGTATGAAAACAAGTACCCGTTGCTCTCTGCCCTATCAAGGCCAGCAATTTCAAAGCACCTCGTGGATGCGGCGCATAAATATGGCGCGAAATTTATCGCACATGGCTGCACCGGCAAGGGTAATGACCAGGTTCGTTTCGAAAACAGCATAGCCATGCTAGATCCAAACCTGCATATCTTAGCCCCGGTAAGGGACTGGGACTTTAACACGCGTCCGGAAGAGATGGCATGGGCAGAAGCGCACGGCGTTGATGTCCCCACGACGCAAAAATCACCCTATTCCATTGATGACAACCTCGTTGGACGTACCATTGAGTGCGGTGTTTTAGAAGATCCTTGGGCTGAGCCTCCAGCAGATATTTACACCATGACGGTCGATCCTACCGAGGCACCAGATACCCCTCAGTATTGCGAGCTTGAATTCGAAAAAGGAATACCTGTTGCTGTCAACGGAAAAAAGATGAGCATGAAAAATCTCATTGCAACCATGAACAAAATTGCCGGCCAAAACGGATACGGACGTATCGACATGATTGAAAACAGGCTGGTCGGCATTAAAAGTCGTGAAGTTTACGAGTGCCCTGGCGCCCTTGCACTTATCACTGCGCATAAAGCCCTGGAAGACCTCTGTCTTGAGCGGGAGGTGCTCCACCACAAGCTTGCCCTTGAGCAAACCTGGGCCGAGGCAGTGTATTACGGCCAGTGGTATAGCCCCTTGAAGGAGGCCATCGATGCATTCATGGCCTCCACTCAAACCTGCATTACTGGCACAGTGAAACTGAAGTTCTACAAAGGCTCCTGTGTGGCAGTTGGACGCAAGAGCATCTATTCGCTTTATAACCCATCCCTTATTACCTACGGCGAACATGATGAGTTTGACCATGCAGCGGCTGCCGGATTCATCGAAATCAACGGGCTTTCAGCGCGTAACTGGGCCATGAATCGTAAAAAGCATGCTGCGCAAACCGACGCGCAAGACGATATGCACTCTGAAGGCCCACTCAAAGATTTGCCCGACTTGGATGCAAGTGACCTCACCCTTGCATCAACCGTAGATTAGATAGGGTGAAAAAGATGGCACTGTGGTCTGGAAGATTTGAAGAAAGCGCCGATGACTTTAATCAGCATTTCGGAGCATCCTTGCCTGTTGACAAGGCTTTATATGCGGAAGATATTGCGGGCTCTCGCGCACATGCAGCCATGCTTGCATCACAAGGAATTATCTCGGCCGACGATGCCCGCGCCATTGATGATGGTTTAGCCGAAATATTGACCGACATTAAAGACGGTAGATTCTCCTTCGATATTAGTGATGAAGATATCCATATGGCTATTGAGGCAGAGCTCACACGCCGCATTGGCGAAGCAGGGGCTCGCCTCCATACGGGGCGCAGCCGCAACGATCAAGTTATTTGCGATACCCGCCTGATGGCAAAAAAGCTCTCGTGCGAACTGATGGAGAAAAACATCTGCCTGCGGGAAGCTCTAGTCAGTCAAGCACAGAAGCATAGAGATGTCATTATGCCTGGTTATACCCATATGCAGCATGCACAACCGATATATTTTAGCCACCACCTTCTTGCCTACTTCTGGATGTTTAAGCGCGACTTCGCGCGCATCCAGACCTCCTTTGCAGCCGCCGACTCCAACCCGCTGGGGTCGGCGGCACTTGCCGGCACAACCTATCCTCTTGACCGCACTATGACCGCAGAACTTCTTGGGTTTTCAGACGTAGTACCAAATTCGCTTGATGCAGTATCGGACCGTGACTTTTTGCTAGACCTGGACTATGCGTGCAGCGTTTCAATGATGCACCTATCGCGTTTATCTGAAGAGCTAATCCTCTGGTCGAGTTCAGAATTCGGCTTCATTACGCTTTCCGATTCATATTCCACAGGATCTTCCATCATGCCTCAGAAGAAAAACCCCGACTTCGCCGAGCTTATTCGCGGAAAATCGGGTCGTGTATTCGGCAACCTGATAGCTCTCCTAACCACCATGAAAGGCTTACCTCTTGCCTACAACAAGGACATGCAAGAAGACAAGGAGGGAGTTTTTGACTCGGTTCGTACGCTCAGTGATGCAATGCGCTGCATGACAGGCATGATCGAAACAATGACGGTTCATCCCGATGCGATGTTCGCTGCTGCGTCCAAAGGGCACCTAGCTGCCACTGACGTAGCGGACTACCTCGCAAAAAAGGGCATGCCATTTCGTGAAGCGCATGCCATAGTTGGTCATTTAGTGCTGGAGTGTGAAAAACGCGGCTGCTCGCTTGACGATTTATCGCTCGCCGATTTCAAAGCGCAAAGCAATCTTTTTGATGCAGACATTGTAAATCAGCTTGACCTCAAAAAAATTGCCGATGCCCGCACGACACAAGGAGGTACGGGCACATCGGCAATAAACGAACAGATGAAGTATGTGACTCAAGGCCTGGTCGCTGATAAAACGACGCTTCAATCACTTACCAAGGTTCGACCAGAATCGCAGAGAACATTGATACCCTAGTTGGTCTCTTGATTCTTGATAACGGTGCTGACAATGAAGCAGCAAATCCCACCAAAAAGCCAAGGAAGCCAGAACAGTGAATTTTGTCCAAGCTGACTCCAATCTGAAACGTCGCCTGTCACTGCTGGCCAGAAAAGCCATGCAAGTGCAATCAGAGTCGCTACAAGCATGATGACCGTGCTGATGGAACGAACCTTCTTCTTACGCCTGCGCAGCTCAAGACGGTGTGCTTGCCATGCTTCGTCAGCGTAGACTACGTCACTTTCGTCCTCGCTTAAGTCTTCTAGAGCATTGACGTTATATGTCTCAACATTCGTCCGAGCGGCAAGCATTGACCAATACTTCATAATCCAAACACCAAGCGCTACGAAGAGAAGGAAGATGCTACCAAATAGCTGCTCCATAGCCGTGCCATTTCCCAGTGCACCAATGATGAGACCGAGTAAAATAACTGCGAGACCAACCACAAACGCAATACTTTTCTGATGCGCTGCTTTATCTTTCTCCTCCTGAGAATAGAAGTCCTCAACAAAAGGATGCGCTGCCTCAAATGATTTATGCGAAGAACGCGTGGGCAAAAGAAGAGCAATACCTATTGCTAAACCAATAAAGAATACAGCCCCTGTTACCGCATCAGACATATTGGTTGTTGCAAACGGTAGCGTGTTTACTATACCTGACAGGGCAAATCCGGCAATGATGATGGCATACGCCGAAGAGCGTCGCAGTGCCTGCTTGCGCATGTGTTCATCATAGCCAACAAAATCCTTCGGCGTATTGTCTGACGTGCTACCACTGGTTTTTATATCTAGTTCGGTCAAATCTCCTTTGACTAAGTCGTCGAGACTTACATCAAAAAGGTCACAGATTTTTATCAGCTTATCCATTTCGGGATAGCTTTGTTCTGCTTCCCACTTGGTGACTGACTGTCTTGATACACCGACTAACATTGCAAGCTGCTCTTGCGTCATATTCCGACTCGCGCGGAGATGTTGCAAATTTTCTCGGAAGCTCATGATTATCTCCTTATTGCTCGGATCTTATTTCTCTGCCGGCAATTCAAAGACTAGGGTTGCACACAGGTAGAATCAACCAACTTACGGCTGCATTTTTGCCATTTTCGAAGCACCTCTTGGTTGCAAATGCCTGATGAAACCATATTTTCTTCAGAGGTATCAAAAATTTTATTCCCCTTACTCTGTCCTTAGCTCTCCCCTTCAACACTACCGTAAATTAATGCATTAAGGTAAAATCCTTGCCTAGTTCTTGTAATCCAGACTTTACATAGCATGAAAGAGAAAGGCCGCCCATGAGCGACACGATGATGACTACGCTCATCGATGTCACTGGAAACATCGATAGCTTTATGTACACCTATATTTTGGTCTTCCTGCTTATTTTTTGCGCAATCTATTTCACCATTCGAACGAGAGGTGTTCAGTTCCGCCTCATCAAAGATATGTTTACCCAGCTTACTGAAAAGAAGCACGTCCCTGGTAAAAAGGCGATGTCTTCTTTCCAGGCCATGATGGTTTCCACTGCATCCCGTGTGGGTACTGGAAACATTGCAGGCGTTGCTGTCGCCATCGGTACTGGTGGTCCAGGAGCCATTTTCTGGATGTGGATTATGGCGTGTCTGGGAGCTGCATCTGCCTTTATTGAATCCACCCTGGCACAAATCTGGAAGGTTCGTGGCAAGGACGGCGAATTTCGTGGTGGTCCTGCCTACTATATTTCACAGGCACTCAATAAGCACGGGCTCGGCATTCTTTTTTCCATTCTGCTCATCCTCTGCTATGCCTACGGCTTTAATGGTTTGCAGGCCTATAACATGACGAGCACCCTTCAGTACTACTTCTCAGATAGCGACGCACAAATGGCCGCTATGGGTATTGGCATCATTACCGCCGCGTTCTTTGCGTTCACCATCTTTGGCGGCACGAAGACCATTTCTAATATCACATCGGTTCTTGTTCCTATCATGGCGTTTAGTTATATAGGGCTTGTCCTCTTCGTCATTCTTACGAACCTTAACTTAATGGGTTCGGTTTTCTGGTTCATTAACACCTACGCCTTCGACTTCCAGTCAATACTCGGTGGCTTTGCTGGCTCAGTCTTTGTTATCGGCATCAAGCGTGGCCTATATTCCAACGAAGCTGGTATGGGTTCTGCGCCAAACGCTGCAGCGTCCGCATCAGTTTCCCACCCTGTAAAGCAGGGTCTTGTGCAGTCTCTTTCCGTTTATATCGACACCATTCTCATTTGCTCCTGCTCCGCGCTCATGATTATGGTCTTTTACGTGAAAGCCGGTGGCGTTGGCGATTTCACCGGCATGGAGCTTGTGCAGGCTGCAATCCAAAACGAAGTTGGCACGGCCGGCATTCACTTCATTTCTTTCGCAATCGTCGCCTTTGCTTTCTCATCACTTTTAGGAAACTATTTCTACGCAGAGGTCAATATCACCTTTATTACTGAAAGTAAGGTTGCCCTGAACTTGTTCCGCGTCACCTGCGTTGTTGCCATTTGGCTCGGCTGCCTTTCCAGCTTCGATCTGGCCTGGAACCTGGCCGATATCACCATGGGCTTTATGGCTATCGAAAACTTGTTGGTCATTCTTCTTTTGGGGAAATGGGCAATCAAAGCACTCAAAGACTATGAAGCTCAACGCAAGGCAGGTCACGACCCCGTATTTATCGCTGAGCGTTTTGAAGGCTTACCGACAACTGAGTGCTGGCATGTTGAAGAATCGAAGCTGACTGATATTGGCGAGCAGCCAGTATATGAGTACTTAAACGAGTCTTTTGAATAAGACCGTTGTTCGAGCTTTAAATTTTAGCCCGCTTTAACTGCGGAAGGGCAAATGCAGAAAACGCCTCAAGGGCTGGAGACGGCACCCCTTGAGGCGTTGCTATTCCTATCTCAGCTGCGGCATGAGGAGACACAGGAATCCAAACAACGTCAGCGTCGGCGTTTCGTACGAAGATATCGTTCATCATCGTAATGCCTAGCCCTGCTTCTACAAGAGCGAAAGCAGCCTTGGTGTCGTGTACAGAGTGACGCACATTTGGCTCAACACCACAGGCTTTAAGCGTTCGAGAGTTATCGCTTTCCTCACCTGGATATACCTCGATGAATGCCTCTTCAGCAAAACGCCCAATTGGGAAAGTTTTCTTTGCGGCAAAGGGATGATCTTTTGGCAGGACCGCGACCATATCGTCTTGCATAAGGCTGGTCCAAGACTGGACGTTTTCACGCTTACTGACAAGAGCAAAGTCAATTTCGCGCCGCTCCATTCTTTCAATAAGTATTGAGCTGTTTGCTTGCACGATGTCGATACGAATTCCGGGATGCTTGCCGGAGAATGCAACGATAATTTCGGCAAGCACGTGGTAGAACTGCGGATAAGCGCTTCCCACCACCAGACGTCCTTGTTCAAGACCAAGAATTGATGCTGCAAGTTCTTCACAGGTGCGCTCGGCGGCAACGAATTCGGTAAGGGCTGGAATTAAAGCTTTACACTCAGCGGTAGCAATGACACCAAATCTGCCACGCGAAAGTAGGGTAAAGCCCACTTCGTGCTCAAGCGCCGCGATGAGGCGACTCATTCCTGAGGGCGTATATCCCAGCTTCTCTGCCGCAGCAGATAAACTTCCGCACTCAAGAACTTCAAGTAACACTGCGCATTTTTCCGCATCCATCCTTGTTTCCGTTCTCGCAAGAGCCACCGTACGATGTATAGCCGTTTCATACCCGCCTGGTTCATGCCCACTTCAAGAAAAGCTGGTTTTCGTAATGAAGCTTGGGGTGGCAGGTGGTTTTCTTTGCCGTTTTATCAAAGTAACTGTGCTTTATTGTCGCTTTTATCAATTATAACTTGGCAGTAAGCTAGAGGAAAATACGGGCAATTTGACGACGAGCTACAAAGGAACCCCATGACAGTAAAACAAGCAGAAATATTGCTTGCGGCGGTAATTTCAGCACGGGCAACTTCCTTTTTGTTCAGCAAAATTTTGCTTACGGAAATGGCTCCGTTTGCAATCTTAGGTGTGAGGTTTCTCATTGCATTTGCCCTCATGGCGCTCCTCTTTCACAAGCACCTACGAAAGCTTTCGCGCAAAGGTCTTGTCCATGGCATCATCGTGGGCGTGCTCTTTTTCGCAACGATGGCCTTCGAACTTCAGGCTTTGGTCTATACCGCATCGGGTACCGTCTCTCTGTTCGAAAACCTTGCCATTGTGATGGTCCCCTTAGTTGTGGCCATCATGTCATCGAAACTTCCAAGCAAAAATGTCACGGTCGCCCTCGTGCTTGCCATGGGAGGAGTTGCTTGTTTCTCGCTCGGAAACGTAAGCTTCTCCTCAAGCGCCGGCATCTTCGGTATTGGAGAAATCCTCGCCTTCTGTGCCGCGCTCTGCTATACAGCATCTATTGTTACCACAGCTCACGTTTCAAAAAGCGACGATGCCCTTGGTTTGGGCATCGTACAAATTGGAACTATGGGTGTTTTGGGGGCCGTCTTCTCCTTCTTCTTTGAGTCAACGACCCCCGCTCTTGACGTATCGGGTATCGCATGCCTTGCCGCGCTTATCATTATTTGCACTGGCTTCGGATTCACGCTACAGCCCGTAGCCCAACGCTATCTTTCCGCAGAACGCGCTGGTCTTTTCTGCGCCATTACACCGCTCGTTGCAAGCATTCTCGGAATTGTCTTTCTCGGCGAAACAGTAACTTGGGCATCTATAGCAGGCATAGTGCTTATCGTAAGTTCCATCTTCGTTGCCAACCTCGACTTTGATGCCGTAAGCCACAAGCGCCTCGAACGACCGATTCAAACAAATCAATCAGCGTCTTTTTTCACGCTCCACAAGTTTCCGCGCACCCGCTCGTGACGTACAACCTTTCCTTCCTCCTCCAATGCGGCAAGAACCTTAAGCTCCTCTTCGGTAGAGCGGTCCTCAACCTGACCAAGTTCGCGCTCAGTCATCGGACCATAATCAGAAAGCAGATCTACCTCACTGCGAGGTTCAAAGACTTGAATATCGGGCGCTAACTTATGAATGACCTCATCGTAGACATCCATACTGCGGTGTCCGCCGACATAGACCGCATTATCACGGTCAAGCGATGACAAATTGTTCACGTCCAACCCACCCTTATAGAAGAGCATGGTTGGGAATCCGTAAGCTTGCCAGACTGCGCATACCTCCTGATCCTCTTGAAATGCGCGCTCTGCA
The DNA here is from genome assembly GCA_050945155.1 of Eggerthellaceae bacterium. Lineage (GTDB taxonomy): Bacteria > Actinomycetota > Coriobacteriia > Coriobacteriales > Eggerthellaceae > JBMNSK01. The sequence continues at coordinate 12,727 of JBMNSK010000007.1, read as the reverse complement.
TCTCCCGATTCAAGAACTGAACGGAACGCGGCGTAGTTCAAAGTCGGAACTTCCTGCGCCAAGCGATTGTACTCATCCCTCTTCGAGATAATCGTGCGCTCAGTTAATGCAGCCTGACGCAGTCTGCGCAGGTAGTCGAACCCGGGTTTTTCACCCTGCATAAACGCCGCCTTTGCCGCTACGTTTGCCGGCCAGCTGCTGAAATGAGGAATCTTTCCAATATCACGCCAGAGCTTCTCATCAATCGGCTGACCCGAACGCTTTGAAACCATTGCCCAATGTGGTTCCACTGCAGCAGCATCAGCAATATCGTTCGTTGCATCATAGAAGGCATCCATATCGCGAATGAGCCCACCAAATACATAGCTGATATGCAGCTGGTCACCATAGCGCTCCATCATGGACAGAATCATTGGCTCGGTAGCCCAGCACCACGAGCAATATGGGTCGGTAAACACCATGACCTCAACTTTTGGCTCTGTAGCCTCACGGTTTTCTGCCGATTTGGTAGCCTGTACAGCCTCATCTACCTGTTTCATTTTTCCATCCTCTCTTAGACAGAAGGTTTTCTGTCTTCATAAGGCGGTTTGTACCGCGCCATTATTACCTATTTCCTCTAAGTAGAGATACCTATCTAAAAAATTTAATGTTTCTATCGTCTGTCGTTTGCCGCCCCTTGGGTTGAATGCGGAGTTTCATTGAACACGGAAAGATTGTCTGATTCATTGGTAGGCTCTACAGAACTGCACTTTCCAGTACGCAGGTCGCAAACCATGGGTACCACATCCGGTTCCCACGCCAAAGCCTCCGCCAATGTTTTCTGGTTTGACTTTCCGTCCTTTGCAGAAACACCTCGTGCAATTACGGCATAATGTTCATCTTTTCTCGAAATCATACGTTCCTCGATTCTTTCCAAATCAAGATCTTGTAACCATTCCCGCGCAATCTTTGCTTCAAAAGCTCCTGGCGTTGTTACGATAATCTGACCCTTCGGTGCCACCCACTCTGGCATTTTCCGAAATGCAGCGCGCCAACCTTCCTGTTGAATAGCAACGTCAGGCCGCCGTAGAAGAATAAGGTCAAAACGCTGAGAGTCGGTAAGCTTGAAATCTGCTGCATCACAGGCAACGAATGTAGCTTTCGGAAGCTCTTCATGCTCATTGCTTGGATCTAGCGCATCACGCTTAGCATCCATAAACGAAGCAAATCGTTGTGCGGTCTCCGCAAGCGTTACCGCGTCCCGGTCAACACCTACCAAGTCAACTCCCGCGCCTACTAAGGCATAACCCTCATCACAGGTGCTGCAACCCAAGTCGAGCACTCGAAGTGGTCGTTTGTCAGGGAGCAGATTGAGGAGGTACGCGAAGGGGTCCTCTCTTCAAGCCCCTACTGAATGTTTGCTCAACAGCTTCACGAGTTGGGTCTTTTCCTCGGGTGACCAGTCGGCCAAACACTGCGATAAAGCATGCTCGTTTTCCTTTACCGCTGGCTCTATAACTGCTCGACCCACATCAGTAAGGCTGAGAATCTTGCGCCGCCCATCGCCCGGGTCGGGCTCATTGGTGATGTATCCTGCCTTCTCCAGATTGCGAACAATCAGAGGAATGGTGCCATCACTGCTGAGCACAAGGTCTTTCACCTTCCCTATTGGCAAACTGCCCTTGGTATAAAGCGCCTCTAAAACACCAAACTGTGGAAGAGTAAGCCCATGAGCGCGCACTATACCTGAGGTAATGCGGTCGAGCTGATTTGCCAACCGGTGCGTATAAATAACGATGTAACTATCTTTGCGATTCATACTTCCTCCTGCTGTGCTACCTCAGTATTGTTTGCTGTATTTTTATCTTTACGTAGAGGTATTATATACCTCATTATTTATTTGTCAAATATATGCTTAACCTGGGATTTCTCCCCTATACCCTACGACTTTTATAAAAATGAAAGAGCATTAAAGAGAGCGTTGTTGTTCCTATAGCAGTAATCAAAATAACTGCAGGATGCCAGTTCATGAATACCAAACTTAAGACGAAAGAAGCTGCGAGTACCACCACTTGCACAATGAGGATTCCAGCTGAAGCTTTATACTGCGGCAGGTTGTATCCATGGGTCGCAAATACTCCCAAGTAAAAAGACAGAAGCCCGGTGTATAAGAAGAGCACAACAAAGAGGCTATTCGCTTCCGGATCAAGTAGGTAGGCAAAAGAAACCGTAGTCATACCTAGACCAAAAAATATGGGTAAGTGTGCATACTGAAATATCCAAGTGCCCTGCTCAGGCTCCGCAAGATTCATCATGTAATCGAGCTGCAGGATGTAATACACAAAGAGCGAAACCGCGACGATAAAGACGAGGATGGTCGATGCCGACAGTTCTCCTACCGTGAAGTACTGCGCAATGCCCACCACCATTTCACCAAACGTAATAATGACAAAGAGCGTAAACCGTTCTACCAGGTGCGGAAAATTAAGTGGAATGGATTGCAGCCTTCGACTGAAAACAACAGGCAAAAGCAGGTTTACCACCAAACCATCATGGAGAACCAAATACCCACTTCGTACGGCAAGGTCGCGCCCACGAGCAAGGTGCCCGTATATATTCCTGTAACCAGTAAAAACCCACGAATAAGGAATCGATCGTCTTCATTTTTCAGGGACATATACGCCACAAGATACTGAATAAACTGGCATAAAAAGACGAGAGCAAGACAAAGTGTGAACGGGAAAAACGTATGCGCCCAGTCAGAGGTAATGGTGTTTGACAAAAAGAGTAGAAGCCCCATGCTGACAAACGAAAAGACCATGTCACGCGCAGAGTTTGCACCATAACGATTCGTAAACACGGCCTGGTAGGTCCAAGCATTAACAATAATGACAAAGGCGACGAGGAAACTAAAGAAGTCGAAAGGCTCAATAACACCTTGGGCATTGAGGTGATGAATGATGCCCGTTGTTTTGGATACGGCATATACCATCACTAAGTCGAAGAATAATTCGACCAGCTCTACCTTCTTGTGTTCCACCTACGCCTCCTGTCGTTTACGGGTACTCCCTGTCGCCTCTATGGCATACCTCTTCATTGCAAATCTGCTTTTCACATAAAGACACCGCTACCCCAGGCTCAACCCGCTAAGATCTTCCCCTGTATTCTTAAAGAGGTACTGATTTTAACTGAGAATCCTAAAGCTGTGAAAGCCTAAACCTCGAGTCGTTTAATCTACCGTGGCCAGCTCGTTGTTCGCTACCGCTTTGACAAAGCAATCATAGTCGCGCTCGTTTATATCAGCATAAGAATGCGCGAAACTCAGAATAGCTTCGTCAAAAGCATCGCTTTTCCCAAGATACCCGGCAATCTCATGTCTCTCTCCCGTACGGGCATGAGCACGAGCAAGCGTCCAACCACAAAGACGCCCCATATTTGCAAGCCCCAGCGCGTCGAGTTTTTCAAGGTCAATGGAGCCTTTTCCGTCCCAGAGTTGGCGCACATAGTAATCGTGCATAATTCCATCTTCACCTGGCGCACGCATCCAGCCAAGCATGATGTCTCCTGAATTCTGAATGGCTCGCTGCCCCGTAACAACGCGCTCTCCGTGCTGCAAGCAATGGCTTTGACCCACATATGCCTCAAGCACCGAGGCCTCAGCTTCCTTGATTTGCAAAACTAGCGGGTCGTTTTCGTCGCGTCCTCGCAAAACAAGCATCCAGCAACGCGTACCCACGCTTCCAACCCCAACAACTTTGCGCGCAGCATCAACAATTGAATATTGCTTGAACAGATAGCGCCTTTCACGTGGCAGAGAAGTGAGATATGCCTGAATGAGCAGTTTTACACCTAGCTCCAATCGCTTTCGAGCCTTTTCCGAATCCGGCACATCAATAAGTTCGCGCATCGGAACTATCTCTGGTGCACGACTGACAATACGCAACCGTCCTTCCTCATCGCGCTCGGTGAGTTTTTTCACAGCGCGCATACTGTTCTTCGCGCGCGCCTTTTGATAAAGCGCCTGAATTTCAGCTCGCGTCTTTTTTGTAATGTGCTCCGATTCTGTTTCCAGCATCTGCTCCGCATCAACATAGCTATACCAGACCTGCAAATTCCCCAATTTTGAGAAAGTACGGAGTGCATCATGGTAGGCATTTACTGTTGCAAATACAGCTTCTTTGCACTGGTCTTGGCTGAAGCCACGGTCACGCCCGCAGATTTCAATGCTTGCGGCTAAGCGCTTGATATCCCACTCCCAAGGCCCAGGCACTGTTTCGTCGAAGTCGTTTATATCGAACACGAGATTTCTTTCAACCGACTCGAAGAGCCCGAAGTTTGAAACATGAGCATCTCCGCACGCTTGAACGGTTAGTCCTGTTGCCGAGGTTGTTGAAAGGTCGCTTGCCATAATGGCTGCGCCACCTCGATAAAACGCAAAAGGCGAAGCCGCCATACGCGTGTGTCGCAGAGGCAAAAGATCTTGAAGGCGAGAGCGCTCTTGTGTGCGCAAAATTTCTATGGGGTCGCGACGATTCTCAACGCTCAGTTCTGCGTGACTGCTACGTGGCACATCCTCACGCAAAGACTTACCCTTTGCCTTCAGCTCACTTGTGTCTGGTTGGTTCCACGGATCTTTTATATCAAAGAAGGCGGGAGGCTCCGCTTCGGCCAAAGATAGCGGCAAATCGCCCAAATTTTGCGATGCAGCGTGAATCTTGCGATGCAAGTTTTCTATCTTTTTTGGATCAAACTCCATATGTCGACGTAGTGGAGGATAAAAGGAATCATTGCTGCTCATATTTCACCTCTACTCATCTGCATGTGTTGTATGGGTGCGTCAATGAAACAGGGTTCTACCTTGATTCTAGAAGCTCTCATACCACACTGCAAATATCTGCAAGGTCTCATAACCGTGATGATTTCTCGCATTTCGCCATACGTAACACCAGGTTGCACAAAGGTGTCTGAATGCCTCAGTATTTATCCTTGATGCATGTAATTACTTCGCATCTTCACATGCGATTGGGCAAACCACCAATTGAATAAGGACGTCAGCCATGCGTGCGTCGGTCCAGCCCCGCATATACTAAGAAAGCTCGACCTTGTTAAGGTCAATAAAGTGCTTATGCCTTTTATGGGTGCACTCGTGGTCTACTTCGGTGTTTCGATGTTCTTCTAAAAAATAAACTCGGCCCGAGTATTGCGTAATACCCGGACCGATTAAGATGCGCTTTTAGCCTCGCGAAGCTTGGTTAGACCAGACGCCCCTACTCTTCAGTTTTGCCTTCCGGTTTACGGCGCATACGCAAACCGACAGCCCCTGCTACAAGGCCAGCAAAAACAAGCACTCCAATCACAGCAAGTACGAGTGCCGAGTCCCCTGTCACAGGAAGACCATTTGTCTCGTCTGACGTGCCCGGTGTACCAGGCGCTTTTTCATTCGTAATGGATAACGCAGCCGAACCGTCAGACGTAATAGTGTGCGTGACATTGACGGTATAAAGCGTATGGTCGGAGTTCCAACTTCCCTCATCCATCGCTGTTGTCAAATCGATAGGATATACCGTCGAATCAATTGCATAACCATCAGGAGCTTTTGTCTCTTTCAAATAGATGGTTCTCGTGCCACTGGTCGTTGGAATATAAGGCCTAATAGCATCATCATTCATTCTGATTGTGGCCCTACCACCTTCATACTGGGCAATCTCTTGCGTACAGGCTTCGTCTGCATAAAGGGTAAAGGTTGCTCCATCCAAGAGGTTTCCGTCCTCATCGACTTTCGAAACCTCAAGCTCTGAGTAAGACTCGATATAGTTGTCGTTTCGACGATTCGTCACCGTCGTTCCGCTGATGCTACTTGTATAGCCAGAGGGGTCAACTACGTTACCGTCTGCATCAACCTCTTTTACAGAGTAGGTATATGCATTGCCGTGGGCGTCATAGCGCGGCATGTTCGACCAGACAACGGTTGAAGTTCCATTTGCAAGCATCTGGCGACTTCCCTCGACAAGCTCTGGTGAGCCATTTTCAATCTGGCGATACAGATCCATATAGATTGTCGGATGCTCGGTATTGTCTGTCGCCCCACTGTCGGTAACCCACTTCTTCGTTACCGTGATATCAATAGGAACCACCCTATTGGTAACAGGCTTTGAGACGCCCTCGGTGCCAGAAATGGTCACGTAAATTTCCTGAGTCGTTGTCACAACCCAATCCGGCCCATTCACCTCGGCAAGCTCGTAGGTTCCATCGTCAAGACTTGGCGAAGTCGCCACGCCATTTGCCACAGTCTCCATATCAACGTAGCTTGAGTAACTGCCGTCGGAGTTGCGATACCAATTCGTCTCTCGCTCATACTCGCCCGCAGCGTTTTGGTGGACCTTATAAATGCGGAAGGTAACACCCTCAATAGGCACCGTTGTACCATCTACGGTCTTGCTGACTCGAATGATTCCCTGGGGAACACCGGTAGCTCCTGATTCCGAATTTGGAAGCCTTAAAGTTGATGAGTGGGGTTCTCTCGTGGTCGTAGTCGTACCATCCTCGTTTCGGACAGTATACGTAGAGGTCATATTGTTTCTGATGGGAAATTCTGTAGCATCTGGAGAAGCATGGTCGCGAATATAAGTTTCATCAATTTGCGTGTTGATTAAAAATGCCCAAACAAGACCTTCCGTTTCACCGCCTGATGTTTGTCTAGTAAAAGCGCTGGCGGGAAGCGTAATAGTAAGCGTTCGACTTGATTCGTCGTAGTTAACGCTGCCCCCATGTGAACTTATGAAGGCCCGAGAGTCGGCGTCACTCCATGCACCTTCACGAGAGCTTTCATCTGCGGCCTGGAAGAAAACATATTGAAATGAGGTGAAGGTTACCCCCTCAGGAAGCGTATCGACGATAGTGACGCTGCCATTGAGATTTGTCACCCTATTGCGATTAGCAAGGAGGTACCACTGGCCACTGCTATAGTTCGGGGTGCCATCGTCGTTGGTCCCAAAGACGCCGGATTTGCTTGAAAAACCAACTGGGCCTGTTCCGGTATTCGGTTTATGGATTGTAATGCCCGCCTCATAATCGCCTGAATTGATGATTACATCCTCTGAGGTTCCCTCTTCCATATTGCTATCTGCTACGGCTGTAACCCAAAAACTCAGATAGCCCTCAACATGTTGGTAGTTTTCAACATCGCTCGTAAACGTAACGGTTGCGCCAGTACCAGTAATGTCAGCATAGCCAATGACCGTATCGGTACCTTCGATAGTAACGGCTTGATGAGATTGGTAATCGCCGACCAGGTACACATTACCCGAGTGATTTGCTTGAGTTGGCCAGGTAACCGAAATGGTATCTCCCGCTTCGATATTTGCACGAGGAGGTTGCGGGTCTTCGGCGAATCGCATCGTAACCTTAGATCGTCCCCAATTATTCACGCTATCGACACTTACTGAAAGATCGGTGACGTTCGTGTCTGAAATGTCTTCGTTGTTACCGAAGGCATTCGTTGGAATAAAAGCCAATAGAGATGCCAATAAACAAAGCCCCACAGCAAGAAACACCAAGCGAGGCTTCGTGGATAAATGTTTGTGAGCAAACATTTTATCCTCCTCTACTCATCGCAGAATGAACAAGCCACGCAAGCGGGACGCCATACCAAAGCGCCGCCTAGTAAAATGGCTTATTCATAAGCCAACTAGGGTGGAAAATTGTGTCGAAGAACTATGCGACGCCATCTAAGTCCCCCTTAAAGGCGTGCAGAATTCTTTATGAAGGTGTGTGTTTGTCCCTTAAGAAAAACACGAATGATAGCCCCCATTAAAAACGTGGGTCCCCAGTACCACGTCTTCTGGAAAAATTTTCCATAATAAGGCTAATTACTGTCAATGGGTTATTCGTTTAATGGTATAAAAAAGGGCTAATTATCTCATAGCAAGTGACTAGAAACCGCTTGTTTATTTACTGAACGGATGCAACGTCTAGTTTGATGGATGAACGGTCTGCAAGTTCCCGATAATGAGGGCCCAACCACAGCGGTAGCTCCTCCTGCCGGACAATAAGCGGCATGCGATGATGAATCGGGGCCATATCTTCATTCGCTTCAGTTGTCACCATAGAAAAGCGATTGTCTTTCCATGTGCAGCCAATGAGAATGACATCCTGGCCCGGAACGCGAAACTCATACTGCCGTTTTATTAACCTACCAGTTTTCGGGGAGGTATACGTTTCGTTTTTGTTTGTCTCGAAGAAAGAAGAGACTGGCAGGACGCAGCGACGGTGGGCCATAGATTCGCGCCATGTTGGTTTCGCCGCACTCTCAATGCGCGTGTTGAAAACAACACCTGAAGTCCATGATTCATCAAAACCCCAGGCCATTTCCTGAACGCCAAGGCTCCCTACTCCAAGACCGGAAAGCCCAAGCGCTGTATCAAAGCGAGGGACTATCAGCGGGGCAACCGAATTGGGATATGCCTGAACTCTTCTGGCTGGCCAATCTGGTTCAATCTTTAAGGGTACTTGAGCTTCGATATCTTTGATAGCCCCAAGCACCTCATCAACAGTAAATATGACGCATCTTCCGCACATGGGTTTATTGTATCAGCGGGATATCTGGATAACTTAGTAACTCGGTGTGCTCGTTTAATCCCACCGAATAATGTCGTTCATGTTCACGACTTCACGCCCGCCGCCGATACCTTTTTCGTCCGACCACAGAAGCAGGTCATGGCCAACACGCTGGTGCGGATATGGCATAACCATATAGTCTCCGTACTGCATATCCAAAAACAGTTCCGGACGTCGAGGTATTTCGATTTCTATTTCATCAAACTGTACGCGCTGCGTTGGGAACAGGTCATCGACTTTTGCCATCGTATAAGACGGCACGAAACTGGCAACGAACTTCAATTTTAATTTTTCGGCATTAGCATCAAAACGCGTGACCACCTCATCGTAAGCTGCCTGCGTTTGCTTCAGCGAGATTCCGGTATAGTGCCGCGCAAGAATGCGTCCCTCTGCTTGGGCAATATAGTAGTCAAGATTCTTGCGGTCGGGCTTAAATTCATACCACTGCGAAGACGGATATTGACGGTTCACCACATACTTGTGCCGCTTGGCTACGGCAAGTACTTCATCCTTAAACGTCAGCTGGTCGCTTACCCCATTCGGTATGTAGTCGAACGGGAATATGTCCACACAAATGCCCTTCTGGAATGGGCGGAACTTATTGTATTCGGTGATATAGGCCGAGTTCACCATGCGGACCTTAGAGAAGAGATATGGAATGGTCGGGTCCGTCTCTCTGGTTTGCAGGAAGAATTCTTCGGAATCGATGAGTTCACCGGCCTTATTAATAAAGATTTCGTAATCCTCGCGCAACATGCCGATATCAATGTCATCATCCCAAGGAATGAAGCCGCCATGACGCACATGACCAAGCATCGTACCGCCGCACGCAAAGTAACGAAGGCCTAGTTCCTTACAGATGCGGTCAATCTCGGTCACAATTTTCATGGCATCTTCTTGCAAGCGACGAAGCTCGGGCGTCGTGGTCGTTAAAGGCTCCTTAGCCCAAATGTCGGGATGAACCGGACATCTTACCTGGGTGTCCACAAAAGGCATCCACTGCGTTTCTCCAATATCCGTTTTGGGGAGGGTAACTGAACGCCATCCGCAAACACAGGCAATCATCTGCATATTGCGTCCTTTGTAGCGTTTCGCCAGCCTATGCATGACACGAGAAGCACACCTTAAGGGTATTAAACGGTAGAAAGAAGATATTTGGGCATTGGTCCACATCATGCCGTCATACAGAACGGCTTTTTCGTTCGCAAGCTGGCGACCCGGTTCGCCGCCGTTTTCAATCTGGCGAATTGCAATGGCTCGTTTAAACACATCACTGCGACGTTTCATTTGACGGTAGAATTTTTTGCGTGTGAAAAAGTCATCTGGCACTTCGTCGAAAACAGCAATGGCGAAGTCTCCGCGAACCGCAAGAGGCATGTTCTCATCACCGTAGACATAGGTATCCCCCTGCTTCACCCGAGCATGATGCTTCAGAGTTACGTGGGCATAAATACGCCGAATATTGGTTCCGTCAAAATAAGGTTGAAACGTCCAGGAGAGCGCTTTTCGCTCTTCTCCGGATAAGGCAGCATAACTGGCTTCAAGGCGTTCATAATCGGGCCGAAGCATTCCAAAACTAATCTCGTCGCTCCCCGGCAGATAATCCTGGTAGGCAACTACACCACGAAGAGTGTTCCCATAAATAAACCAAGACGCTCCGCAGTCTTCACAGAAAGCAGAAAATGCCTTAAGAAGGCGAAGGTTTTCTTTACGCTGAGCTTCAATCTTGGCCGCAGAACGAGCCGCATTAAATGATTCTGTTTCCAAATAGCTCGAACCGTAAACTCGGTTGATAAGGTCGAGCTCTTCCTGCGATCGAAGCGTAGAAATGTCAGCCATAGAAAAACCTTTCCTGTATACGGCAATCAATCGCGACTCGAGAAGTGCGGTTAATTAATACCAAGCTATGCAGTCTAGCGAATGTGGGCTGAATCCTCAAGCACGCCTACACCACAGTAATCGGTTGCCTGTAAATAGCCATCAATCACATCGCCAATATGGTCCCAAATGAGGTCGGCCGCTTCATTGCGTACCTGACCACGACGAACATGATAATACTGATTCGGCAAATACTGGCTCAACATACAATGAGGAATGACATTGCCCGACAAGTTGCCAACAAGTTTGTCGCGCGCATCTACTATTTCCCGTTGTGACAGGTAGTAGCGTGACCGATCATAAAAGCTGTAGGCACGCGCAATACGCTGTTCGTTTTCTGACCCGCGATAGTAGTCTTTCCAGTGGCTCGGATCCTCAAGCATCTTTCGCTCGAGCGTCTCACGGAAGTTTGACCATCTCTCAGGCTGGTCAGCATATACTTCGCGCTCAATCTGTTCGAGCGCAAACATAGCCTCACGAAATGCGAAAGTCAGCGCAGGTCCAACCTTCAGAATTGCACCGCCGTCTTCACACATCCGACGAAGGTTGCGTGTCGTCTGGTAGTCAGAGGAATGGCACTCAATGCACAGAGGCTCTTTGCGCATAGCAGCCACCAAATCGGCCGCGCGGGTGCGAGAGTACTCATCAATCTTGAATTCATGAAACTCAACACCCATTTCAACGACTAAGCCAAGTACTCGACTAAAGACGTCTTTAAGCCCGTAGCGCTCAAACGCTTCCTTATAGATACGAATGGTGTTTGTGGCATCCTCTGCCGTAGTAACGCCCATTTTGCCGGCGTTGAAGTCACCACCGGGGACGGGAACTTCCGAACCGATAATGTAGACAGGCTTCGGTGCACCCGGATGGGACTTTTCATACTCTTTATAGGCGTCCTCAGAAGCTGCCATCAAACGGGCACCGCGTTCTGCACAGGTTGCTGTCTTGAAAGGCTTATTGGGATCATCAGAAGCAACGCGCATGCTTGTATCGAGATGAATCTTGCGATAACCAGCCAGTACACAGCTACGTACTAGTTCCTCGGCGTGAACCATGGCCTCTTCTTCATCTTTATCGACCCAAGGCAGCGGCCCTAAATGGTCACCACCGATGATGACGTGGTTGCTCGGTACGCACATATCATCAGCAAGGTTGTATACGAAGTCAGCAAACGCAGCAGGATTCATACCCGTATATCCCCCGAGCTGGTTTACCTGATTTGAAGTTGATTCAATAAGAGCTGGGGTATTCGTTTTATAAGACTTCAGCAGCACCGCACGGATAACGTCGGCGTTTGCTGAACAGCATGAATAGATTCCGACGCGCCTTCCTGACTTATTCATTCTTACAATATCTTGTAAAGGATTCATGAAACTAACTCCTTACATAAAAGTAAGCCAACTTTAACTAATACGTTATACATGAAATTAGCTCTCTTGCCAGGAATCGATGACAATTTTTCCATGCACTTTACGCGTTGATTCGAAACGCTCGAACGCCTCGGCAATATCTGACAAGTTATAAATCTGGTCTATCATCGAAGGATCAATTTTCATTATCCCGCGGTCAAAGAATTCGTTTACTTTCTCCCACTCTATGCCTGGCCAAGGATTTGAGTAAGACATCCATGCGCCGGTAACCGTAAGCTCCTTGCGATTAATAAGCTCCCACTGCTGCACGGTGAATGAAACGGGAGATTTTGGTGTGCCAATAAAGCAAACCGTACCGCGATTGGCTGCAACCTCGAGCGAATCAATAATTGTTGCCGGGGTACCCGCCGTGTCAAAGACATAATCAAATTCACGGTTTTCATTAAGAGTGAATGCCTTGTCTTGCCAGTTCTCTTCCGACGTATCTACCAACAGCTTCAGGCCCACATGTGCTGCTTGTTCTAAGCGACTTGCACTGCGATTAGAAACCACCACACGAGAAGCTCCATAGCCTAAAAGCTCTTGCGCTGTAAGAATTCCAATGGTACCGGCACCGATAACAATGGCATTAGCTCCTTCAGGAAAATGCGCAAGCTCAATGCCATGTACCCCAATTGATGCGGGTTCAAAAAAAGCTGCTTCGAGGTCTGAAACATCATCGCCAAGTGGAAAGATGTTTTCTGCTGGAATGGCAACATATTCTGCCATTGTCCCCGGTCGACGAGAACCGATGAAACTGTAGTGCTTACAGAGACTGAAATGCCCAGCTTGGCAATCGTCGCATTCTCCGCAAGGTACCAGCGGTAACACTGAAACGCGTGTGC
>JBMNSK010000006.1:0-54926 GCA_050945155.1 Eggerthellaceae bacterium | reverse complement strand
TGACCGCCTTTATGAAGTCTGCGAAAAGACGAATACCTACTTTGTTTTCGAAATGCATGGGTTTATCCAAGAACATCCGCAGATTCCGGAGAACTATGCCGACAGAATTTTTGATCTCTCGGACGAGAGTCTTGACGAGCTCTATCATGTTTCTGATGTCTTGGTGACTGATTATTCATCATGTTTTTATGACTACCTTCTCCTAGAAAAACCTGTGGTCTTTTATGTACCGGACAAAGTTATCTATTCTGCGACTCGCGGAATTCAACGTACGGTTGATGAGATGGCGCCCGGGGTAATCTGTGACACCTTTGAAGACTTCATGAATACACTTGAGACCTCAAACTACCAAGCGGTAGAACCTGACCCGTCCTGTATTGACCGCTGTATTGAAGGGGATATGCTTGCAAGCGACCGAGTGATTGACGTTGTTTTGCTTGGAAGAGATGTTCCTGGGGTTAAGCTGGAAGACGACTAATGCACCCTTCTTATCTTCGTATCTGGATGCTTAATGCATAAAGGCAGAGAGTGATGGCTTCTGTGCTAGAATGCAGTCTGCATTTTGGCTTTTCGACAAATGCCACGCTTGAGGAGCGTAGGGCAGAGAAGATATTTGTGGTAACTGGAAGGTTAGCCTTTGGGCACTCTTCACGAAATACTTCAAGAAAAGAAACTTTGGCGTAAGCAGATTGCAAACCTCGGCGTTTTTGATTTAACAAAGCGAGCCCGTGGTGCAGTGCTTGGGTGGGCTTGGTTCTTTATGAAGCCAGCCGTCTATATCGGAGTGTTCTGGTTTGCTCTTGCAATTGGTTTGAAGGCGGGATCTTCCGGAGGCGCTACTGGAAATGCCCCGTATATCTTGTGGCTTATGGGCGGTCTTATCTCTTGGTTTTACATGCAAGATATGCTCAACCAGGGAAGTGATGTATTCCACCGCTATTCCTATTTAGTAAACAAGATTAAGTTTCCGCTTTCGGGTATTCCGACTATCTTCAATATTTCGACCGTTATTGTGCAAGTTGGCCTTGTCCTTGCCATGATGATTATTTACTTCCTATGCGGACAGCCTCTTGATATCTACTTGCTTCAGCTGCCCGTTGCTATGCTCCTTATGTTTGTCTTCTTTGACATGTTCAGTCTCTTTGCAAGCTGTTTATCTGCCCTAAGCAAAGACTTTAAAAACCTGATTCAAACACTTTCGACGCCATTGTTTTGGCTTTCAGGCATTATCTTTGATGTGTTCAGCATCGGTTACGACTGGCTCACCATCATCCTGATGTTTGACCCCGTAACGTTTTTTGCGACCATGTACCGTGCTGCTATCTATGACAAGATTTGGATCTGGGAGCGCCCCGAGGCCTGCCTTGGTTTCGTTGTTGTCTTCCTTATCACCCTTCTTTGCACCGTCGTGGTCTACCGTCGTACAAGAGAGGAGATTGCAGATGTCCTCTGATATGATGCCTTCCATTCAGGCACCCTCTCAGCTTATTACCACGACGGTTCCTGACGACGTCATGATTCAATTCGATGATGTGGTGAAAACCTATAAGCTTTATCGCAATGACCGCGAACGGTTCATGAGTATTTTCTGGAGCAGAAAGAAGCGGAGAGATATTACCCGCGTTAATGCGGTTAACCACCTTTCGTTCCAGGTGAAGCGAGGCGAGGGCGTTGCCTTCTTGGGGCGCAACGGTGCGGGTAAATCCACGACACTTAAGATGGTCACGGGAGTTACCTATCCTACGTCTGGCGAGGTAACCGTCAAAGGTCACGTTAGTGCTTTGCTGGAGCTTACGGCTGGCTTCGATAGTCAGCTTTCTGGTCGAGAAAATATTCACCTGCGTGCCCAGGCACTCGGTTGGTCACGTGAGGAGACCGAAGAGCTTGAGCCCAAGATTGTTGACTTTGCGGACTTAGGGGTCTACATCGACCAGCCGGTTCGCACTTATTCCTCGGGTATGAAATCTCGTCTCGGCTTTGGGTTTGCCGTATCGTCTATGCCAGAGATACTCGTTGTTGATGAGGCGCTATCAGTAGGTGACAAAGCCTTTAAGGAAAAGTGCCTCAAGCGGGTTCGTGAGATTATGGAAGACTCGAACGTTACGGTGCTTTTTGTAACGCATGCTTCGAGCGCAGCTAAGGAATTTTGCACGCGCGGTATCGTGCTTGACCACGGACGTGAGCAGTTCTCTGGCCCTATCGATGAAGCAACGGCATATTACGAAGAAAACTTCTAATTTCTCAAGATAAAAGTATGGGTATTGCTCAGCAGACGCTATTCTTGCGTAAGCGCTGCCTCGTTCTTAAAGCGAACGGAAGGTGTCACGCACATCGTCGAAGACCTCAGTTTCAGCTACCACAATAGCGCGGTCGCCCGGCATCAAAATCATATCTGGCCTTGCAACGACCACGTCGTCTTTTATTGCAACAGCCGCAATAATGCTGTCATCAGGCATATCGACATCAGCAATAGCTATGCCTTCTTCGTTTGAATGGTTCTTCATGCGAGGTACCGTAATTTCGCTCAGTACGAGGTTGTCATGCGTCAGCGAACTTGCAACACTCATGCTGCCTAAAAGCGTTTCTTCCTCAATAAGGTTTGCAATAAGCGTGGTCGAAGACACGCTTTCAACTCCAACTTCTTGGAAGATGCGTAAGTTTTTCGGGTTGTTTACGCGGGCGATACAGCGGGGAACGTTAAAAACGCGCTGAGCAATTTCGCAGGATACGAGGTTATTATCATCCTGTCCGGTTGCCGCAACGAAAACATCTGCCTTCCTGATGCCGGCATCTTCCTGTGATTTAGAATCACAACCATCGCCGTGAACAACCATATAGCGACCCTGCAAGATCATAGATAGGCGGTCAGCAGTTTCGAGGTCTTTCTCAATAACAGCGACGTCGTTTTCGCTTTGCAGCAAAACGTTTGCAAGGTATTCGCCAACTTTTCCGCCGCCTGTAATAACCAGATACATAAATGCTCCTTTGTTAGACTTCTGCCGCTAACTTTGGATGTATTTCGAGAAACTTTCGATGAGGTCGTGCCGCACACAGGCTAATACTGAATCGCCGTGGTAGAGGACCGACTCTGGCGTAGGAATACTTGAAGCAGAGCCGTCGCCGCGCTCAAAGCAGATGATGCGTATTGCGTGCTCGTGCTCAAGGTCCGAAACCCTAATAGACCGCTCTCCGGTGGAAGAAAGGTCAAGTGAGAAGCGGAGAATTTCGTAGTCGCCAAAGGAATCAAGGTGAAACCCGTGCCCTGAAACAACTTTTGCAAAGATGTCTTCAGCAACAAGCGTGGTGCCGCAGACATAGTCGATGCCCAGCTGCATATAGGCGCGTTCGTGGTAGGGGTTGTAGAGGCGGGCAATAACATGAGGAACGCCGAAAAGGCGGCTGGCTACTTCTACCACCATGAGGTTGGTGTTGTCGAGCTGCGTAACTGCCGCACAAACATCGCAATCTTCGATGCCAGCCTTAATCAGCGTCTTTTCGTCAAAGCCAAGGCCTTGGATAGTAGACCCATTGAAATTACGACCTAAATTCTGGAATGCATCGGCTCTTCTGTCGATAACACAAACGTTATTTCCGTTATCAGAGAGCATGTTTGCAAGCTGTGAGCCTACGCGCCCGCATCCAACTACAATGACGTTGCTCATATCTCTCTTCTCCTGCCAATCTTGGGCACTGCAAT
This sequence comes from Eggerthellaceae bacterium, assembly GCA_050945155.1. Taxonomy (GTDB): domain Bacteria; phylum Actinomycetota; class Coriobacteriia; order Coriobacteriales; family Eggerthellaceae; genus JBMNSK01. The sequence continues at coordinate 51,229 of JBMNSK010000006.1, read as the reverse complement.
TTTAGGTTCTGTGGTCGATGGAATGTTTCAGACCGCATACCCTTCGTGCATCCGCTTAAGTATAATCCAGGAAGGCAAGAACAACATGGTATGCTTCAAGTGAAACAGGTTCTTATCAGGTCGAAAATACGCGATTGAGGGGTCTATAGTGATTGGAAGATATACGCGTCCTGCCATGGGTGCTATTTGGGAACTGCAAAATAAATTCGCCATCTGGAAAGAAATTGAAGTGCTCGCCTGTGAAGCGCAGGCTGAACTGGGGCAGGTCGGTATCACGAAAGAAGAAGCAGCTTGGATTCGTGAACATGCTGATTTTTCGGTTGAGCGCATTGACGAGATTGAAAAGGAAACCAACCACGACGTCATCGCATTTCTGACCAATATGGCTGAAAATATTGATGCCAATATCGCCGAGGGCCAAGAGCGCCCTAGCAGGTGGGTTCACTACGGCATGACTTCTTCCGATCTGGGGGATACAGCTTTAAGCTATCAAATCACGCAGGCGCTTGATATCATCCTCGAGGATGTCAAGGCGCTCGGTGAAACATGCAAGCGTCGCGCTTTCGAAGAAAAAGACACGCTGTGTGTGGGACGTACCCATGGTGTACATGCCGAGCCTATGACTTTTGGTATGAAGTTTGGTAGTTGGGCGTGGGCCCTAAAACGTGCCCAGGTTCGCTTGCAGGAAGCCAGAAAGTCTTCTGCTGTGGGTGCTATTTCAGGAGCAGTTGGAACCTACTCAAGCATTGACCCCTTTGTTGAAGAATATGTTTGCGAAAAATTAGGTCTTGCGCACGATCCGCTTTCAACCCAGGTTATCGCGCGCGATAGACATGCTCAAACTATGGCAGCACTGGCAGTGACGGCCTCAACGCTTGAGTCTATTGCTATGCAGGTACGACTGCTTCAACAATCAGATGTCATTGAGGCGGAAGAGCCGTTCAAAAAAGGACAGAAGGGCTCAAGTGCAATGCCTCATAAACGCAACCCCATTACTGCCGAGCGTATCTGTGGCCTATCGCGTGTTGTAAAAGCAAATGCGCAGGTAGCATTTGATGATGTGGCTCTTTGGTATGAGCGCGACATTAGCCATTCTGGTGCTGAGCGCGTAACGCTTGCGGACAGCTTTACCGCTCTTGACTACATGTTTTCTAAGATGCAGTGGATGCTTGACGGACTGCAGCTTTATCCCAAAAAGATGGAACACGATATCTGGAGAACGCGCGGGCTTATCTTCTCTTCAAAGGTGCTCCTTGCATTAGTTCAAACAGGGATTACGCGCGAAGCAGCCTATACCATTGTGCAGCGTAACGCTATGCAGGTTTGGCATGACATCCAAGAGGCGGTCGATGGCCCCAGTTATCGTGAGCGACTCGAACAAGACCCAGAAGCAAACCTTTCGAAGGAAACGCTTGATGAGATTTTTGACCCTTGGGCGTTCTTAAAGCGCAAGGATATCGTTTTCAAGCGTCTTGAAGAACTGGAGTTTTAAGCCTTTGGCTTCCAGACCTTTACTTTGCACTGCTTAACGGCATCGCCGTTGACGGGTGTGTAATCGATGTTGGTGAAGGTAACAATGGTGTCGTGAGTACCGGTGGTTGCAAGGTACTCACCGTAATCATCTGCTCCATTTTCAACATCGAGTGCGAAGTATTCGTTAGCCTGAAGGTCGATACCACAGACACTGTTTGTGCTCTTTACAATCATGTACTTGCCACACCAGGCGGGAGCAGCTGTAGGGGAGCGTCCAAAACTAAACCACGGAACATCACTGTAGTTTCCGTCGGTCACGGCCGTTTTGGGCGAATAGGTACCAAGATTTGAAATACCTTCTCCGTAGTCATAGATAGCATCGAAGGAAAACATAAATCCGTTAGCGCCATAGGCCGTTTCAAGCGGCTGCATATTGCGAGGTAGAACCAGGGAGTCTTGAACTTCTCCGGTACCAGCATCAAGTTTGGTGAGCTGGTAATAGGAACTGCTGTCTTTCATATGGGGCGTAAAGATAAGAGAGTCACTTGTTCCGTAGGGGTGAGTGCCCATCTTGCCTGAGCACGTATACATTACCTGTACCGTATCTGAACCAGCATCGACTCGCTTGAGGGCAGAATCACCCGCTGGGTTTTTCTCGTCTTTCGGAACAACTTGCCAAAATGCGTGGTTGCCTACCATGGCAAGGGTTGGAATCTGCCAGGCGCTGTCTCCTTCGTCGACAAGTTTTTGGTCTCCGAGGGAAGAACCATGTAGTGCTGCGACATAGACACGCCATGTGTTTTCAAGAATATTACCCTCGACCCAAATCATTCCATTGGATGTCCCGCGGACATCAAGGATGCTGTAACCATCGTTTTCACCGACTGCCTTGCTGAGTACGGTTGTCTTATCTCCGCTGGAAAGATTGAGCACACCAAGCTTTGCGAGCGGGCTTGCCTCTTCGGTTGGCAAAAGCAGTGCTGCCATCTTGTCGTCGTTTGCATAGACAAGCGTGCCGTAATCAAGGTTGTATTCTCCGACCTTCTCCATGCGCTCGGTCGCATCTTCAATAAGCGTCAGGCTGTCGAGCTGTGTTACCGCATCAGTGGGGACCTTCAGGGTATCTACGGTGCCTGTGTTTCCAGATACCGCATCAACCACTTCGGGTCCAAGAGTTCCAACGAGAGCGATACCTGCAATAGCCGAAGCGCCAATGACCAATTGCCGGCGTGTAATAGGAAGCGTCCCCTGGGGTAAAGGAGTGTCGTCAATTTTGGGAATTCGCTTTTTAACGTTTTGCCCAAGCGGCGCACGGGGGCGTTCTTTATAGCGTCCCTTTACGAAGCGGGCACCGCGACCTCCCCGAGGATTTTGGTAAGACCTGCCTCGTAAGTGGCGACTACCTCGTGCGTGTTGGCTGCGTCCATTGCTTCCTGGACCACCCACACCCGAGATAATCGTGATGTTCTCGCGGCGGTTGCGCCTAGCTGAACGAGCGTTATATCCGCGCTGTCCGCGAACTACCTTCGCGCCCTTAAGCTTGCGATTATGTGTAGGTTTGTTGTTTGGCATGTTGATTATTGTGTCATTTCCTCCACGGCTTGCATCTTCTTATCACGTAATTGCGTACAATTAACGCAAATGTGCAAGGGAAAACGTATTGTAACCGAGACTTAGGTCTTGTTTATGGAGATACAAATCTCAGTTAAGACAAAGGTGGTAAGTCATGACAAATGAAACTCGTCGTATTCTGTTGGTTGAAGACGAAAAAGCCATTCGTGACGCGGTAACGGCTTATCTTGAGCGTGAAAACTACTGGGTCACTGCAGTTGGTGACGGACAGGAAGCACTCGAAGAGTTTTCAAAGCACCACTTTGATTTGGTAATTCTTGACCTTATGCTTCCGCGTGTTCCTGGCGAACATGTCTGCCGTGCCATTCGCGATAACTCCGATGTGCCCATCATTATGCTGACGGCAAAAGGCGAAATCGAAGACCGCATCATTGGTCTTGAGCTGGGAGCTGACGACTATCTGGTAAAGCCATTTAGCCCACGTGAATTGGTTGCCCGTTCGCGCGCTTTGCTGCGCCGCGTTCATGCCGACTCCGAGCCACAGCGCGAAGTCTTGGAATTTGGCGAATTGACCATCGACGTATCGGGCCACAAAGTTTTAGTGTCGGGTAAAGAGGTCGATTTGACCGCAAGTGAGTTTAAATTGCTCACCACACTCTCTCGCTATCCGGGACGTGTCTATTCTCGTATGGAACTGGTCGAGAAAGTTCTTGGCTACGACTTTGAGGGCTATGAGCGCACTATCGACAGCCATGTGAAAAACCTTCGTGCGAAAATCGGCGACAATCCACGTAACCCGAAATGGTTACATACGGTTCATGGTGTTGGCTATCGTTTCGAAGATCCTACCAAGAACAACTAGGAACGATTGCACTCATGCAGAAAAGGGCATACGCTCGCTGAGCGAGATGCCCTTTCTTTTTTGGTACAGCAGTGCTTTGGCTTTGGCCTATGCGTGCAAAAGCTTAGAAGAGACGGCATAATAAATTCGAAGAATTAAGCACACATCCCGGGACATACGAGAGGCTAACAATACATTCGTGGACCAGAACGGAAACAGTAATCAAGTAAAGGCCAAGCCTAAGCACGCTTGGTCTAATCTGACCTATACCACCCGGGTAACCATCGCCTTTGCTCTCATTGCCTTAATGACTGCTGCTGTAGCTTTGGGTGTTATTTCTTTTGTTTGGGCTCAACATTTCCAAACGTATACCTACGAAAATATGAAGTCGGTTGCCCGTACCACGGCAAACCAGATTGCTACACGCTATGAGACAAATGGGACTTTCTCTCGAGATACGCTTGATCCGGCGCGTTATACCATCAACATGACTCCTGGCATTGGCTTGCAGGTAGTTGATAACTCGGGAAGCATCGTCTTTGATTCGACCGTACCCGTCGTAGATGGAGCAAACGGTCCTGTGAGTAACTCCGAGAATAACGAGGACTCACTGCCCCAGTTGTCTGAAACTGCAGACCCCGAAAAAATGGCTACTGCAGACATCACTGTTGGCGGCGAAAATATCGGTCAAGTACGGGTTTGGGTTTATGGCTCAGATTCGCTTTTGCGCGCTACAGACATCCAGTTCCGTGACAACTCATATCAAGCTCTTCTCATTGCTGCGGGTATTGCGGTCGTTCTCGCGTCTTGCTTGGGCTACTTCTTCGCACGTTCACTTGTGCGTCCAATTAAGACCATGACTGAAACGGCGGAAGCCATTAAAGAGGGCGATTTAAGCGCACGTACCGATATGCATGGCGAAGACGAGATTGGCCAGTTGGCTGAAACCTTCGACGCTATGGCGAGTGCTGTTGAACGTGACCAAAAACTGGAGCGTCGTCTAACCACTGACGTTGCACATGAACTGCGCACACCTCTTATGGCAATCCAGTCAACAGTAGAGGCAATGGTTGATGGTGTTTTTGAACCTGACGAGGAACATCTGACAACGGTAAATGCCGAAGTAAAGCGCTTGTCTCGTTTGGTAAATTCACTCCTGCGTCTTTCTCGCCTTGAAAATAGGTCGACACCGCTTAAGGAAGAAGTGGTTGATCTCGGGGAACTCATTCAGGGTATTATCACAACTCATGCAGCCTTTGTTGCCGATTCAGGCCTCAGTCTTGACTACACGGCCGAAAAGGACGTGCGTGTGCTCTGCGACCCGGACATGATTAGGCAGGCTACGGCGAATCTTATTTCGAATTCGGTGCGTTACACACCTGAGGGTGGTCATATTCTGGTGTCGGTAAAGAAGGGCGATATCATGGCATCGATTGCCGTGAGCGATACCGGTATTGGTCTGACACCTGAAGAGGCACGGATGGTGTTCCAGAGGTTCTGGCGTGCTGATGCAGGACGTACGCGTGAGAGTGGCGGTCTCGGCATTGGCCTTGCCGTAGTGAAGGAAATCGTGAGTCGTCACGGCGGCTGGGTTCAGGTTGAAGGGCGCAAAGGCGAAGGCTCCTGCTTCACTATTCACTTACCGCTCTACAACGAGAAGACTACACAGAGTCTCAATCAGCCATACCGACCTCGCTCTACCAGGAACCAGTCGCGAAACAATAGGTAAATCGCGGATTTGTCCTTGGTCGCCATATCAGAATGTTGGTTGATTGCGTACAATAAAGCCTGCGGAACAACCCACAAACTTATCCATTGAGCCTTTGGCAGCGGGAATAAGCAAGGTAGCAAGCCTGTTTGAGACCGCAGTTAAAGACTGCGTCAAAGGGAGGAAAACGTGAGCGTAATAGACATTAAACCTGATGGACAGGGGAAAGTGCGGGATCTCTATGACCTTGGAGACAGTCTTCTTTTGGTTGCCTCCGATAGAATTTCAGCATTCGACTATGTCTTACCTGACGAAATTCCTTATAAGGGCATCGTTTTAACACAGCTGTCCTGCTTTTGGTTCGAGCTGCTTCACGGAGTGGTGGACAACCACCTTATTTCAGCTGACGTACAAGATCTACCTCAGAAATTTAAGCCTTATGCCGATGAACTGCGCGGCAGGTTTATGCTCGTGAAAAAGGCCGACATGTTTCCTATCGAATGCATTGTCCGTGGCTATCTTGCGGGAAGCGGTTTGAAAGAATATAAGAAGTCTGGAACTGTTTGTGGTATTGAACTTCCAGCCGGTCTTGAGAATTCGTCGAAACTTCCCGAACCCATTTTCACGCCTTCTACCAAGGCAGAAATTGGTGGTCATGATGAGAATATCTCTTTTGAACAGTGCGAGCGCATTATTGGCAACAAAGATGCCGAAACTTTGCGCGACCTTTCTATTCAGGTGTACTCAACAGCACGTGACCATGCAGAAAAGCAAGGAATTATTATTGCTGACACGAAGTTTGAATTTGGTGTTGTGGACGGGAAGGTAATTTTAGCCGACGAAGTCTTAACGCCTGACTCTTCACGGTTCTGGCCCGGAGACCAATATACGCCTGGTCAAAGCCAGCCTTCATTTGATAAGCAGTTTGTGCGCGACTGGTTGAGCGCAAACTGGGACAAGAAAGGCAATCCACCTCACTTGCCTGCTGATGTTATTCAGAAGACCTCTGAGAAATACATCCAAGCCTATGAGACAATTACGGGGCGCAAATTTGATTTTTAAGATTTTTTGTAAGCGCTGAGGTTTGAGCGCCTATTGAAAAATATTTAAGGAGTTTTAAGCAGATGAGTCAAAGAAACCCGCTCAACGACAGAAACCAGGAGATGCAACAAAACGAGCACCGTGGGTCTACCCGCAGGAGTGCTGCTTCTGCAAAACCCGCACGGCGGGCAGCAGAGTCTGTTCATCAGGTGCGTCCCCGTAAAGAGATGACGCGTCGTGAGCGTAAGGCCTTCGATCGTCAACAGTACCTGAAGGACAAAAAGGAAGGTAAGACGACCAAGAAGGAAAGCTATAAGGAAAAAGAAGACAAGAACTTCGGAAAGAACTACTACAACGTTCCCACGGCTGAATATCGTAAATGGCGCCGTATCTGGATTGTCATCGTCGTGGTTGCTGTTGGTTTCACGACAGCGTCCTGGGTTACGCGCGGTATGGGCGAAGCCCTAAGTTGGACCTGCCTTGTCTTTGCTTATATCTTCATCATGCTCGCCATTGTTCTCGACATGTTCAAGATTAGAAAGATTCGTCGTGAGTATCGCGAAGGCCTGGTTCAAAACAAAACAAAGGAATATCGCGCCGACCAGAAGAAGCGCCATGCGGAAGAGCTGGAACGCGAGAGAATCCTTGCTGAGGCGGATGAATCTGAGAAAAAGAGCATCATGGGCCGTCTGTTTGGCCGTAAAAAGAAATAAGTTTTGCAAAGAGGTACGCACGGGATAGACCGATAAGGATGAGGGCATGAAAACTTTCAAAATTTTCGTAACCGGCAAGGAAGGCATCTTTGACCCCGCAGGACAGCAGAGCATGAATGCCTTGCAAAACCTGGGATTTTCGGGGGTTTTGGGTGTGAGTATCGATAAGATGATTCAGCTTGATGCCGAGGACAGCGTTACGCGCGAAGATGTGCGTCAAATGTGCGAAAAACTTCTGGCTAATCCTGTTATTGAAGACTACGAAATCGTAGAAGAGTAGCGCTTAAAAGCGCATATCTTTTTTGGTGAAACAGGTCTTGCATGCAAAGACCTTATCTCTGTGAGGGAAGGCTGTTATGAGATTTGGAGTAGTGCGATTCCCTGGTTCGAACTGTGACCAGGATGCCGTGCATGCCATGCGTTATATGGGCTATGACGCCGACTATGTTTGGCACGGCGAAACTGACCTGAGCGCTTATGATGCAGTGTTTTTGCCCGGAGGTTTTTCTTACGGTGACTATTTACGCTGCGGCGCTATTGCAAGATTTTCTCCTGTTATGGAAGAACTCGTGCACTTTGCTTCCCAAGGCAAACCCGTTATCGGAGTTTGTAACGGTTTCCAAGTGCTGACTGAAGCGCATCTTCTTCCCGGAGCGCTTATCAGGAATAAAAATCTGAAGTTCCTCTGTCAGACCGTACACCTGCAGGTGCAAGATTCCGTCTGTCAGTGGATTAGTTCAAAATCACATGCTGTCTATGACATTCCTATATCGCATAACGAAGGCAATTACGTCTGTGACGCCGATACTCTTGCGCGCCTTAAGGAAAACCGACAGATAGTTCTGCGCTATTGCGAGGCTAATGGGGAAGTGTTGCCTGACAGCGCACCAAACGGAGCTCTCGATAATATCGCGGGTATCTGTAATCCGAAGGGAAATGTATTTGGGCTCATGCCCCATCCCGAACGAGTCGTGGATGGCGTTTCTGGCAACACCCAGGGCCAAGACTTTTTTAAGAACATCGCTAAGATTGCTGAAGCTGTATAAGGGGAAGACATGTCCAAGATTGCTCCACCTATTTGTGACACTATCAAAGAGCTTGATCCCGAAAAGGCACCGCAGATTGCCGAAGAACTGGGACTTTCTTTAGAGGAATACCAAAATGTGGTGAAAACCCAGGGACGTGTTCCTTCTTTAACCGAGCTCTATATATATTCGCTTATGTGGTCTGAGCACTGTTCCTATAAGCACTCAAAACCTCAGTTGAGAAAATTCTCAAGTAAGGGCGACCATGTTTTGCAGGGCCCAGGTGAAAACGCTGGCGTTATTTCGGTAGGCGACGGATGGGCTGTAGCTTTTAAGATGGAAAGCCATAATCACCCGAGTGCAATTGAACCTTATCAGGGTGCGGCCACCGGTGTTGGCGGCATTATTCGCGATATTTTTACCATGGGTGCCCGCCCCATTGCTTCAATGAATTCTCTTCGCTTCGGAACACTTGATAAACCGCGCCAGCGCTACCTGCTTGACGGTGCGGTTGCTGGTATTGGTGGATATGGCAACTGCCTTGGTGTCCCCACGGTAGCAGGCGAAATTTATTTCGATGAAGCCTATGAGGGCAACTGTCTTATTGATGCATTTTCGCTTGGCATTATGCGTGAGGAGAATTTAACACGTGCGGTAGGCAGCGGTCCGGGAAACGCCGTTATCCTGATTGGCAATTCCACCGGTCGTGATGGTATCGGTGGCGCAAGCGTGCTTGCAAGCCAGGAATTCGATGAGGCTGCAGAAAACAAGCGTCCTGCGGTTCAAGTTGGTGACCCCTTTGAAGAGAAACTGCTCATTGAAGTTTGTCTTGAGCTTCTTGAGCGGGGTAAATTCGTTGCACTCGGCGATTTAGGTGCTGCAGGTTTAACCAGTTCAGCTTCAGAAATGGCAAGTCGTGGTGGCGTTGGTATTGATATTGACGTTCGTAAGGTACCGCAGCGCGAAACCGCCATGCAGCCTTTTGAAATTATGGTCTCTGAGAGCCAAGAGCGCATGCTTTCTGTTGTGAAGCCTGAGGATATCGCTGATGTGCAAGAGGCTTGTGAGAGGTGGGGCGTCGCCTGTTCTGTTATTGGTGAAATTACCGATACGGGGCGCTTCGTGGTGCGTGACAGCAACCTGCCTGAAGGTGAGCAAATTGTTGCCGACATGCCAGCTGAGCAATTGGCAGAAGATGCTCCTGTGTTGTATCCAGAAAGCAAACGTCCTGCTTATTTGGACGAAGTAGCGTCATTTGACCCTTACAGCCTGAATCTTCCTGAGGATTCATCCGAGCTTTCAAAACAGTTCCTTGCTCTCCTTGCAAGTCCAAACATTTGCAGTCGGCGTTGGGTTTGGCGTCAGTATGACCACCAGGTGCAAAGCTCGACTGCCCTTTTACCGGGTGCAGACGCTGCAGTTATTCGGGTAGGTATGCCCGGTCGTGATACGGTAAGCAATCGCGGCATCGCTATGACCTGCGATTGTAATGGTCATTACTGTTGGCTTGATCCGGAGACTGGAGCAAAGATTGCTGTTGCGGAAAGCGTTCGCAACCTTGCATGCGTTGGTGCAGAACCAGCCGCAGCTACAGACTGTCTGAATTTTGGAAGCCCAGAACATCCGGAGGTTTTCTATACCTTTGAGAAGGCCGTTGATGGTTTGGCCGAAGCGACGAAGTTCTTTGGCATTCCTGTTATCAGTGGCAATGTCAGTTTCTATAACGAAAGTTTCGGAAAGCCTATCTATCCTACGCCAACCATGGGTACGGTTGGTGTGATGGATGACTACCGTGCTTTTGTCACCCAAGCCTTTAAAACAGAAGGCGACACCATCCTCTTGGTTGGCGAGACTGGTGACGAGCTGGGCGGAAGCGAATACTTAAACGCAATCTATGGAGAAAAGCGTGGAGCATGCCCCGCATGCGACCTTGAACTCGAACGCGATGCAGCTTGCGTGGTGCGTGAAGCTGTTCGTCGTGGCATGGTGGAAAGTGCGCATGATTTAAGCGAGGGTGGTGCGGCCGTTGGTTTGGCTGAGTGCTGTATTGCGGGTAAACTGGGCGCTTGCGTTGCTTTCGACGACAATCTGAGTCCAGCAGCAAGCCTCTTCTCTGAAACTCAAGCACGTTATATCTTAAGCGCCAAAGCGGATGAGGTTGAGGCGCTTGAAGACATGCTTATCGATGCGCAGGTTCCGTACAGCGTTATCGGCGAAGTAAGACCAGCTTCTGAGGGCATCAAGATTGAGGGTAAGGTGGATGTTTCCTTACAGGATGCTACCGAAGCCTTTGAGTCCGGACTTGAAGTTGCGCTTGCTCAGTAAGCTTGCCTTATTAATCTACTAAGACCATTTCGGGATTTGACTGCGTAATGATTTCTTTGCGCTCAATTGTCGCGCCGAGGTAGCGTTTAATAAGTTCTGCGAGTTCATCAAGAGCGGCATGGAGGTCGTCTGAACGACGAGCGTCGACATTTTCGATAATCAAAAGCGCATCACGTGCGTCGTCGCTTAAAGCCGTACGGACACCATCACGCCAGTTCCAGCATCGGCAGATAGCCCCCTTGTCATCTCGGTAGCACACTTCGCCCGGAAGCGTTGGCTCTTCTTTATCTTCACCTAAGGGCCAGAAATCATCGCCGCCTTCGGTTACGCCAAGGCGCACATCACCAACGAAAGAATTAATATCCTCGCCGCCGACAGGGAGGGCATAGGTGAGCGAAATAATGTTATAGAGGTCAACGGATGGCGTAATGTTGCCAACCGGATTTCCCTTTAAAACGCGCTTGAGGAGGTTTTCTACCGAACTGCGAGCACCTTTCTTGGTTTTGAATTGACGGTATGCCTCACGCCAAACTCGCACTACTTCGTTTTCTGAAATTGTGTCGCTTTCAAGATGGTTGTCAGCAGCATCATTGGCCTTTTTGAGACGGTCAGCAATTTCAGCCTGGTCTTCGTCGGATACTTCATCTGCTGTCTTCATATTGCGGACAACAATCAATCCGATTTCTGAGTCGGGGAAAAGCTTCCAGAACGATTCTTCAGCAATAAATTTCTGCATCGCGGTGCACCTCACTGCCTTAAAGGACAAGTTCTTCATCTCATTATAGAGTAGCCCTTTAGGTGAGGATTTTCATATATCGAAACGCCCAATAGGAATGGCGGCTTTAAGAAGAAACAACATAAAAAAAAGACCCCGAAGGGTCTTGGAATTACCTGGTGCGGGTGAAAGGACTTGAACCTTCATGGAGTTGCCTCCATACGGACCTGAACCGTACGCGTCTGCCAATTCCGCCACACCCGCATAAAGAAATGCCGAAAGCGGATGAAATTCTACCTTAGCCACACGGAGAATGCAAGAAAAGTGGATGCTGCTTGCAAGGATTGGAATCACGCGTCCCCTGAAATCTTCCTTTGAAATTTCGGGACGAATGTCTCACCTGAGCCCATCTTCTTTTACGGTAATATAAGCAGATGTATATATCGCCGACCAGAGCAGACTTCCATGGCACGTGAAAAGCTCATACTGAACCGGTATAAACCCCTTGCCGAAGCGGGTTCAGGTGGCTTCGGCACCGTAATTGTCGCCTGGGACATTCGTATTCAACGCAAGGTCGCCATTAAAACAATTCAACTTTCGGAAGGTCAAGCCGCTCGTGCAGCGATGCCTGGCGCCGATGCCGTTGACCAGGTGGATTCTTCTCTTACAGAAGAGACGGGCTATGAGCCGGTAGAAGAGTATCCCGAAGAAGACGTGCCCTATGGAGAAGATGCGGTTGATTCTTACGATGACTATGACGGGCAGACCTATGATGATGAGGTCGACCCCGATTACGATTATTCTCAGACAAGTTCAATCTATTCTCACTCACGTCGTCCTGCAGTGCGCGCGCGCAATACAGCCACCAGGCTTTTCTCGCGCAATCCGAATGACGAGAAGGATGTGCAGGTGGTTCAGGCAAACGTACGGGCGCTAGCTCATATTCCGGGGCTTGATGAGGCACGTACAGCCGCGATGCTTACCGATTCTAATATCGTGACGGTGTATGACTTTGAAGTACGCGGAACTACCGCCTATCTCATCATGGAGTACGTCGAGGGTATAACGCTTACGCAGTTATTGGCGCTTTATGGCGATTATTTGACCCTGGATATGGTTGCTTCCATTTTCAACGGTATATCGCACGCGCTTGAAGTGGCGCATCGGAAGCGGGTTTTGCACCTCGATATCAAACCCGATAATGTTTTGATAGATAAAGAGGGCACGGTAAAAGTAACCGACTTTGGTCTTGCAACGCTTGCTGATGCACAGGGGTATGGCACCACCGGTGGTGGAACCATTGGTTATATGCCGCCTGAACAGGTTCTTGAGCAAGACCTTGATGCTCGGACGGACGAATGGGCGCTTGCCTCAGTTACCTATGAAATTTTGCGCGGTCAAAACCCGTTTATTACTTCTGATTTGAACCATGCGGCCGCTGCCATTGAGAACGCGGAATTGGTACTGCCGAGTCTTTGCTGGGATAATCTTGATGAGGAAGCGGATGATGTTCTCTTTTACGCGCTCGATCCGAATCCAGAAAACCGGTACGACAGCGTGAAGGATTTCGCCGAGGAAATGGATAAGTTTCTCGGTAATGCCCGGCGGGGAAAGCGCGACCTTTCTCAGATAGTTCTCTATGCATTAGGCGAAGTGCCGGAAGAAGAAACGGGCGATTTGTTTGCCGATGACGTACCTCCCACTGTGGAGTCCGACGAATCCAAGGGGGCTTTTCTCGATCGTATGGCTGAAAAGAACTGGGGAATGATAGTGTCAAGGATAGTAGGCGCCATTGGGTCGGCGTTTCTGGCTAACCTTGCTTTGAGCAATTTAGCATCGGTGCCTATGCTCAATGACTTTTTCACGATAACGAATATTGTCGTTTGGGTTCTTACGGTGCTTGTTGGCGCATTGGGTGCATGGAAGCCTCACCTGGGCGCTCTTGTTTCGCTTCTGCTCTTAAGCGTTACGTTTTTCTTTGCAAATGCACCGTTTGTTGCCATATTCCTTATTACCGTTACGGCCATTTGGTGGGCATTTTTGGGGAAAAAGACCCGGTCAGGTCCAAATGCAACTCTTGCCACTCCCTTAGCTGGAAGCATTCGTCTTACGGCATGTCTCCCTCTTATCCTTGGCATGTTTACGCGGCCTGTTAAAACACTGGGTCAAACTGCCTTCACCATTGCTCTTGCCTTTGTCCTGGCATGCCTTGGATCGGCTAATCTCTGGGGATGGAGTCCGTTTATGTCTTGGCACTTTATGGATTCCGACATTCAGGGAACGGCAATGAATATCTTGGGTGCACCGGGAGTGTATGTTACGGCGGTAAGCTGGCTACTTGCTGGATTGGTGCAGTCGCTCTTTAGTCGTCGCGATAGTTTTGCCTTTGATGTTATTGGCATTATTGGTGGTACCATATGCCTGTTTGCGGGCGCCTGCATTAACGTGTATATCTCTTCTGGGCAGACCACGTTTAGCCCGCCATTCGGCACAACTGCCGTGATTATCTTAGTGGCGCTTTCTGCTTTTGTCATTGCGTATCTAAGAAACCGTCTCAGCTTCGACGATTAGTGCCGCTTGGCATCGAAGAAATGCGTCCTCGGCGCTTTTTTATTATGCCGTTGTATAACTATGGTAAGAAAGTTTTTGGATAGGGCTTGAGTTAATGAGGAAAGGGAAGTAGATGTCTCAAGAACCGAATTCACCTGTACTGTATAAGCGCGAGGGAGCATATATTCCCCGCATTGCTGCCGTGCATGACTTGTGTGGCTATGGTAAGTGCAGTCTAGGTGTGGCTATTCCTGTTTTATCGGCTGCCGGCTGCGATGTATGTCCAGTTCCTACTGGTCTTTTCAGTAGCCATACGGCATTTCCTGGTTGGTACATGCACGATACCACTGAGATGCTCTCTGATTATTTAAAGGCTTGGGTCAATATCGGAGTTGATATTGATGCCGTGTACTCAGGTTTTTTGGGTGCTCCCGAGCAGGTAGATAGAATTCGTGACTTGTATACCACCTACCCGAAGGCTTTGCGTGTCGTTGACCCGGTTATGGCAGACCATGGCAAAGTCTATCCGACTTACACGCCCGAACTTTGTGCCGCGATGGCCGAACTTGCTTCTGGAGCAGATATCCTGACTCCAAATCTTACCGAAGCAAGCATTATTTTGGGTGAGGATTGGCCCGGAACTGATATCTCTGACGACTATGCAAAGCGCATGATTGACGGCCTTATTGCAAAGGGTGCTAAGCATGTTGTTTTGAAAGGTATCCAGCGCGAAGGCGAAGATATAATCCGAAATTTTGTTGCCGGTGTTGACTGTGATGCTTTTGAAGTAAACAACAAATTTTTACCCCAGATGCTTCATGGTACGGGCGATTTGTATTGCTCAAGTTTACTCGCGGCTATTATGGCTGGTCATAACTTATATGAGGCAACTGACTTTGCCGGAAAGCTCGTATATGACGCCATTGGTGTATCGGTTCAGCAGCCAGAGTACAAAGACCGCGGCGTCAGCTTCGAACCGCTGCTGGGAAAGATTACAGCTCTGCTGCAAGGGTAGAAGCATCCACAGGTGATTCTGTGCGCGATGCCGGGCGTGCCTCAGCGTTTATGCAAGCAGCTTTTGGATGAATAAGCGCGGCAGTATTACCGCACGTGTAAGGTCGAAGTTTTTCAGATAGATGAAAGGGTGGACTCAAAAGAGTCCACCCTTTGTATTACCAGCTATTCGCTTTACTGCACGGGGCACTTAAGCTTCTTTTTGTGGTGGAGCCAAGCGTAAAACAGATGGGACACAGCACCCCAGCTCAATCAAGGTCTTCTTCATCCTCGTCTTCGTCCTTAGGATGATTGACATAGATACGCCGTGTTCGCCTCTCGAGTATGACATTGATAATCAGACTGAGGACGATGCCGATACCGACAAGCGCACCAATTCCTTCAAAGGTCTCGAAGAAAAAGTGGTAAAGAGCGTTCCAGTCCATAGAGTCCTTCGATTTCTTTTCTTGTAGTTTTCGGAGTTTTTATTTCTTTAGGATAACATCTTGATGGATACGGGGGTCAGGGGCAAGATTTGTCCCGGTCATTCGCGGTATACTTACACACGAAATGAGTCGTGTTCGTTATAAGAGAAACAAGTACGACCACGGAACCTACCGTCCAATACAAACCTGCATTAGAGGAGTCCTAGATGTTAGACATTCACTTTGTGCGTGAAAACTTAGATGCCGTTACTGAAGCAATGAAGAATCGCAATGCTTCATTTGATGCGGAAAAGTTTCGTGAGCTTGATGAGAAGCGACGTGCTGCCATCGTAAAAGAAGAAGGACTTCAGCAAGAGCGCAATACTATTTCGAAAAGCATTGGACAGATGATGGCCCAAGGCAAGAAAGATGAGGCCGAAGCGGCTAAAGACCAGGTCCGCGCCATTAATGAAGAGCTTGCCTTGGCTTCTGAAAAACACGAAGAAGCTGATGCTGCACTGCGCGATATGCTTCTTGCAACGCCGAACATGCCGGCTGAGTCCACCCCCATTGGTAAAGACGAAAATGACAATCCGGAAGTGCGGAGGTGGGGAACCCCTCGTACCTTCGATTTCCCGATGAAGCCTCACTGGGATTTGGGTCCTGAACTGGGCATCATCGATTTTGAGCGTGCGGTTAAGCTGGCCGAAAGCCGTTTCATTCTCTTAGGCGGTCTTGGTGCTCGCCTAGAACGGTCTCTTATCAATTTCATGGCGGACACGCACACAAGCCGTGGCTATAAGGAGTGGTGGTGCCCCTCGATGGTCAATGCTGAAACCATGACCGGAACAGGTCAGCTTCCAAAGTTCGAACAGGACTTGTTCAAAACACGTGAGGGTCTCTATCTGATTCCAACCGCCGAAGTTCCCCTGACAAACATCCATGCAGGTGAAGTTCTTGAGGCTTCAGATTTGCCCAAGCACTATACCGCTTTCACCTCTTGCTTCCGCGAAGAGGCCGGGAGCGCAGGGCGTGATACGCGCGGGCTGATTCGCGTTCACCAGTTCGACAAAGTGGAAATGGTCAAGATTACCAAGCCGGAAGATAGCTATGACGAACTTGAGGCTATGGTCAAGGATGCGGAAAACATTCTGCAGCTTTTAAATTTGCCTTACCGCGTTATCAGTCTTTGTACGGGAGATATCGGTTTTAGTGCCGCTAAGACCTATGACTTGGAGGTGTGGCTGCCTTCATATAACGCCTATAAGGAAATTTCTTCTTGCTCAAACTGTGAAGACTTCCAGGCGCGTCGAGCAAATATTCGTTATCGCGATCCTGAAAACTTTAAGAAGACGCGTCTTGTTCATACTCTGAACGGGTCCGGTTTGGCAGTTGGGCGCACGATGGCGGCTATTCTTGAGAACTATCAGGAAGAGGACGGTTCCGTCCGTGTTCCTGATGTTTTGGTTCCCTATATGGGTGGTGTTGAGGTAATCCGACCAGAAGGCAAATAAGGTCGAAGCACCCGACACGTACAAAGAAGTTTTACGCATGCGAGGGAGGCACCAATGGCCTTACGGAGGCATAAAGGGAAACAGGAAGGTCGCACCGAAGCCCTAAACAGGCATGCTCGCGATGTTCTGAATGAGCAAGGGCGCAATACCCCAACGCAGGCTGCGCCGACACAAGCAATTCCTTCTGCTAATCCAAACCGTCGTATGCGTGGTGGCGATGGAAAAACCCAGGTCCTGCATGATGCGCAAACACGTGCAATTCCGCGGTCGAATGGGCGTGGAGCGCAAACGTATGACAACCTGCGCGAAGAAGTTAACCAAACGGCACCTGGTATCTCCGCGCCACTTATTCCTGTTCATCATGCGGCAGCACCCAATATTACCGGAGCGCCCGGAACACCGGATGGCCCCGATTCGGTGATGGATGCCGTTCCGACACAGAAGATGGTTAATGCTGCTGATCCTCAGTATGCGGGCGGTGTCGACCTATCCGGTATTGATACGCTTCAAGATGAACACATCGAACCCTTTGAAAGCCCCTTTGCGGCTCGGGATGGCTACAACGCTGGGCAGACAGGACGCTATTCCGACTCTGGTGCCGGGTCGACTGCCTATATGCTGCGTCAAGAGCGAGATGCAGAACTCTATATGGCTGAGCAAGCGCGTGAAAACGAAGAGAGCGAAGAATCTGCGAGGCAAGATGGCAAACGTCGGTCAAAAAAGAAAAAGAGCTCTTCGAACAACCGGTCAGTTTCCATACCCAAAAAGAAGCCTCATCGCATTCGTAACAGAATCTTAGGCACTCTCGGGGTCATTCTCCTTATTTTCATTGTCCTTTTTTCCGTGGATCGGTGGCTGATTCATGATGATGCCCAAGACATCCAGGGCGAGTGGACAATCGCAGGTTCCGATGTCACCTTTGTAATCGACGGCCAGGCTATTCATCTTACGGACAGTGTTGCCTACGACTATTCGATTGACCCGGTTGCAAAGACCATCGATTATAACTTCGGGACTGCTTCGGGTACCGGCCACTATATCTTCTTAGAGAACAGGCAAGAGCTTGTGATTGTTGAAGGCCAAGACTGGAATACCTTTACCACCATTCTGTATGACATCAGAACCGGATTTGGGTCTTTGACTGGCCAAATTACCGATAATGACTTCATTGAACAGGCAAAGCAAGGAAGACTTACGGTTCTTGAACGCAAGTCTTGGAATGCAAGCGTAAGTCCTCAGGGAACAAGCAGCGAACTTTCCTCTCAGGATTCGACGTCTTCGTCATCGAATTCCGGCACATCGTCATCTTCGTCTACAGATTCTTCGAACACACCGTCTGGTACTACAGATACCTCAGGGGGTTCAGGCTCTTCAGGAACTTCAAGCGGAGGCGATACTGGTTCAGGCGGCTCCTCGTCAGGATCTGGTGATACCGGGGGTGGCTCTTCAGGTACCGGTGGTGGAGATTCTTCGGGCACAGGCGGAGGCGCTTAGTGGACGAAGGACTGCATGTTGAGAAGCTTTCGGTTGGTAAGGGAAGGCTAAGCATTAGTCTTACTATAGCGCGCTCTGAAAACCGGTATATGAACCACAATCGTGCCGACATTGTCGCCTCATACTTTCCCGACCTTTTACATCATGTGTGTGTTAATAATGCCGGCGATACTTTTGGGGACATCATCGAAACCACATCTGTGCCGCATCTCTTCGAGCATTTGGTTATTCAGTTTCAAACAGAAGAAACCGAAGATGACTCGGCGGTATTTGTAGGAAATACCCAGTGGGTCGATGAAGAAAACGGGCGGGCACGGGTTCAGGTGAACTTTTTGAGCGATTTTGAAGCACTTCAAGCGGTGAGTGAGGCCACTCGTTTTATCAATACAATTCTGCTCTCGTCTAACTAAACAGTTACAAGAGCGTGGTTTTTTATAACAGGCAACGTTATCTCCCGTATAATGACAAGACCAGGGAAATCGGCCACAAGGAGGCAGATATGGGTAAATTCGGAACATTCGTTGCAGGCGGCCTTTTTGGAGCAGCCCTTGCGCTTTTGTATGCGCCTCGTACGGGTGATGAGACGCGTGCCTTTGTAGGGGAGAAGGCAAACGAGATCTGGAAAGATGCACAGGAGTGGGGCAACCAGGCTCAGATTAATGCGGAGCGCGCATACCAAGATGCTGCTAACCGCAGTGCAGACTTCGCTCGTTCTGCCCAGCAGAGCGCCACTGACTTCGCACGTACAGCACAGCAACGTGGCCAGGAATTTTATGGTGCAGCAAGTGATCGTGTGAGGACCACCGCAGAAGGCGTTCGCCCGGTTATTGCTGACAGCAGCGAAGAGTTGCGTTCAATGATTGACGCCGCTCGTGAGCGCATTGCTTCTCAGGTTGTACGTAACGCTGAGGAATCTCAGGCTGCCTCTCGCGAAATTCCTATCGAAGGCGATGAGGACGAATATGTTCCTGCATGGGCAAGGTCTGCTCAGACACAGGAACAGTCTCGTGAAGACTAGCTCTATTGAAAGCGCATGGTTTTGACTCAGAATACGTGGGATACAAAAGACCTATGCGGAGCACACGTAGTACGTGAAAACGGAAAGCGTCACATTGGTAAGGTGTGGCGCTTCGTTTTTTATCCGCATAAAGCTCAAGTAGCCGGCGTTTTAGTGAAACGCCCGGATATCCTTCTTATGTTCCATCGCAAGATGCTCTTTATTGCATGGGACTACCTCAAATTTCAGGATGGACATTTTCTTATATCGAAGGACAGCGCTTCTCAGAGTAAAGCATTGCTTCAGAAAAAAGAATTATCTCAAGATGATTTGGTGGTCTGGCGAAATCTCTCTGTTCTGAGTGAATCGGGAGAAAAAATCGGTATGATTTCTGAAGCATTCATCGACATAGAAACCGGTGCCATCCGTCAGATTGGGGTCTCGGAGAATGCAACGAAGTCTGCTCTTTTGGGAAAACGCTATGTTCCGCGAGAAAGCATTAAGCGGTTGCGTGGCGAGAAGGCGATATCTTTAGGCCCCCTTCTTGCAGGTGATGATGGGTGGAAGAAAAGCGCCCTTATTGTGGGTGATGAAGTCTGTGACTTAGAAACCCAGGGCGGTCTTGTTGAGACCGGCGAAAAGATGTCGGTGGAGGCGAAAGAAAAGCTGAAGGACTTCCATGAGTCAACGCGTCCACAGCGTGAAGATTTGGGAAGAAAGGCCGGTAGAGCACTCGATGTCGGTGCGTACGAAACGGGCAAGCTCGTAGGTAAAACCTCTCAGATCTTCGCTGACTTTAAGCGAGAGTACAACAAGGCGCTCAATGAGGATTCAGAACATGACCAAAAAGAATGAGAACTTACGCTCGAAAGAGCCAGAGAGCGAAAGTCAGGAAAAGGAAGGCGCCAATACGTCGGCAGGGCCTTCACGCCGTTTTTCTAAAAGCGATATCTTTCGTTTTAGCGGCCTTATTGTCTTTTTGGGTCTTATGGGGCTTGTTGTTTGGGCAATCTGGCCCCTACTGCAAGAGCTCTTTCAACCGGGTGGCATTGACCGCGTAATAACCGATGTTCAAAATGCGGGCCCGCTTGGCGTTTTTATTCTGCTTGGGTTACAGCTGCTTCAAATTGTGGTTGCCTTTATCCCTGGTGAAGTTGTGCAACTTGCTGCAGGTATGATGTATGGTCCGTGGCTTGGCGCTCTCATCATTCTTATCGGTTGCATTTGCTCAAGTGCACTTATCTTTGCGCTTGTCAGAACACTGGGAGCACCCTTTGTTCATGATTTGGTTCCCACAAAGCACCTCGAAAAATTCAAACACTTTGAGGAGTCGGGCAGGCTGAGCGTTATCGTATTTATTCTTTTTCTCATACCCGGTATGCCTAAAGACGTGTTTACCTACCTGGTCCCGCTTACGGATATGCCCATAAAAAACTTTCTCATTATTACGAATACGGCGCGTATCCCGGGGATTCTTATGAGCACTTTTGGCGCTTCTTCGCTCATCGAGGGCAACATCGGTTTTGCCATTGCCATTTTTGGAGTGGCGGCAGTCATTGGAATCATTGCCATTCTTAAGCAGGAAAGCATTATGCAATTCTTTGAAAAGCGCTCGCAGAGCCGGTAACTTTATCGTAGCTATTCAGCTGTAGGAAGCTTAAGAACGCAGCTAGAACCACTCTTTTTTGTTAAAGACATAGGTCTGCTCAAATTCAGCCTGTGACCGTGTCAGATAGATGATGCCTTCAATAAAAGCAATAATCTCCATGATGGCGCTTGCAATACCGAGGGTAAAAATGCCACCGACGATGGTAATAGCGAGCATGATAAAGCCGATATTGGTGTAACCCAGATAAAACTTGTGAATGCCCAGACCGCCGAGGAAAATTGCAAGAAGGCCAGCCGCGACATGGTCTTTTGGAGATGTAGTCGGGGTTGCATATCGGTTGTCATAGTAGGGCTGCTGGTAGGAATAGGTTCCTTGGTAATTTTGAGAAGGCGGCGTGCCTGCATTATTCACATTAGTCTTGTCATAAGACGGAGGAGTATAGCCGTCATAGGAAGAATTCTGCGATTCTGCTCCAGTGCGCTCTTGTGTGAATACCGGTTCCGGTGTGTTATAGATTTCGCTCAAGGTAGGCCTCTCTTCTTTAAGCGACTACACTCTATAGCAGGAAGAGGGAGTTAAAGATATTTGCTATCAATCTGTCATGTTATCTATATCAGGTAGATAAATAAGATAGAATGACCACAGCAAACGCTCAGAAAAATGAGCACCTAGATGAGGAGGGAATCATGCCAAGCATTACTCGTGATCAGGTACGTGTACCGGCTGATGTTATGCCTGAGGCACGTAACGAGTATATCGACAATTATATGAAGGCCACGCGCGGTACGGGTCGTTTGATGCTCTTTGCGTGCGACCAGAAAATTGAACACTTAAACAAGGACTTCTATGGCGAGGGCATTAGCCCAGACGATGCTGACCCGGAGCATCTGTTTAAGATTGCAAGCCAGGGTGTTTGTGGTGTTATGGCAGGCCAGCGTGGACTTATCGCACGTTATGCAGCTGACTATCCACAGGTTAACTACCTGGTAAAGATGAATTCCAAAACAAATTTGGTAAAGACTGCTCAGGAAGATCCTTATTCACCCCAGCTCTACGATATCGAAAGCGTTCTCGCTATGCGCGATGCTGGCATCAACATCGTAGGACTCGGCTATACCATTTATCTGGGAAGCGAATATGAATCAACCATGATGGCTGAGGCTGGTGAGCTTATTGCTCAGGCCCATGCTGCTGGTCTTCTTGTTGTGCTCTGGATTTATCCTCGCGGCGAAGCAGTGAAGGCAGAGAAGGACCCGGCACTGATTGCTGGTGCAGCAGGTGTTGCTCTTTGCCTGGGCGCGGACTTCGTTAAGGTGAACCCGCCAAAGCCAGAAGATGGTAGCGACCCAGCAGAGGCATTAAAGGTTGCATCAACAGCAGCTGGCCGCACCGGTTTGGTTTGCGCAGGTGGCTCAACTGTTGAGGCAGACGCATTCTTGAAGCAGCTGCATGACCAGATTCATATTGGTGGTGCCTGCGGAAACGCTACCGGACGCAATATTCACCAGCGTTCTTTAGATGAGGCTGTACGTCTTACCAAGGCAATCAGCTCCATTACCCTTGCAGATGCATCTGTGGAGGAAGCACTCGAGATTTTTAACGGCAATAAAGACTTTTCCATCTAAATTGCTTCGAGGTTTTTAGAGAAAAAAAGAGCGCCCCTTCGGGCGCTCTTTTAGTTTCTGGGATTTTCTGGTGCCCGAGGCGAGAGTCGAACTCGCATGTCGTAGGACAACGGTTTTTGAGACCGCCGCGTCTGCCATTCCGCCACTCGGGCACGGATTTGAATTATATGCGCTTTCCCATTTTTGCACAAATATAAAAAGGATTGGCAGCGTTTCAGTAGTTCGGGAGTAAATTTGCGCCTTATCTTCTTAAACAATGAGGAAAAACTGGCAGCTGTAATCCGACTGCATTTGAAAAATAAATAATTTTGAACATTTCGCGTACTTGGTATTGATGCAAGCTTTCTGTTTAGGCCCGCCTAAACATCGTTTATAATAAGCTCCGAGTGTGCTCATCATCTTGCGCAGTGTGAGCCGTCTACGGCTGCGCGTTATCTGAACACACTCTAGAACAAGGAGGATACTCGTGTTAAAGGCTATAATCGTTGATGATGAGGCTCCCGCGCGTTCGGAACTTCGTTATCTTCTTGAAGAGCTCGGTCAGACTGAGGTCGTAGCTGAAGCTGCAAGCGTACGGGAAGCCATTGAAAAGCTTAAGGACTATCCCTGCGACGTAATATTTCTTGACGTAAATATGCCCGAGGCCACGGGCCTTCAGTTTGCAAATGCCTTGCAGCATTTAAAGTTCCCTCCTGTTGTTGTTTTTGTTACTGCTTACAGCGAGTTTGCACTCGATGCCTTCAAAGTAAACGCCGTTGACTATCTGGTAAAACCTGTTGAGTCTGCACGTCTGGCACAGGCCATTGCCCGGGTGCGCGAAAATGTTGCACTCCATGCTCAAGCCCAGAAGTCCGAGCGCATTCCGGTTGAAAAGGGCGGCAAGAAAATCCTTATCAACATCGATAAGATTCGCTATGTCATGGCTCGCGATGACTATGCCTACCTACAGACAGACACCGATCGTTTCTTTTCGACCGTAAGCCTTGCGCAGTTAGAGAAGCGCCTTGACGGTCATGGATTCTTCCGTGTTCATCGTGGCTACTTGGTAAATCTTGCCATGGTTGAAGAAGTCGAACCGGTATCGGGTGGTACGCTCTTGCTTACGCTTAATGGCGTTGAGGAGAAGGTACCTGTTTCTCGCCGTCGCGTTTCTTCTCTCAAAAAGGCTCTCGGAATCTAATACTTCTCAATCTTCTTTCAAGGTTTTCTGAAAGATTGCCATCTTTGTATGCCTGTCCATTTGTATGCGGGCGCTTTTAATCATGGTTTCTTGGGACAAATCGGTAATCTCTCTTGCGCTTTGCTAGAATAGGCACACTATTCCAGAGAGGGGATTGGCATGTTTACTGGTGATTCAGATAAGCTCTATCCTTCTGCCAAAACGCTTGTGAAGGATTGTGTAGCCAGCAGAATTCATGCAAAAGATAAGACTTTGTATGACTTTTCCGACGAAGCGATGGACTGTGCCCAGAACTTCATGGGATGGGTTGATTTGGCAAGCAAACCTCCCTATCCCATTCGCGATATTCAAAATTTTGCTCATGAGATGTATCAAGAGGGCATGCGTACCGTGCTTCTTATTGGGCAAGGTGGGTCAACGCAAGCACCTATGACCTTGACGAAGTACAGCAAGCCTGAGCGTCCCGATGTGGTGTTTAAAACACTCGACTCAGATTCTCCCGTTCGCGTTCGTGCGCTTCTTACCGAGGTCAACCCGAAGAAGACCCTGGTAATTATTTCCTCAAAAAGCGGAAGCACCATTGAGCCTCGCCTGGCAATGCGGGTGATTCGCAAGGCATTTCGCGAAACTCTCTCTGAAGAGGAGCTCGTTTCTCATTTAATTGCCATTACTGATCCAGGCTCTGACCTTGACAAGATGGCCCAAGAAGAAGGGTGGCTGAAAATCTTTTACGGCGAGCCATCAGTCGGCGGTCGTTTTTCTGCCCTCTCGGTGTTCGGATTGGTGCCGGCCGCACTTGCCGGAATTGATCTGACCGGCATGATTGAGTATGGACTTGCTGCAGAAAAAAGCTGTAGCGAAGATGCCATAGACAACCCGGCCATCAGCCTTGCTTCATTCTTGTATGACAACTACCTACGCGGTCGCAATAAATTTTCGTTTCTCACACCGAAACGCGGACGCGTACTCGGCCTTTGGATTGAGCAACTTGTAGCAGAAAGCCTCGGTAAGCATGGTCAAGGAATTCTTCCGAATATTGAAATTGACCCACTGCTTTTAACTAAAGACCCCGGCGATCGCAGCGTTATTACCTATCAAACACAAACTGACTTGTGGGACGAGCAGAAGAATTTCGAGATGAGCTACTCATATCTCGACCCTGCTATTCCACGCATGAACTTCAAAATTGATTCTGTTAAGGAGCTGGTTGAGCACTTTGTGGTGTGGGAGTATGCCATTGCCATGTGCGGCTACCTCATGCAAATCTGTCCTTTTGACCAGCCCGATGTTGCCTCGGCCAAAGCTGAGGTTTTAAAGATTTTGAGCGAAGGTCAACCCGAACCCGATTTCACGGAAGACTTTATTGGTGACATCCATATGGGTGATGCTGAGGTACGACTTGCTCCGTGTTTTGCCCACTGCAGGACCATTACCGAGGCGCTTGAGGCTTTGCTGAACAGTATCGAACCAGGTGACTATTTTGCGCTCAATGCGTTTCTTCCATTTACGGGCGAGGGCAGGCGTGAGGCGCTTGAACTTATCCGCCATGATGTGGCGCAAACACGTGGGGTGGTCTCTTGCTTGGAGGTTGGACCACGCTACCTGCACTCGACCGGGCAGCTGCAAAAGGGCGGCCCAAATAACGGGGTTTTCTTGATTTTGTCTGCCGATGAACTCAAGGACATTCCGCTTGATGAGGAAGCAGAAAGCCTGGGGGCCCTAGCAAAAGCACAGGCAGTAGGTGATCTTATTACACTTGCTGGTCGGGGAAGAAGATGCATTCATTTGCACCTACCCGATAATTCAGGTGTCACCCTCCGTGCTCTTTCGAAGGTTATCTATCCTATTTTGTACCGCGTTTAGAGAAAGCTGGCGTTGTTGTGCATACAGCACTTGATATCCATGTAAAAGGAATTGTTCAAGGGGTGGGTTTCCGCCCCTTTGTTTATCGCCTTGCCCGCAAGTACAAGCTTTTTGGCTGGGTTCTTAACGCGCGCGACGGTGTGCATATCCATGCCGAGGGTGAGGAAAAAAGTCTCGACTCGTTTGTGTTTGAAATTTCAGAGCATGCACCATCGGCTGCTCAGGTAAAAGAAATCACCTTAAGCGAGGCAGCTGTCGAAGGAATGAGTGATTTCGAAATTCTTCAATCCGAAGAAGACGCGACCGATAAAGTTACCTTGGTTTCTCCCGATTTGGGGATTTGTGATGCTTGCGTCAAAGAGCTCTTCGATCCTGCCGATAGACGCTATCGCTATCCGTTCATTAACTGTACGAACTGTGGCCCGCGTTTCACTATCATCGAAGGTTTGCCGTATGACCGCGCAAATACTTCTATGGCGCGGTTTGAGCTTTGTGCCGACTGTGAAGCAGAATATAAAAACCCAGGTGATAGGCGGTTTCATGCGCAACCCAATGCCTGCTTTGATTGTGGGCCGCATATCTCTTTTTGGTATGCAAACACCGAAACTCCCGATGCCTTTGCGCAAAAAACATGGGGAATAACGCGTGAGGAATCAGACGCAATCCTTTCTGAGTCGGTGGACTTGCTTGAAAGTGGAAAGATTCTTGGTCTTAAAGGCCTCGGTGGTTTCCACCTTGTCTGTGATGCGAAGAATGAAAAAGCTCTCACTGTTCTTCGAGAACGTAAACGCCGGCCGCGCCAACCGTTTGCCGTTATGGTTCCTGATGTCGCTGCAGCACAGAAGTACTGCGAAGTAAACGACATAGAGGCAAGCCAGCTTAAGAGTCCAGCGCGCCCTATTGTGCTTCTGAAGAAAAAGGAGTCTTGTGCGTTGGCGCCAGGGCTTGCCGATGACTTACCCGAGCTTGGAGTAATGCTTCCTGCAACGGGATTGCAGTGCTTACTCATGCACGATTTTAAGGAACGGGGCAATGAGCCACTGCTCGTTATGACCTCAGGCAACGTGCATGATGAGCCCATTGCCTGCGATGATGAAGATGCTGCACATCGGCTCAGCGCTATTGCCGATGCCTTTATAGGAAATGACCGCGAAATTCGCACCCGGTTTGACGACTCGGTTGTGCGAGTGATTAAGGTTGGACAAGCTGGGTTTGCAGTCCAAACCATTCGTCGTGCTCGGGGTTATGCACCAACGCCACTCGTACTTGAACCTCTAGACAAGAACGAAGACATTGAGAATTCGCCCGAGAGCCTTGAGAGAAATACGGCGTCTATCCAAGATGGGAGTTCTCAAGCTGATAAGGCAGATGCGGTCACAACTTTTGCAACCGGGGCAGAGCAGAAAAATACCATGACTTTTCTGCGGGGCAGCGAAGCTTTTGTATCACAACATATCGGTGATATGGAATGCGTCGAGACCTTTGACATGTGGTCGCAGACAAAGGCCCAGTTCGAAAACCTCTTTCATCTGCATCCGCAGGAAATTATCTGCGATATGCACCCCTCATATCTCACAACGACGTGGGCAAAGAAACAAGATTTGAAACTGACTCAGGTTCAACACCACCATGCCCATATTGCCTCGGTTCTTGGTGAGTGCAAAATCGATGAGGCCGTTTGTGGCATCGCTTTTGACGGAACCGGCTATGGAAGTGATGGCCAAGTTTGGGGTGGTGAGGTACTTCTCGCTAACCGAAGCGACTTTGAACGCTTTGCGAACTTTGCCTACTTGCCCATGCCTGGAGGAGCCGCCGCAATAAAAGAGCCATTGAGAATGGCTTACGGGGCGCTATGGACTTTCGACTTGCTTGACCATCCTGGTGCCCAGAGGAGTCTTAAAGCTCTGGGGGAGTCGGTTGATACCTTGCAGTCCATGATTGATGAAGGCATCAATACGCCTATGACCTCATCAGTTGGCCGCTTGTTCGATGCTGCTGCTGCGCTCTTGGGCGTTGTAAGCGAAGCAAGTTATGAAGGGGAACCAGCCATCTTGCTTGAAGCGGCAATGGGATCTTGGTGGAATAGGGCTCCGGAGCCTTTCGACGAGCGTTACAAGATTGCCCTTGAGAAAAACGTCGCAACAAAGGAGAGTACTGCCCACGATACATCCGTCCTGCTGTTTGACGCAGCACCGACCTTTACCGCGATGCTCGATGATTTAGAAGCAGGTGTCGCAACGAGCCTTATTGCCCGAAGATTTCACGATGCATTTGTGGACCTCATTAAGACCGCCGCAGAATTGATATCGGCCGTATACCAAATTAACACAATCGCTCTTTCTGGTGGCGTTTTTATGAACCGCTATATCATAGAAAACGCAGTTCAAGCCCTGGAAAGCGAAGGTTTTACCGTTGCAATTAACCAGGAGCTTCCCCCTAATGACGGGAACATCTCCTATGGACAGGCTGTGGTAGCATCTGCAAGAAAAGACACAGACTAGAAGCGTGAGACCTATGTGCCTAGCTATCCCAGCGAAAATTACTGAAAAGCATGACGACAGTATGGCTACCGTTGATATTTTGGGAGTTACGCGTGATATATCGCTTGACCTTACCCCAAAGGCTGCGGTAGGCGACTTTGTTCTTGTGCATGCTGGATTTGCTATTGAGGTAGTTGATCCTGAGTACGCACAGGAAACAATAGACCTTATTAAAACAATTCCAGACCTCGTTGATGATGAGGCGTTCTAAGATGTGCACTTCATCTTCTGCTGACTTAGACCGCACACTTGAGGCGTTTCGTAATCCCGAACTTGCTCGCAAGCTCGTTGAGACCATCGATCGTTTAGCACCTCCACATGCCACCTTGATGGAAGTTTGCGGATCTCATACCGTTGCCATTGCCCGCAATGGCCTACGGTCGCTGATGCCGGAAGGCATAAAACTGGCTTCAGGACCGGGGTGTCCGGTCTGCGTGACTTCAAACCACGACATCGACGCGATAGTGGCACTTTCTCGCATTCCGAATCTGATTATTACCACCTTTGGAGACATGGTGAGGGTTCCTGGGTCAAGCTCCAGTTTGAGAGATGAACAGGCGAAGGGAAGCGATGTCCGCGTTGTGTACTCGCCGCTTGATGCCTTAAAAATTGCAGAGGACAACCCTCATAAAGAAGTGGTTTTCTTAGGAGTTGGTTTTGAAACGACCACCCCGTTAATTGCAATGACCGTAAAGCGTGCGAAGGCCTCGAATCTGAAAAACTTCAGCGTCTTTGTTGCGCACAAGAATATGCCGGGCGCACTCGAAGCAATTGTGAACAGCGACGAGCTTTCCGTAGATGCGCTCATCTTGCCGGGTCATGTCAGTACCATCATTGGCATGAAGCCCTACCGTTTTCTTGCTGAGAGATATGGAATTCCAGGTGTCATTACGGGGTTTGAGCCGGTTGATATTCTTGAAGGTATAGCCATGATTATGCAGCAGCTCCATGAGGGTAGGGCAGAGATTGAAAATGCATATACTCGAGGAGTTATGACCGAGGGTAATTTACAGGCGCAAGAAATTATCAACGAAGTTTTTGAAACGTGCAGCGCAACCTGGCGTGGGCTCGGGGATATTCCTGGTTCGGGTTATCGACTGCGTGAGGAATATATCGCTTTCGATGCTATGCATCGTTTCCACCCTGCGGTCGAAGAAACTAAAGTTCCGCATGCATGTCGATGCGGAGATGTTTTGCGTGGCGTAATCAGTCCTTCTGACTGTCCGTTGTTTAGAACTGTCTGTACGCCCGTCCATCCAATCGGCCCTTGTATGGTGTCAAGCGAGGGTTCCTGCGCCGCGTACTTTCGGTACTACTAATACTTTTTAATGAAACTTCCTCCTATTTCTTAAAAAATATGGCCTAAATCGGCCAGAAAAATCCACAATCTCAAAAATTGATAGGAAAATACTCTCATTTTTAACGAAATGGTACTAAATTAGTGCTATTATTATGAAGACGTTTTATCGTCTTAAGGGATTTGGTCGATTTTGGATTGCCTGTTTCATACAGACAGCAAAGGTAGAGGAGGTGTGCTATGGAGGCCTTTTTCGATGTTGCGTTGTTATCAAGGATTCAATTTGCGGCAACTGTTGCCTACCATTTTTTCTTTGTGCCGTTATCCATCGGACTTGGACTAATCCTGGCCATCAACGAAACGAGGTACTACCGCTCTCGTAATCCAGAAGATGCGGCAGCTACCAAATTCTGGGTGAAAATCTTTACTGCAACCTTTGTCATAGGTGTTGCAACGGGAATCACCATGGAGTTCTCCTTCGGAACAAACTGGGCTAATTACTCACGTTTCGTCGGCGATATCTTCGGTGCACCGCTTGCGGCAGAGGCATTGTTTGCATTCTTCCTCGAGTCGGTCTTCTTGGGCGTTTTGCTCTTTGGCCGCAATAAGGTTTCCCCGAAGTTCTATATGGTTTCAGCATGGTTGGTTTGGTTCGCATCTTGCCTTTCGGCATTGTGGATCCTCATCGCAAACTCTTGGATGCAGACCCCAATGGGCGCCGTGCTTTCCGAGGACGGTAGTAAGGCGGTTATTACGGACTTCTTCCAGGCCGCATTCAATCCGTCTATTTTTGCGCGCTATACCCATACGGTAACAAGCTTGCTTATCATGGGCGCATTTGTCGCTATGGCAGTAGCAGCTTGGTATCTGCTCAAGAAACGCAATCAAGACTTTGCGATGAAGACGCTGCGCATCGGTGCAGTCGTAGGCATCGTTGCGAGTTGCTTCATGTTGGTATTTGCGCATGTAACTGCAGTAGAGGTTTCGGAAGAACAGCCGACCAAATTCGCCATGATGGAAGGAATGTATGATTCCGAAGTACCTCCGCTGTATCTCTTTGGTTGGGTTGACGAAAATACCCAGACTGTTGTTTCTCCTCTCGCAATTGAAGGCGGAACAAGCTTTCTTGCTTCTCAGAAGTGGGATACGGAATACGAAGGACTTAACCAGCTTGCTGAGCAGGAAAAATACTCCGATATGGATGTCGAGAATGCTCCAGTAAACTTCGTTTTCCAGAGCTATCACCTGATGGTACTCATGTTTGGTCTCATCGTTTTATGCGTCATTCTCGCTCTTGTTTTCTCGCGCAAGAAAAACGAGAAGATTAAGGAAATGCGGTGGCTGCAGAAGTTACTTATCATCTCTCCGCTTTTCCCCTTCTTAGCTATTCAGTCCGGTTGGATTACCGCTGAAGTAGGCAGACAGCCATGGGTTGTTTATCCCGCTACCAGTGGCGGCGAGGGAGTAAGTCAGCTTACCAACGACGCTATTTCCATGTCGCTTTCCGTTCCGGAACTTTTAATTACGATGCTGTTGTTCGTGGTTGTTTACACCATCCTTATGATCGCTTGGATTCGCGTCATTAAGCGCTTTATCCGCGAGGGACCTGTTGTTGAAGATGCCAAGTCTTTCACTAAAGCACCGGCTCGTGTATTCGGTGGCAAGTCGAAGGCTCAGGCAGAGACTAAAGATGCAGAAAATGCTGGCGAGCAGGTAGATAAGACGGATAAGGACGAGAACGGAAAGGATGGCGATTAATATGACAGTCCTTCAGGTTCTTTGGTACTTTCTTGTATTTCTTTTGATAGCCGGATACTTCGTCTTGGATGGTTTCGACTTAGGCGCAGGCGTTTTGTATCCTTTCGTCGCTAAGAATGACCATGATAAGGCGGTAATCCGTAGGAGTATCGGCCCTGTATGGGACGGCAATGAGGTATGGCTCCTCACTGCGGGTGGTGGTTTGTTCGCAGCCTTCCCCGCTGCCTATGCAACCACGTTTTCCGGTTTCTATCTGGCTATCATGCTTGTTCTGTTTGGTCTTATCATTCGTGCTGTAGCGGTTGAATATCGGAGCAAAGATGAACAGTGGGCACGTTTCTGGGATGCATGCTTCTTTATTGGTTCTCTTTTGCCGGCTCTTCTTTTCGGCGTCGCTGTCGGAAATGTAGTAGCAGGTATCCCGATGAACATGAACGGCGATTATATCGGCGTTCCGCTCCTTGGCCTCGTAACACCCTATACCCTCCTTATCGGTTTACTTGGCTTGTTCATGTTTCTTGCCGCAGGAGCTGCATGGCTCTGCGTCAAGGCACCTAAACCATCAGACCTCTATGCAAAATCATCAAAGCTTTTGCGTCCTTTACAGATTGTGGTCCTGGTTCTCTTTGCTTTAGCAACGGTATATACCCTTGCAATTATCAAGCCTGAGATTTTCCCAGGTATGGATCCGGTTCGTTGGATTGTTGCAGTGCTCTTTGTGGCAGCTATTGTGGCCAGTCTTGTTCTTGCTGCGCGTGGCAAAGACCTGCCATCATTTTTGGCTCAGTCACTCGGGGCAATACTGCTCGTGGCCCTTCTGGGTGTCACTATGTTCCCGAACTTGGTTGTTGCAAGCGCAGACAGTATTGGACCAACCATTACGCTTATGTCTGCGGCATCCTCTGAGCTCTCGCTCTTGTGCATGACAGTGATTGCATGTATCGGCGTTCCGCTGGTACTTATCTATCACTTCATCGTGTATCGCACCTTCCGTGGACGCATAAAGGAAGAAGACTTGGTCGAGTACTAAACTCATGCCGGTTATCAGACTTGACGAGAACAAGCACTGAATGAAAGCTCCGTTTCTATGGAAGCGGGGCTTTCATTTGAACTGGGGTTATGCAGGGTAATTTTTTACCTTGTGTGAAGAATTCCGAAAAATAAAGAAATGCTTGTGAGAAATTCCATGCCTTATTTTGAGCGGTCCTTTTTATAATAAAGGCGTTCGAGGCGGTGGAAGCATACGATCCGCTTAGAAAGAGAAAGGGTAAGTTTACAGGTGTGGGGGCTTGTAAATTTGCCAGGTGCCGCCTTCGGGCGGCACCGTTTTTTTGTATGCGCCCCTTGTTCTTTCTTGGTACGGGCGCAGCCTTTTTCACACGAGTAGGGAAACTGAGGGTAAAATAACCTCAGTACATGCTGTTTTGCTTCTCGACTTGCAAAGGATAGTACGTATACATGGACTCACATAAGTCAAAAGACGACGCCGACCACGGCCGAAGTACGAAGTCTTCCAATTCACTTGCCCGATTATTTAAGGGGCGCAATGCTCGCCGACGCAATGAATCTGAAAATGCTATTCGCGAGGTAATGACTCACGATGAGGCGATGGATGATACGCAAAAGCGGATGATTAACGAAATCCTCGACCTCGATGAGATGACCGTTGATGAAATCAAGCAGCCGCGCGTAGACATGATTATTGTCGAAGATACAGAAACTGTTCGCCAGACACTTGAGCGCATGCAGGGTACCGGCTATTCGCGCCTTCCGGTTTTTCATGAGGACCGTGACAATATTATTGGCATTGTTCATTACAAAGATTTACTCGACCCAATTCTTAACAATGAAGGGGATCGACCTGTCGTTGACTTCGCCTATGATGCACTTTTTGTGCCAAATTCAAAAGACCTGTTCCCGCTCCTTTCTGAAATGCAAACAAATAGGCAACAGATGGCCATTGTGGTAGATGAGTACGGTGGTACCGATGGTTTAATTACCGTTGAGGACATCGTGGAAGAAATCGTCGGTGAAATTATCGACGAGTCCGATTCGGTGGATCAGTATCTCACCCCTCTCAGTGACCATGAGTGGCTGGTTGATGGGCGCTACCCAGTAGAAGATGCTATTGAGCTTGGGTGGCCTGTTGAAGAGTCTGACGACTACGAAACCATCGCCGGATGGTTGATGGATGAGATAGAAGTTGTTCCTAAAGTTGGCGATGAATTTCTTATCAAGGGCTTTACGTTCAAGATTCAATTCATGCGTCGCAGAAGGATTTTGAGCATTCGTGTAACGAAAGTTGAACCTTCTTTGGCAGCCAATGAAATTGAGGAAACGGACTAATTTTTCGCGAGTCCTTAGCAGGTATTTTTTTGCAGGAAAGGATTCGCGTTGGCAGGCAAGCGCCTTGAAAGGTCAAGCCATGGTTATATCGGCGGCGTTTGTGCTGGCTTAGCTTCCTACTGGAATCTGGATCCCCTTGTCATTCGAATCATTGCGGTAGTTGGCGCGTTTCTCTCTCTTGGTGTTATTGCCCTTGCTTACCTTCTTTTATGGGCGGTTCTCCCGCTTTCTTCCGATGGCGACTCACATCCTTTTGATGTCGAGCCGGAAGAAGTGCAGTCCGATACCTATGGGTGTGTAGATTGCGAGCAGGCGCGCGGGAAAGGGTCTGATATTTCTGCACGGACAGCAGCTGCATATGCGGCAATGCAGGCCTCGCGGCAGGGTAGATATGTTGGCATCAGCCACACGCCACCGCCGGCACCGGCATCATACGCACAGGCGTGTGCGGATGGTTCAATCTATTACCAAAGCAAAGCTATTGATGCAAAAATCTATGAGACTATTATGGCCGGCACTGCCTCTGAAATAGAAGATGAGGTAGAAAGCGGCGAGGGCGAAAATCATCCCATTAAACTGTTCTTTGCTGTTGTTGCTGGTCTTGCCATTGTATTTTTCTTGGCAGCTCTTATCATCTCATCACGTATTGCGGGTAGTGAGTGGTGGCAGTTTTGGCCACTTGCTTTCTGTGTTGCGGGACTCGGTATCATGATTGTCCCTGTTTGGAGTGGGCATTTCCTTAGCCGCGTTGTCACTGGAATTTTTGTCTTCGCCATAGGCGTCATGCTTCTTCCGATGTCAGTCGGTATCATCTCTTGGCAGACGCTCACGAATATGGTTTTGAATATGTGGCCGTTTTTGTTTGCGTCAGGATTTCTGCTTGCTCTTGGCATTGGGCGTCAATCAAAGGCAGCGTGGGTTGCAGCAGCATGCTGTTTTGTTTTCTTTGCCATCGGCGGAGTTTGGCTCTTCGGTTTACCGGGCCCGATGGATAATTTTATCTTCCTTGGGCACAACCATTCTTTCTTGGTACCGGGCCCGTGGGAGTCATCCCAGTTTAATTTTGATTCAAAGACGGGCAAAGAACTTGTTACATCTCTTTCATCAGACCTTTTAGCTTATTTTGATGCTTTATAATATGGCGTTCGGACGGGCTTCGAAGTAAGATACTGTCCGTATGTTTTCACACGAGAAAAGCCGATTATTCTGGCATGAATGAGGACGAATCAATGAAGGCCTATAACCCACACGAGATTGAACCACGCTGGCAAAAACAATGGGAAGACTGGGAGCTCTACAAGGTTCGTGAGGACTCCACGAAACCAAAGAAGTATGTGCTCGAAATGTTCCCATACCCTTCTGGCGATATTCATATGGGACACGTTCGCAACTACACCATTGGCGACGTTGTCGCACGCTATTCTACCATGCGCGGATACGATGTGCTCCATCCTATGGGATGGGACGCATTTGGTCTGCCTGCAGAAAATGCGGCAATCAAAAATAATACCCATCCGGCAAAGTGGACCTATGCCAACATCGACAAGCAACGTGCATCTTTTAAGCGCATGGGTTTTTCCTACGATTGGGACCGCACGGTTATTGCTTGCGATCCAAATTACTACCGCTGGGGTCAGTGGATCTTCCTTAAGCTTTGGGAGCGCGGCCTCGTTGAGCGCAAGAACTCTCCTGTCAACTGGTGTCCATCCTGCGGCACTGTTTTGGCAAACGAACAAGTAATTGAAGGTAAGTGTTGGCGCTGCCATTCCGAGGTTGAGCGTCGTGATTTAACGCAGTGGTACTTCAAGATTACTGCCTATGCAGATGAGCTCTTGGATGACTTAGAGCAGCTAACCGGGTGGCCTGAGCGCGTAAAGCAGATGCAGGCAAACTGGATTGGCCGCTCTGAAGGTGCTGATGTTGACTTTATCCTCTGTGACGAGGAGGGCAACGCGCCAGAAAACCCAAGTGATAAGGATATTATTACTGTTTTCACGACACGTGCTGACACGCTTTTCGGCTGCAGCTTTTTCCTCTTGGCGCCTGAGTATCCGGGACTTCTGGACATGGTTCAGGGTACTGAATATGAAGCGGCGGTTCGCAAAGTAGTCGAAGATGCTGAAAAAGTAACCGCTCTTGAGCGTGCGCAAGGAAACCGCGAAAAGCACGGTGCATTTACTGGCCGCTATGTGGTAAATCCGGTAAACAATGAGAAAGTACCCGTTTGGGTTGCTGACTATGTCGTAAGTGACTATGGTACCGGTGCCGTCATGGCTGTTCCCTGCGGTGACCAACGCGACTTTGAGTTTGCCCGTAAGTACGATTTACCCATCATTCCCATTATCTTGGGTAAAGATGATCCGCTCTTTAAGGAATTAGACGGGGTAAAGGAGCGCAAAGTTACGAGTGTCGACTGGGACGAAGCGTATGACGCCGAAGGTATTTTGGTTCAGTCCGGTAAATACACCGGTATGGTGGGCGGCAAGCATTCTCCTGCAGTCGATGCCATCATGGCGGACCTCGAGAAAGCCGGTCGTGGGCACACCAAGACCGAGTACCGCCTGCGTGACTGGCTTATTTCTCGTCAGCGTTATTGGGGAAATCCGATTCCGGCAATTCACTGCGACCACTGTGGTGTGGTGCCAGTTCCTGAAGAAGACCTTCCCGTACTTCTGCCCGAAGATATTGATTTGGCGGCAGGGGAGACTTTAGCGACTCACGAAGAGTTCATTAAAACGACTTGCCCGAAATGCGGACGTCCGGCACGTCGCGAGACCGATACTATGGATACTTTTACGTGTTCGAGCTGGTATTACATGCGCTATACCGATCCGCACAATGATACGGCTCCATTTGATACGGAAAAAGTTAATAGGTGGATGCCGGTTGACCAATATATCGGCGGCATTGAGCACGCAATTTTGCATCTCCTCTACAGCCGTTTTTGGACAAAGGCACTGCGCGACATGGGTCTTATTGACGTTGATGAGCCGTTTACGAACCTGCTCTGCCAGGGTATGGTGAAAGACGGTAACGGCGAGACCATGTCGAAGAGCAAAGGTAATGTCATTGCTCCCGAGGATATGATTCGCGAATATGGAGCTGATGCTGTCCGAGCATACATCCTTTTCATGAGCCCTCCAGACAAAGACTTGCTTTGGGACGAAGGTGGCCTTGCAGGTTTGTATAAGTTTTTGAACCGCGCATGGCGTATCGTCAATGACCTTGTTGGTGCAGCTGGCGAGGAGACCTATTACCAACCTGGCTCCGAGGCGAAGGTAGACGAACTTGCTGCGACACTTAACCGCGAGCGTCACCGTGTCGTTGGTAAGGTCATTGATGACTTTGACCGCAATAACTTCAATACCGCTATTGCTGCCATCATGGAGCTTTGCAACGCGGCTGGCGATTATCTGCATGCCGCTTCGTTTGACCAGCGCAAGGCCAGCGAGAAGCTCAGCGCTTTGGATGCTGATGTGGCAGACGTAATTTGTAAGCTCTTGGCTCCTATTGCTCCTCATTGGGCTGAAGAGCTTTGGCACACTGCCTTAGACGGAACGGGGAGTATTCACCATGAGTCGTGGCCGGACTTTGATCCGGAGCAGGCAAAAGCTGAAGAAGTTGAACTTGCCGTTCAGATAAACGGCAAAGTGAAAGCGCATATCATGGTCGGTATGGATGAAGCAGAGGAGTCCATAAAGGCCAAAGCGCTCGAGGCGGCGGCTTCTCATATGGACGGCAAAGAGCCAAGAAAGGTCATTGTCGTCGCTGGCCGTTTGGTTAATATCGTGGTTTAAAGGCCTGAGATTTTTATGAGGCGGGAGGCACGAAGTCTCCCGCCCTTTCTTTTCCCCGTGGAGTTTTCTCCATCAATATCAAAAATATATGTATATTGCGCCTTAAATTTGCCGTATCGCACCATGCCACAATGATTTCATCCGGAGAACTGGCATAAAGCATGCCATTTCCGCGTCGATTATCTGTCCCGACGTAGTGAAAGGAGAGGTGCGATATGCAAGTGACCATTGCTTGTGTGCAGATCGACTGCAGTCTCGGTGACAAAGAATCCAATATCCAAAAAATGATTTCTTGGATGGAAAAGGTTACCCATGATGCTGCGATCGATCTCATTGTTTTCCCCGAGCTCGCTGTAACTGGTTATGAATGTGGCGAGCTCTATCCTCAACTTGCGGAAACGTTTCCCGACGGTGAATCCATTAAGCGTCTTGCAAAGGCAGCTGCTCAATTT
This sequence comes from Eggerthellaceae bacterium, assembly GCA_050945155.1. GTDB lineage: Bacteria > Actinomycetota > Coriobacteriia > Coriobacteriales > Eggerthellaceae > JBMNSK01. The sequence goes on along the minus strand of JBMNSK010000006.1, from coordinate 13,376 downwards.
GGCGTTCATCTGGTCTTTGGCTTTGTCGAAAAAGCAAAGAAAGACGGAAAAGATGTCTGCTATAACGCAGCAGCGCTCATCGATGATGAGGGAAAGCCCATTGGGTGTTACCGCAAGTCTCATCTCGTTGAAGGGGTGGATACGGACTTTCTTGAGAAGGGCACCGACTATCCCGTATTTGATACGAAACTTGGAAAAATCGGCATCATGATTTGCTGGGATACTGCCTATCCCGAAGTAGCGCGCATTCTTGCGCTGCACGGTGCCGAGATAATCATTGTTCCCGCAGCTTGGGAGGCGCCGCAAGACGGCGACTGGGACATTGTGATGAGCGCTCGGTCTTTCGACAATGTCGTTTACCTTGCCTCATGCAACCAGGTTGGAACGGACAAAACCCTCACGTATTTCGGAAAGAGCAAAATCGTTGGTCCTCTTGGCCGAACCATCGTTCAGGCAAAAGATCGGGAGTGCGCAATTCAAGCGACCGTCAACACCGACGAACTGCCTGATCTTCGTAATGGGTACTATGTGCTGCTTCGCGACCGAAATCCTGAGACCTACCATTCCCTCATTGATCCGACTCTCGGGAGGTAACTATGGCTGAAGAAGAAAAAAGTATGAAGGAGCTTCTTGATGAAGAGATTGACCGACGCGTCGGAATCATCGAAACATCAGAAGATGAAGAAGTAAAGCGCCTTACCAAAGGCGATTATATTGGCATGGTGGTGCTCGCAATTTTCTGCGTCATCGTCATCGCTATCGGCGTGGTCTAAGCGAGGTGATTGACGATGAGTAATGAGCGCAATGCTACTGATGAGGCTGTATTCGGTATTGCCCCAACCATGAAAAAAGAGCGCACCATGGGATTTTGGGCCATGGCAGCGGTTACCTCTATTTGGTCCTTGGCTCCCTGGTGTTTCACCCAAGGAGGAACCGTAGTATCAGTCTTAGGATTAAAGGCAGCTCTCGCAAACATTATTGGCGTAGTTGTTATCTTCTCGATTATTTATTTACTTGCGGTAATTATTCCCGCACGCCACGGCATCGACACCTTTATTTACCAGCGAGCAGTGTTTGGGCATAAAGGTATGGTGGTGCTCTGGTTTATCTTTATGCTTTCCACCTGGGGTTGGGAAGCTATTCTTACCCAGATTTACGGCACTTCTTTGGAGAGTTTGTACGGCATTGCAACCGGACAAACGCTATCGGAAGCTTGGATTCCGTGGCTAGGAGCAACCTGCGTAATTATTGGTGCCGCTATTGCTCTTATGGGGCCAAAGGCAATCACGCGTGTTTCTTACGTTGTTATCCCTGGCGTTATTATTGTGGCCATCGTGATTCTTTGGGTTGTGTTCTCTAACTACTCTTGGGATGAACTTATGGCCCTTCAGGCGACCGGTGGCGGTGGTGGAGAGTTCTACCAAAACTTCATGCTTGCTACCGAGTGGAACCTCGCATTTGTCTGTGCTTGGTATGGATCAATGGGTGTATATCCGCGTTTAGGTAAAAGTGAGCGCGTGAGTTACTGGGGCTATATGGTAGGCTTCGGTTTTGTCTACGCCTTAATTACCTGCGTGGGCGCATTTGGTTCTCTTGCAATTTCTGATATGACCGGAGTGGTATCTAGCGACCCGTCAGTTTGGTTCTCTGAGATAGGCGGACCTATTGCCATTCTCTGTCTGATTTTGCTTGTTCTGTCAAACATTTCTATTATGGCGACCGCCATGTATAGCCTTTCGGTAAGCACAAAAGTTGTTCGTCCTCAGTGGCGCTATAACTACGTAGTCATCGGATGGTCAATCTATGTTCTTATTCTCGGTTTCGTAGGTATTGTTTGGGACTACTACAACGTATTTCTTTCCGTTGTAGGATTTATCGGTGGTCCGGCTATTATCATCATGTTGGTGGACTACTTCAGCGTACGGCGTCAGAAATTCTCCCTCTTGGGTATCCTACGTACGGACCGTCCTGGCCCTTATTCCTACACGGGTGGATTTAACCTTTTGGGCGTCGTTGCTTTCATCTGTGGCGCTATTGCCTACTTTGCGATTTACGATCCACTAGCAGGCGTCGGTCGTGTCGAACTGTTCTATCTCATTACCGGTACGGGATTCTCGTGCATCGTTGCTGGATTGGTTTACTACATCGGTTCAAAGATTCCAGCCATCAAACGGTATCTGCTTAAAGATAGGAAAGATGCGCAAAACGACGGCGAAATTATTAAGAGCGAAGAAGAACTTCAGATGCTTGATCGGGCTCGAGCTGCTCAAGAAGCTGCAAAGAGCGATTCTGAGGCCGCGACGGTTGAGCCGAGTGTGGCAAGTGCTGGAGATGGTGCTTAGGGACGGATGTCATGCCTTACTTGAATCTATGCGCCATTATTTTGCGTAATCGGTGACAAGAACGAAGGCTCTATGGAGATTTCTCCAAGTTAAGCAGCTAAGTTTGTATAAAAAGCCTAGAGCCCTTCCTTTTTCACCGTGTAAAAATAGAGGTGGTAAGGCGGTTGGTAGTAAAACACAGGTTAAAAAGAAGTAAAAACTACCAACACAATGGAGATTTATAAAGATATCTCTAATAGTAGATTGATTATGGGGCGGGACCAGGCCTTTAACCTCCCGCCCCATTTTCTATTGTCTAGGCTTCTTTTTAGGTGATTCGACCTTTATCTTCAAGCTCTACGACGAAACGTTTACTTCCTTGTTTTTACAATTACGTAGTACCTACACATATCTTAAAGCTCACGAATGCCTCAGTTATAATACAAGCTAAATCGAGAACCGAGACATAAAGGGAGACTTCGCATGAAAGGCATCATTCTGGCTGGAGGTTCTGGTACTCGTCTATACCCACTCACGCGCGTAACCTCCAAGCAACTCCTCCCGGTTTATGACAAACCCATGATTTATTACCCGCTTTCAACCCTTATGTTGGCGGGAATTCGCGACATCCTCATTATCTCAACGCCGGAAGATTTGCCTCGGTTTGAGGAGTTGTTAGGTGACGGGTCAGACTTTGGTGTTGAGCTCTCTTACGCCGTTCAAGAAAAGCCCGAAGGACTTGCTCAAGCATTCCTTATTGGGGAGAAATTCATTAATGGTGGTCCTTGTGCGCTCATACTCGGTGACAATATCTTCTACGGTAACGGACTTGGGCGCCACCTTGATCGAGCCGTTCGCCATGCTGAGTCAGGAAAGGGCGCGACAGTATTTGGTTACTGGGTTGACGATCCTGAGCGCTATGGAGTCGTCGAGTTTGACGAAAACTTCCAAGCAATTTCTATCGAAGAGAAACCAGAACATCCAAAGAGCAATTATGCGGTGACAGGACTTTATTTTTATGATGAGCGGGTTTGCGACTTTGCAAAGCAGGTACGACCATCCGCGCGCGGCGAACTGGAAATTACAACGCTCAACCAAATGTATCTTGAAGCTGATGCGCTCGATGTAGTGACTTTAGGCCGTGGTTATACCTGGCTCGATACCGGCACCATGGACTCGCTTTTTGAGGCAAGCCAGTTTGTTCGCACCATTGAAAAGAGTCAGGGTCTCGGCATTTCACTTCCCGAAGAAATTGCCTACTTCATGGGATGGATTACGATTGACCAGCTTGAAGATGCAATTAAGCGGTATGGTAAATCAGGATACGGAAGGCACTTAAAGCGCGTCGCCGAGCACCGCATCTATATGAAACGAACAAAAGATGGGCAAGATTAATAGAAAGGCCCTCAATGACTAAAACCTATCTGGTAACCGGTGGAGCAGGTTTTATCGGTTCAAACTTCGTCCTTTATATGCTGAAAAAGTACGAGGACATTCGCATTGTTAATGTAGACAAGCTTACCTATGCGGGAAATCTAGAAAATCTTGCAAGTGTCCAAGATGACACGCGGCATATCTTTGTAAAAGCAGATATCTGCGATACCGCCGCCATTGCCAGCCTTTTCGAGCAATATGAAATTGACTACGTAGTGAATTTTGCTGCAGAGTCTCACGTTGATCGCTCCATTTCGGACCCATCCGCTTTTGTGAAAACCAATGTTGAGGGCACTGTTAACCTGCTGCAGTGTGCGAAAAACGCTTGGCTTTGTGGCGATGATGAGTACAGACCGGGCGTGAAATACCTGCAGGTTTCAACAGATGAGGTATACGGAACCTTGCGCGCAGATGAGCCAGACACGTTCTTCGTCGAAACAATGCCACTTGTTCCCCACAGCCCCTACAGCGCTTCAAAAGCTGCAGCGGACCTTTTTGTTCAGGCATTTAGAGACACGTACAAATTGCCAGTGAACATTACGCGCTGTTCGAATAACTATGGCCCGTTCCAGTTCCCCGAAAAGCTTATTCCTCTTATGTATAACAACTGCCTTCATCATAAAGATTTGCCGGTTTATGGTGACGGTTTGCAGATCCGCGATTGGCTTTATGTTGAGGACCATTGCAAAGCTATCGATATGGTTGTATCTCACGGCGTCGATGGGGAAGTGTATAACGTTGGTGGCCATAACGAACGCACGAATATAACCATCGTAAAGACCATCATTGACTATGTTCATAACCTCGATGCAAGTGTTGATGAAAATCTGATAAAACATGTGACCGACCGAAAGGGCCATGACCGCCGCTATGGTATTGACCCTGAAAAGATTCGCCACGATCTTGGGTGGTTTCCCGAGACGAAATTTGAGGACGGTATTGTAAAGACCCTGGACTGGTACCAAGCCCATGGTGAATGGGTTGAGCATGTGGTTTCTGGGGACTATCAAGCCTATTATGCAAAGATGTATGACGGAAGATAAGCAAACAGAAAGAAGCATCATGAGTAGTATTCCATTTAACGTGCCACCGTATCTTGGGACTGAGCTTGACTATGTGCGCCAGGCAGTCGAAGAGAACCGAAAAATCAGCGGCGACGGGCCGTTCACTAAAAAGTGCAACGCCTGGTTTGAAGAAAACGACGGGATGCAAAAGTTTTTACTTACGACCAGCGGAACCACGGCGCTTGAGATGGCTGCTATTCTTTGCAAGCTTAAACCGGGCGACGAGGTTATTTTGCCTTCCTTTACCTTCTCCAGTACGGCAAATGCATTTGTGCTGGTTGGGGCGAAGCTTGTCTTTGTTGATATCCGCCCAGACACGATGAACCTTGACGAAACGAAGGTTGAGGCAGCAATTACCGATAAAACTCGCGTTATCGTCCCTGTCCATTATGCGGGTGTTGCTTGCAATATGGATGCCATCATGGATATCGCTGCGCGCCATAACCTTTTAGTTGTGGAAGATGCCGCACAAGGTGTGATGTCTACCTATAAGGGACGTCCTCTCGGCACCATTGGCACCTTTGGATGCTTTTCCTTTCATGAGACGAAAAACTATTCTGCGGGCGAAGGTGGCGGACTTTCTATCAACGATGAGGCATATAACGAGGATGCCGAAATTATTCGTGAGAAGGGCACCAATCGTTCTCGTTTCCTGCGTGGCCAAGTTGATAAATACACTTGGGTCACCTATGGCAGCAGCTATTTACCGAGCGATATGAACGCGGCGTATCTGTACGCCGAGCTTCTTGAGGCCGATAAGATAAACAATAACCGGCTTGCAAGTTGGCAGAACTACTACGATGCTTTTAAGCCTTTGGCAGAAGCGGGAAAAATTGACTTACCTGTTGTTCCTGCAGATTGCAAGCACAATGCGCATATGTTCTATTTGAAATGTCAGGACCTCGAAGAAAGAACCGCCTTCATTTCGTATCTTAAAGAACATGAAATTCAAGCGACTTTTCACTATGTGCCTTTACACTCTGCTCCTGCAGGTATCGAGTACGGTCGCGTATCCGGCTCGATGGAGGTAACAGATCGTGAAAATGCGCGGTTGGTTCGGCTGCCTATGTATTACGGTTTGACGAAAAAGGATCAGGACTACGTGATAGAGACCATTTACGAATTCTATCGCGCGTAGCCCCAGGGTCTTGTTTATTGTATTCGTTGTAACCTTGAGACTACGGTGCCGGCCGAGATAGGGATAAGGAATACAGAGCATGGATATTTCAATTGTCGTTCCTGTATATGGCTGCCGGGCAGCTCTCCCGGAGCTGTATCGTCGCTTGGTTAATACGCTAGAGGGCATGAATAAAAGCTTTGAGATTATTCTTGTTGATGACCATTGCCCACAAGGCTCCTGGGAAGACATTTCAAAATTAGCCGATAAAGATGACCGCGTAGTGGGAATTCGATTTTCTCGCAATTTTGGGCAAATAAAAGCTATCACGGCAGGACTTGATGCGTCATGTGGAGATTGGGTTGTGGTGATGGATTGCGACTTGCAAGATCGCCCAGAGGGAATAGTCGAACTATATAACAAAGCCCAGGAAGGCTATGATGTTGTTTTTGCGCGTCGTAAGAACCGGCAGGATACCACGATAACAAAGTTTTTCTCAAAGGCTTTTTATAAAGTTTACGACTATTTCACCGACGGAAATTTTGACAATACTATTTGTAATTACAGCATATCCAAGAGAATTGTCATCGACGCTTACTGTAGCATGCGTGAACAGAAGCGAGCCTATACCCTTTTTATACGATGGCTTGGTTTTTCCCAAACAGCAATTGATTTAGAGGCGGCAGCTCGATATGAGGGTAAGTCTTCGTATAGCTTTAAAAAGAAACTAAAGATGGCTTTTGAGCTTATTACCGCTCAATCAACGAAACCGCTTAAATTTGCAATAAATCTTGGGTTTTTAGTTTCACTAGCTTCCTTCATTACGATTCTTTATTTAGTAATTAGGTATTGCATTAATCCGGCCGAAGCATTTATTGGGTGGACAAGCACAATAGCCATTATGTTGCTAATGGGCGGCTTGATTATGGCTGCGATTGGTATTGCGGGCTTATATATTGGAAATATCTTTGATGAAGTAAAAGGAAGACCTTTATATGTTGTCAAAGAAATCAAGATGAAAGGGAAAGAAAAATGATTCTCGTGGTTGGTGCAACAGGTTATATAGGCCGCTATTTTTGCGTGGAGATGGTGAAGCAAGGCGTAGATGTACTTGCTCTTGGACGTTCAGAAAAACCTTTGAAGTTTCTCGAAGAGAATGGCGTCCCAACGCAGTATTTCGATATTAGCGATCCCCAAAGCTATGAAAAGTTACCTACTGAGGGTGTTGACGCAATTATCGACTTATCCGCTTGCCTGGCAGAACTTGAAACACCTGTGGAGCAATTCTTTAAGATTAATACGCTCGGCGTTTACAACGTCTTAGAATTTGCCCGTAAGAACAATATCAAGAAGGTAGTTGTTACCTCGTCTCATAAGGTCTACAACGATATTCATGGTAAAGACGTCATTTCAGAGGACGATGGCATTTCTTTCCGTGGCGACCACTCTCCATACATCATTTCAAAGGTTGCAGCAGAGAACTTTGTGACTTACTACAACAAAGATTTTGATATGAACGCTATTGCCTTACGTTTCACGGGCGTACATGGTTATGGCGAAGTACTCGGCCACCTTGACGCTGATGGTACGTATAAGAAGAGTACTTTCGAAATCTTCTTTGAACGTATTTTGGCTGGTGAACCCATTGAGGTTTGGGGTGATCAGAGCATAAAGCGTGATCACGTATACATTAAAGACGTAGTTGAGGCTCTTAAAGCGGCATCTTTCTCGGGCGACGCGAAGGGTATTTTCAATATTGCAACCAACGTAGCTTATTCGCAACTTGAAGAGGCCGAAGCGTTGCGGACGGTCTTTTCACCTGAAGGAAAGTGGAGCGAGATTACTGAGAGGCCGGATTTACCGGGCCTTACACGTGGATATTGCTACGACATTTCTAAGGCTAAAAAAGAATTGCATTGGGAGCCAAAGTATACAGATTTGGTTGAACTATATACCGATTACAAGCACGAGTGGGAGCAGAAAAAATATCATAACTATCACTATTTCAAGCCAGGACAAGGACCGGCAACTCTTTAGTTATGAACGAAGCTCTCATAACAGGTCGTGCGGCAACGGCAATATATTTGGTGCTGCGGCATAGCTGCCCAGGTGGAGGGAAGGTTTTAGTTCCCGCTAACGTGTGTTATGCCGCAATATTTCCCATATATTATGCAGGGATGCAACCTGTATTCGTTGATGTTAATCCGCAGTCAGGGAATGTGACATACGAAGCGATTCGTGCTGCTGTATTACAAGAAGCACCTGCAGCAGCCATGATTGTGCATATGTATGGAAATCCCGTACAAGAGACGCCAAGAATCGCGGACTTCTTACGTAGTGAAGGCGTAGTCTGCATAGAGGACTGTGCTGCTGCCATGGGGGCTTCAATCTTAGATGGTAGAACAGTTGGAAGTTTTGGCGATTACGCCGTGCATAGTACGGGCTATGCCAAGACTATTGATTTGGGATTTGGCGGTCTGCTCATCACAAATCTTGGAGACGAGATAGCGTTAAGAAGGCTCGAAGAAACTCTACCAATGTATAACGAAGAGTTTGAGGAAGAAGATGCGTTCTTCTCTAAGATGTATCGGGCTTTGCGTAACGGAACTGTCCCGGTAGAGTTTCAGCGTAAATTATTTATGGCAGCGAGAGAAATTTATCGGCCAAATTACCTTTTTCGCCTCCAAGAGCAGCAAAAGGATGAGGTTAAGCAAGCGATAAAGAAACTAGATGTGACTATACAGCGTAGACGAGAAAACCAAAGCAGGTACCGGAATGCCTTCGAGCATTTTTTGCCAAGTGAGAATATCTATACCTTTAGTAAGGGTGCAGTACCTTGGCGTTTTACCTTGCTGCTCAATCCTGATATCCGACACGATTTGATTTCTTTTGCACTGACGAAAAAACTACCTATAAGCGACTGGTATCCAAACATAGCTCCTCTCTTTACCTCTGCCGGATCTTTTCCTAATGCCGACTGGATGGGGGAGCGAATTGTGAATTTTCCCATTCCTGCAGAAGAACAGCAAATACAGCATATTGCTGAAACAATCCAATTCTTTTTTCAAAAGAGGGCGTTCTGATGACAAAACTCGCAATCATCGGTGCATCAGCATTTCAAAACCCCCTTATTTTAAAAGCAAAGGAGCGGGGCATAGAGACGCATGTCTTTGCTTGGGAAAGTGGGGAAGTTGGGGAAGAGACTGCCGATTTTTTCTACCCTCTAAGCATTACCGAGTTCGACAAGATTACTGAGACCTGCAAGAAAATTGGAGTCGACGGAGTTTGTACCATCGGGACAGATCTTGGAAATATTACGGTCTCGTATGTTGCCGACCAACTTGGGCTTACTGCTAACTCTATGGACTGCGTGCGCAAGTCTACGAACAAGCACCTCATGCGCGAGGCTTTTGAGGTGGCAAACTGTCCTTCTCCTCGCAGCATCCAGGTTGATTTAGATACCAATTTGTCCGAACTCAACTTTGACTTTCCTATCATCGTCAAACCGGAAGACAGGTCCGGCAGTCGCGGTGTTACGCGTCTTGATTCGCCTGATGGCTTATGTGATGCAGTGCATCTTGCCATTGAGAGCGGTTTTGACGGCAAAGCACTTGTGGAGGAGTTTGTATCTGGTCTTGAATGCAGTGTTGAGTTTATTTCCTGGCAGGGCGAACACCACCTTGTTTCCATTACGGAAAAATTTACAACCGGTGCGCCCGGTTTCATTGAGACCGGACATCTGGAACCAGCGCGCGTGAGCAGTGAAATGGCAAATCAAATTGAGCAGGTCGTTTCACATGCTCTTGATGCGTTGGGTGTTAGATTTGGCGCTTCACACTCTGAGATAAAAATTGACCACCAGGGCAGGGTTAAACTTATTGAAATTGGCAGTCGTATGGGCGGAGATTGCATTGGCAGCGACCTTGTTTTTATCTCGACCGGATATGACTATGTGTCGGCAGTAATTGATGTCGCTCTTGGAATAAAGCCTTCCTTGCCGCAGGGAATCAGGAAGAAGAGTGCTGCCATTCGTTTTGTCTTTTCCCTAGATGATGTTGAAGCTCTTGAGGATATAAAAGAAAATAGTCCTGAAATTCTTGTTTTTGCAAGCCCCATTGATTCGTTTGATAGAAAGATTGTTGATAGCGGTTCCCGCTACGGGTTTTATATCTTTGCTTCAGAAGAGTTCAAGAAAATTGAAGCTTATCTGCCAACGCATGATCTAGAAGGCTGGTAAGCGATGAGTCGGCTCAAGAGACTCTTAGGGCTGCATCTGCTGCTCATGTTCTATTCGTTGACCGGCGTGCTTAGCAAGTATGCAGCCGGTGAACCTTTCTTGAGCCCACGTTTTTTACTGCTTTATGGCGGCATGCTGCTCATTTTGGCAATTTATGCTCTTGGTTGGCAGCAGGTTTTAAAACGAATGCCGCTTACTTCAGCCTATGCAAATCGAGCAGTTGCCATCGTTTGGGGCATTATCTGGGGCCTTGTTTTGTTTGCAGAGCCCGTCACGCTCCCGAAACTAATCGGGGCAATTTTCATCATGATTGGTGTTGTTATTTTTTCCTATGCGGATAACGAATCACTACCTGAAAAAGCTGCGGCTGACGTTACGGTAAAAAGCGCAACTACGAGTGAGGGGGACCTACATCATGGATAGCACCCTCATTCTTTATTCCTGCCTTATTCTTTTCGGTACTTTTATCAGTGCCGTCGCCCAAGTGCTTCTAAAAAAGGCCGCAATGAAGACTTATCCAAGTCATATAAAGGAATACCTCAATGCGCCGGTTATTTTCGCATATACCCTGTTTTTAGCTTCGACACTGCTCTGCGTGTATGCCTATAAGGTCGTACCGCTGTCTTTCGGGCCGGTGCTTGAATCAACCAGCTATGTCTATGTAACTATTTTTGGTGTGCTGATATTTAAAGAAAAACTAAATGCAAAGAAGCTCATTGCACTCGCTTTAATTCTTGTTGGTATCGCAATTTATGCAACCGGTGTCTAAAGGTTTGTGTTAATTCTTTTACAATTGTGGCTGTTCAGGGGATTTCCGCCGGCTTATTTTTTCCCTTTGTGCTAAGCTGATGCAGCTGGACGGGGATGGGGGTCTTCGTCTTTTTAAATAAGTTCTTTCTTTTTGTAAACGTACCAAGACGGAAGCATTGCTTCCACAAATTGAAGCAAAAAAAGGAAGTACATTGTTGAATCAGTATCTCAAAAAGCCACTTTTCTACACCACCGTTTTTCTTTTCACGTTAGTTATAGCAGCTTTCGTGTGTGTTTCTGTGCCGCAGTACGCCTATGCAGATGGTGAGGCTTTAGATTCGAGTAATCAGGCTGCAGTTACTGACCAAAATGTTCTCGCAGACGATCTTTTAGAAAATGAAAACAATCAAGAAAGCACTACAACGGGCGGTGGTGAGGAAAGCGGAATAGGCAGCGATACAGGAGACTCATCTGGCGAAAACGTTGCTGGTGATTCTTCAAATGTTTCAAACACGCAAACTACCACCGACACCCAAGCTTCAGATGGTATCGATACTGCTGTTAACGCATCTGTTAATTCAATTGTTAGCACCACAAAAACGGCTATGGCTAAAACCAGCAGTAAGAGCGGGTTTGTTGTGGCTATTGATGCAGGGCACGGAGGCTCTGACTCGGGTGCGGTAGCCAATGGTTTAAAAGAGAAGGATCTAACTCTCAAGATTGCGCTATATGCAAGAGACTACCTTCTTGAGAACTTTCCGGGCATCACGGTATATATGACACGTACCACTGATGTGTATCTCGGTTTATCCGAGCGCGTTGCCAATGCGGTGGCCAATGGAGCAGACCTTTTTTTCTGCATTCATATTAATGCAGGCGGAGGCAACGGCGTTGAAGTTTGGACTCTTAATGACAGCTCATATCGGTACGACCTTTATACGGAAAGCTATAAGTTAAGCCAAGCATACTTGAAGCAAACCGACAAGCTGAGTCTTAAAAATCGAGGGATTAAAACTCGAGATTCAGAACATGGAGTCACGTATCCCGATGGAAGCACTGCGGATTACCTTACGGTTTTATATAGAAGTCGCTTAGCAGGAATTCCGGCAGTACTTACGGAAAACCTGTTTATAGATAACGCAAGCAACGCATCCTATCTTTCCAATGAGGCTAATTTAAAGAAACTCGGCATTGCGAATGCTAAAGCCATCATCGAGTATCTCAGTGCGAGCCCTCATCCGAGCGTATCAGCTACTGCAAATGGACAGTTAACACTCTCGTGGACTGCGGTTCCTGGCGCAACGAAATATGCTATCGCACGTAAAACAAGCAGTGGGTATTACACCTACACCTATAACTGCACGAATACCTCATATACCATTACAGGTCTCACAAACGGTTCAAGCTATTCATTCTTAGTACAGGCTTATGTTGGAGGAAGCTGGACAAAGTTTACGAGCAACGACCTCCTTACGGTTAAGCTTGTTCCCTCACCGTCCAATGTAAAAGCTACTCCATCCGGAGACGGCGTAGTTACGTTGACCTGGAATGCAGTTAATGGCGCGACGAAATATGCCATTGCCGAGAAGCTATCGACAGGGAAGTACAAGAATTTTTCTACAACATACACTGGAACGAGTTTTACTGTTGATAATCTATCTAACGGTAAAAGTCATCGTTTTCTGGTTCAAGCCTATATCACAGGAACATGGTCTCCTGTTTCAGAAGACTTGCTTGTTTCTGCGACGCCAACTGGCACCATGAAGCCTGCTCCCACCGTTTCATCGATGACCGATACTTCAGTAACGCTTTCTTGGAAGGCCGTTCCGGGAGCTACCAAGTATGCCATTGCGCGAAAGACAAGCAGTGGATACAGTACCTATACTTATGACTGCACTGATACGAAATACACGATTAATAATCTCAAGACTGCTTCGACCTACACGTTTTTAGTCCAGGCGTATATTGATGGAGCATGGTCGAAGTTCACCACCTCAGACCTAGTTTCTGTCGTAGTGACCGGTAGCGCTCCTACCAACGTGAAAGCAACCGCATCAGGCGACGGTGAAGTTACTCTTACCTGGAATGCGGTAAAGGGCGCAACGAAGTATGCCGTAGCTGAAAAACTTTCTTCAGGAAAATACAAGACCTCATCTAACGCCATTACTTCGACCACCTATACCGTTTCGGATTTGGCAAACGGAAAGACCCATCAATTTTTAGTCCAAGCATATGTAAACGGAACATGGTCACCGGCATCAGATTTCTTTTTAGTTTCGGCAACCCCAACAGGGACGGTGAAGCCGGCTGTATCGGCTGTTCCTAAGGTGACAAGTGTTGAGTTAAGTTGGGGAAGCGTTCCGGGAGCAACGAAGTATGCTGTTGCTCGCAAAACGAGCAGTGGTTATTACAACTACACTCTCGACTGTACTGATACGACCTATACCGTGACC